>NC_017944.1:0-300000 GCF_000306765.2 Haloferax mediterranei ATCC 33500
CTACATCGCTGCGAAGTCTTCGCCGGAGTCGGGGAGGTATTCGATGATACTTCGGTGGGCTCCGAACTCGCTGATAATCGTCTGGAGTGCATCGACGACAGTTGCGATATCGCGGTTGAGTTCGTGTTCACGGTACGTTCCACCGTCCTGACCACGATGTTCCATGTGGGAGAGCGTAAGGTTGAGAATCTCGAAATCGGAGAGAAAACTGCGCATTCGACGGGCTGTTCGAGGGTCTCGGCCCTTGAAATCACAGAGTTCTTTGTAGCGCTGGTAGACAACACGCGAGCGGGCGGGAGTGGCGCTTTCGGCGGCGAGCGTCGTCAACGCATAGAGCGTGAGTTGCTCGTGTTCGGTGAGGTCGCGCATGATATCCATACTCTGTTGCGCTTCGAGTTTTTCCTGGGCTCGTTCGACATGGTCAGTCGTCACTGTCTCTGCGTTCTCCGCGCGAGCGAGATCGCCTGCTTTCCGGAGCAGTGTGATTGCTCGTCGGGCGTCACCACCGTCCTGTCGACCGAGTGCAGCGCACAACGAGATTACCCCGTCTTCGATTGCATTCTCGTGGAACGCAATATCGGCCCGCTGTTCGAGGACTTTCTGGAGTTCCTCGGTGCCATACGGAGGAAACGAAATCTCAGTCTCACAAAGTGACGACTGGACTTTTGCGTCGAGTTGCTCTCGAAACGTCGAGTCGTTACTGATGCCAATGAGACCGAGCTGAATATTGTCGATGTACCCGTTGTTGTCCGCGCGCGTGATCTGGTAGAGGAACGTGTCGTCCGTGATGTGGTCGATCTCGTCGAGAACGATGATAACGGTCCCAGAGAGTTTATTCAACTCATCCCAGAGCAAGCGATAGACCTTGGACTGCGGATGACCGGTTTCGGCGATGTGATGTTCGGGTTCTCGAAGGTTATTGACCAGACTAATTGCAGCCTGGTAACTCGTACTGAGACCATCACAGTTGAGCGAGATAACGGAGAGATCAACGCCGAAGTGTTCCGCCGACTCCCGGAGTTCGTTGAGCAAGAAATTCGTGACCGCGGTCTTCCCCACACCGGTCTTGCCATAGATGAAGATGTTATCGGGGTACTCACCATTGATGATTGGTTGTAGGGCTGCTTCGTACTCCTCGATCTCGTTATCTCGCCCAACGATGTCGTCCGGTACATACTCGACCTTAAGCGTATTCCGTCGCTTATAGAGCGTATCGTCCGGCTGAAATCGAGGAGCCATGTTGTGGTCAACTGATTCAGTATTAAATTATAATTGTTTCGACCACCGTTTCCACTATTTCCAGTATAACCACCACTGAGCGATGGTTCCACTATTCGTATTTGACCCCGTTGTTTCCAGTATATCGCGAGCAAGTTGTGGAGGTTGTTACGGTGCTGGTGTCAGGGGAGGGTGAGATCCCCAGCGAGAGACCAACCCCACTATTTCCAGTAAATGATTCGGAACACGACGGTGGGGAGACACCCCACCATTTCCAGTAAACCTCTGTTGCCCAAGAACCAAGACATCACGTGAGAGTAGACCAGTGGGTTCCAGTATTTCCAGTAAACGATTCTTTATATACTAGAGACACACCGCTGTTTCCAGTAAAATGGTGTGCAAGTAGAACCGCCCGACGGTGTCGAGTTTGAATAATCGAATATGACGCAACACCCCCTCCCCACTATTTCCAGTAAAGGGCCACGAAAGTGAGTCATGTGCTTAGAGTAAACAATAAATTTTGGGAAGATTTATATATGTATGGTCCGAATTGGTCCGTAGGATAGCTAGTGCAAGTTTTGTGAGGTGGTGGCTAGTACTGAAACTAATCTCAGCGATAACTTAGCAGACCGTTTCTCTCGGTTTTACTGGAAATAGTGGGGGGAGAGTGGGGGTTGCGACAGTGCCGTCTCGTCATGTAAGCATATTAGTGGAAACAGTGGGGCCTGACAAGTGTCAGACGGCACCGCGGCACTAGACGAGCAGGATGGATACGAGGATAGATACGAGAGTAGATACAAGAGCGGCACGAGAATAGGAGCGACCAACACGAGACAGTCTTGACGACCTAGCTATCTCCTCCGAATCATTTACTGGACTTTCCGAATGCGAAGAGCGTCATCGGCGTCTGGTTCGCTGCGCGTGGCGAGAGATGCTCGGTTACGAGGTCGTCGTAGAACGTGAACCCTCGCCCACCCAGTGTTCGATGAGCGTAGGTAGCGAGATAGAGTCGCCCAAGGCTCATACCACCGAGGAGTTGTGCCAGCCGGTAGCCACGGTTACCGACTTGGTTGACAATCGAGTCGACATCCGCCATGGTGTACACGTTCGCAGCGGCATCGCCGACTACTCCTTGGTCGAGTGCGAGGTGGCCAGCGGTTTGACGGCTGGTTTCACCGAGGCGTTCGAGGACGTTTCGTTTGGGATGATATTGGTACGCCCCGCTCGGGATGCTATCGACAGCATGGACGAGGCAGTAGTAATCCACCAGGTGCGAAACGTCCTCGTCACAATCGGTTGGTACCTCTCCGAGTGCCCGATCGAGGACCGTGGCGAATTTACGGTCGCTAATGGTATCGTGGCTGTATTCGCGCAACGACCCGCGACGTTCGATGGTTGTCGTGACCGGACGACTGGATGCGGTCTCAGTGTCAACGGGGTTGAGTGTGACCAGTTGGCCGTCGCCTTGGTCGTGTGTTCCGAACACGTGGTCGCCTACGTCGACGAATTGCTCACGCCAGGCACGGACTTCCTCGTTATCTCCGAGTTTGCTCTGTCGCCAGGCGTCAGAGACGAGTGGATAGCCGACAACGTGGTCCGACAGTGGTTCTTCGTCGGGGTCGATATGCTCGATGGCCTGTGCATCCGGGGCTGGATCTCCAGACCCGACCGGAATAAGTTCGAGCGGGGCTTCTTCCGCGGGGTCGATACCGAGAAGACGTGTCACGGGTTTGTCTGCGAAACCGGAGACAACTACCGACCGATAACCGAGAGCAGATGCAACAGCCAGCAAATTAGCGAGAATCGTCCCGGAATCCCAGAATGCGTGACGGTACGTTCGGTCGCGATACTTCCAGGCATTGCGCCACCACTGGGAGGTGGCGATGAACGTCACTGGTGCGTTCGCAACCGCCGGGAGGTCGTCTGTCATCTGTGCGAGCACACCACGGTAGTCGCCCGCCCGAAGAACGTCGAACGATTCGGACTCCGGATCGAAGTGGTAGACGCCGGGGTCGAGTCCATCGACAGCACCGGTGACGGCATAGAGATCGATGTGATAGAGTTTCCCCGTACAGGAAGCGGCCCGAAAACGCGTTTGCCTGCCGCGGATTTTCAGCGTCTTAGTTACACCCGTCGCATAGTGGCAGAGCGTTTGGAGTGTCTGGGTGTCGACTGACGGCGACTGGGTATCGACCGATGACGAACCGACACCGTTCGATGACGAACCGACACCGTTCGATGGCGAACCAACATCCACACGTGATTCGGGTGGCGGGGTAGTAATCGCAGACAGTGCCGGTTCGTCGGCTGAGTATCGCAACTCTTCGAGCGAGATCTGTGACAGCCCCTCGTACACCTTGTACGGTCGCGGCTTGTTCTCGAAATCGAGTGAGAACGTGTCGGCGCGGACGCGTTCCGGAGAATGTTTCGTCTGCTCGTGGTATTCGCGTGCGTCAACCATGATAACTAATCGCACGCTATCGTCAAACGATTTGGGTCTGGCAAGGCGACATGTGGTAAAAAAGACGACACGAGTGAGTCGCTACACCGGACCCCTAATACTACACAGGGTCCCAGCGATAGCCGTCCCAGGACTGACTTTCGGGGGCTTTGATCCCAACTTCTGGGTCGCGTAGTTCTTCGACATACACCGGTTCGACCACATCACCGGTCTCGATGTCGTCGGTGGTTACCTGCCCGAGCGCGCGGACGGCCTGGCCGTCTACTTCGAACTCGACGATTGCCATCGTGTTCGGCTGGCGGACGCCCGGCGGGGTCGCCGTGGAGTGAGTCCACGTAACGACCTTCCCGGTCCGGTCCGAGAGGTCGAGCGTCTCCGTTTGCGGTTCACCACATTTCCGACAACGAGGGTGCGTGGGATACGAGACGTGCCCGTTAGGACACTTGCCAGCTTCCAGGGTCATTTTGCAGCCTCCATGATGGTAGTGATGACACAATTTCCAAAGCCGCCGACGTTACAGGCCAGTGCAGTGTCGGCTTCGACTTGTCGCGGACCAGCCTCACCGACGAGCTGTTCGTATATCTCGACGCCCTGTGCAACGCCGCTCGCCCCCAGCGGGTGGCCTTTCGACTTGAGTCCCCCGGAGGTGTTGATCGGGAGGCCGCCGTCTTTTGCAGTGACGCCGTCCATCGCCAGTTCCCACGCGGCACCGTGGTCCGCAACACCGATGCCCTCCAGTTGGAGGAATTCAAGGATTGTGAACATGTCGTGAAGTTCTGCCACATCGAGATCATCGGGTCCGACGCCGGCCATCTCGTAGGCTTGCTTACTCGATTCGACGACGCCGCCCATCACGGTTGGGTCATCACGTTCGTGGACGACGTGTGTGTCCGTTGCGCCGCCGACGCCAGAGACGATGGCATACTCGTCGGTGATCTCTTGCGCCCGTTCTTCGGTCGTAAACATCATCGCCGCGCTCCCGTCCGTGATAGGACAGAAGTCGTACAACCGGAGCGGATCAGCGATGATTGGTGACTCCAGAGCCGTCTCGATGTCGATCTCTTTCTGGAACTGCGCTTTCGGGTTGTCGACGCCGTTCCTGTGATTCTTGACCGCGACCCGGGCCAGCGACTCCCGCGGTGCGTCGAACCGTTCGAGGTAGTTCCGGGCCGTCATCCCGGCGAATGACGGCAGCGTCACGCCGTGTTTGTACTCCTCTGGGTGGGTACAGGAGGCGATGATATCGGTTGACTCGCCCGTGGTCTTGTGGGTCATCTTCTCGCCACCGACCAACAGCGTCATCTCGCTGACTCCTGAGGCAATCGACTGCCACGCCTCGTAGATTCCCGCCCCACCGGACGAAGAGGTCTGGTCGATTCGCTGGGTGTAGGCCGGTATCACTCCGAGATCATGGGCCAGTGCGTTCATCACCCCCGTCTGGCCTTCGAACTCGCCACTGGCCATATTCGAGACGTACAGATGGTCTACACTTGCGGGGGCGACGCCCGCATCCTCGAGACATGCTTGGCCTGCTTCTGAGAGCAACTCACGGATCCAGGCACTCCGCTGACCGAACTTGGTCATCGATGAGCCAATCACTGCGACTTCCATACTCGAAACTTCTCACAGGTGTCATATTATCATGTTGGTTGAGGATAATTTGTTAGATAGGGCCATGGGTGGAGATATATACCCAGCATCTCACGCCTCAGCTATGAGTTGCTGGCTCGTGTACCCTGTCTCGGTGCCGAAGACGGAACTATCATCTTCGCCGAAGGTGGGGAAGGACTATCGGGATGCCAGTGCTATGGTCATACATGCCTATCCGGACTGCGACCGAAGACGATACCGACGCCATCCTTCAGATAGCACAACAGTCCTGGAAAACCGACTATCCGGAGATTCTGACCCGCGAAACGGCCGAAGAGGCGGTCACCGACTGGTACACTCCTGAGCAGATTGTAGCGGAACTCCACAAGAGTCAGGCGCGGATTCTCGTTGCTGAACGCGAGGACACAGTCATCGGTTTCGCACACGCGACTTGGAACAACACCGAAGGGGAGGGATACATCCTCCGGATTTACGTTCACCCCGAACACCGGCGAGAAAACGTTGGACGTGAGTTGCTCGAACAGACGTGTGCTGGCCTCGCCGAACAGGGCATCGAACGGATCAACGCGATGGTCCTCGTAGAGAACAAGCCCGGCAACGCGTTCTACGAACGATTCGGGTTCGAACACGCCGATGAACGTGAGACGATAATCGGCGACGAACCCCACCCGGAAAACAGGTACGTGCTCGAACGTCCGTTTGAATTGGACGGTGACTGACCACTGCTGTCTGTCCACGGGTGTTTCGACGAAGGCGTATCGAACGATGATAACTACGTGCCGTTCGACGACGACCACGAATTCCTTACTCCGGTCCAATTTGAACGATAGTCTCTCTCGGTGGAGACGCAAAAGGGACGTACTGTTTTGTCGCCAGCGTGAGTTCGTAAAAATCGAACCGTGAACCAGGTATTGGAACGGATTCGTGTGTCTGGTCCGTATTGGGTCGGTGGCATCCTCTCGCTGACGATGTTTTTGTTCGGAATCCATTTACTGGGAGCGGTTACGGAGGCGGCGGCGGCTCCTCTCCAGCAACTCTTTGGTCGCTACGTCGCTGGCGACGCGCGAGCACTTGGCGTCAGCTGGATCGCAACGTATGCGCTGGCAAACGGGTCGGTGATCGCAGCCCTGTCAGTTTCGCTGTTCAAAACAGGAGTCGTCACGGTCTCGCAGCTATTCTTAATGGTTGCCGGGTCGCGTCTGGGTGCCGCCGCCATTGTGGTCCTAATCGGCGCACTGGACTATCTCCAGAAACGGCGGTACTCGGTGGGTGAAGCGATCAGTCTCGGGCTGCTAACGTTCCTGTTGACCCATTCGGTATATGTACCGGCGACTATCTTGGGGTACCTCTTGTTGCCTTGGCTTCGAGGTCTGTTTGAGTGTGTGGGCGAGGGGTTGGAGTTATCCTCCCAGCCGTTAGCGGTGCTGGAGCCGATGACAACCACCCTCATCGATGCTATCGGTGTCGCCCCTGGATTCGTGGTGGCCGTAATCATATTGGTTGCCGGTCTCAATCTCTTCGACCGAGTACTCAAGCGGGTTAACACTGCTTGGCTTCGCCAGCGATTCTTCCGCCGGTTTCAGCACAAGTGGGTCGCTCTCGGTTTGGGAATTTTCATCACCAGCATCACTACGAGTGTCGCGTTCTCGCTGGGTGTCATCGTCCCGCTTTACAACCGCGGGTACCTTGAACGGCGGGAGGTCACCCCTTACGTGCTGGGCGCAAACATCGGCACGCTCTTCGATACGGTTGTAGTCGCAGTGGTCCTAAAGTCTCCAGACGGTGTGACGCTCGTCGTGTCACTACTCGCCGTTGGGACTCTCATTACGTTGGGAATACTACTGGGGTTCTCAACGTACCTCGAAACAATCGACGTCGTCCATACCCGACTGGTCGAGGACCAACGGTATCTCGTTGCCTTTCTGATCTCACTGGTCGTCGTTCCAGTCGTGATTACTGTGCTTCCCTTCTAATACAAGCTATAGTAGCGTTTGCAAGTCATTGCACACTCAATCGACCGTTATCGTACGATCGGATGTGTCACCAGTTGCAAACGCTACTATAGTAGCCGTCTTTTCCCTACTTTGCCTGGATACGCTTACACCCATGGATACGCTTGCATCGTTCGTACCAGTCATCCCCCCGGACTCTCTTTTAGCCTCCGTACCGAAGACCCATTGTGCCCGATATCGAGCGGCTCCTCGTGGCGTTCGATGCGACTCCGCTCGCGGAGAAAGCTCTCGAACACGCACTCACGACGTACCCGGAAACAGAGATCACTGTCCTCCATGTAATCGACTACGTCGAAGAGAGGTACGGAGCGGAGTCGCTAGTCGGCACTGAGGAACTTCGAGAGCGGGCCCATAACCGGTCGTCGAAACTGCTTGACAACGCTACGGACATGGCCGCTGAACATGACCGAACGGTGTCGACGGCAATCCGAGTCGGCGATCCCGCTCGCGAAATCATCAGATACGCTGAAGAGCGCGACGTCGATACGATCGTGATCGGCAGCCATGGACGTTCTTTTGTTGTCCGGATGCTCCTCGGGTCAGTTGCCGAAGCAGTGGTACGACGCGCGCCGACGCCCGTATTAGTCGTCAGGTAAACCGCCTTGACCTCCACGCCTCGCAAGCGTATTCTCGACTGCTGTGATAGCCATCACCGACGTACATTGTGAGTCGCTATCTATGGATTACCCATCCACCGCAGCCCAGAGAGTCCCGATAGCGATGCCGGTCGTTGTTCCACCGAACCTGATGGAAACAGAAAGCAGTGGATGCTATTTGTCCCCTCACCCAATAGCAGATTCTCAACGGTTGCAGGTTGTCACGCCCGAAGTTTGACAACTGGGTACGGCGAAGTTTGAATGGGATGGTTGACCCAGCTACTGACTCGCTCCTAGTGCTCGTCTTCCGCGTCTCTATTGCGTTCGGTATTGGCGCACTCATCGGACTAGAGCGAGAACAGAGCGAATCGGGCGGCACGTTCGCTGGCAGTCGCACGTTTCCACTGTTCGGACTCGTTGGTGCGCTCGTCCAAGCGTTTTTTCCAGCAATGTTACCCATCGTAGTGATTGCCCTCGTCATTCCGTTGACTGTCGCGTACGGCGGAAAAGTCTGGACCGAACACGATATCGGTTTGACGACGCTGACTGCTGCGCTCCTCACGCTCCTTCTCGGAGCTTTGACAACCCATTCAGAGCAAGGAACGCTGCTCGCGATCATTGTCGGTGGAGTCATCACGATTCTCCTCTCTGCCAAGGGGACCATTCACGGGTTTGCCGACCGGATCAACGAGGCCGAACGTCGGGCCTCGATCAAGTTCATCCTGATCGTGTTGGTTATCCTCCCGACGCTGCCCGACCGGGGACTCGATATTTTGCTTGGACTCAATCCGCGGTTTATCTGGCTCATGGTCGTGTTCGTCACTAGCTTGAGTTTCGTCGCCTACGTTTTGAGTCGGGCCGTCGGGGCCAAACGGAGCCTCGCCGTGACCGGCATCTTGGGTGGGTTCGTTTCCTCGACGGCGACGACTGTTTCGATGGCCGAACGGACGACGGAAACGCCTACTCTCTATCAAATTTGCGCGTTTTCGACAGTCATCGCGTCAATCGTGATGTTCCCGCGAGCGCTCGTCGAGATTGCGGTCGTCAATCCTGCGCTGCTCCCTCGTGTCGCCGTTCCACTCGGAGCGATGACGGTCACTGGAGTACTCGTCGCGGGTGTCATCTACTGGTTGTCTCCCACAGAAAGAGAGATGGAAGCTAACATCAAAAACCCGTTCCGGCTCCGACCGGCACTGTTCTTTGGCGCCGTCTTCGCTTTGGTTCTCCTCGTGTCCAAGTCCGCAAATTCGTGGTTCGGCGCGTCGGGTGTTTATGTGACGGCGTTTGTCTCCGGTCTTGCGGATGTCGATGCAATCACGCTCACGTTAAGTACGCTCGCAGCAGATGGCGCGATTTCTCCGGACGTTGCAACGACTGGCATCGTCATCGGTGCCATCTCGAACACTCTCGTGAAGGTCGGACTCGCGTGGCTGCTGGGGACGCGACAACTCGGTCAACTCGTAACGGTGGTCCTTGGTGTCGTCTTGGCTATCGGCATCGTAATCATTGTGCTATTGTAGCGTTTGCAAGTCAGTGCACACCCGACCGGCCGCTGTCGTGCGACCGGATGTGTCACCAGTTGCGAACGCTACTATATAATCGAGAACCAAGGCTGGTGGACTCCGTCGAATACAACTATAGCGTGTTGACTCCTGTCGAACGCAACTATATGCTGATACGTGAGTATGGATTATTATGGCTGTTTCGTCGCCTGTTCTCGCTGTCGGAGCGTTTATCGTCGGGGTGGTGATTATCGTCTACAGCGTTGAGGAACTTGTCGAAAACATCACGAAAGCAGCGGTGGTGACAGGGCTGTCGACGTTCGTTCTTGCGGTTCTCTTTGCGGGGCTGGATTTCGAGAACTGGGCGTTTGGTGTTGCCTCGATGCTCGGCGAGTTGCCGGGCATCGCAATCGGCTCCGCGTTGGGGTCCGGGCTCTTTCTCGTCGGCGTTGCAGTCGCTATTGGTGGATTCATCGCTCCGTTCGAAACGACGGTTGACCGCGATTATCTGGCGCTTTTGTTTCTCTCTCCCCTCCTTTTGCTCGTGTTCATCCTGGATGGGATGTTATCTCGGTTCGACGGCGTGGCCCTACTCGCCTTCTTTGGACTTATTCTTGGCTACATATATTGTGAAGAAGAAAAGGGGAGGGAGACGTTTCGGGACGAAGAAGCCGAAAAAGCAGTTTCGGAAGTCGAATCCGAGGGACATGGGGAGTGGTACTATCTCGGGCTGTCGGTGTTGTTCGTCGTCGGTATCGTAGTTGGATCGGAGTTAGCCGTCCGTGGGGCACGGGGAATCGTGACCGCGTTCGGTCTCAACCAAACGGTGTTCGGCATGACATTCGTCGGAATGGCGATGGCGGTAGAAGAAGTAACGTTAGTCGTAGCCCCGGTCCGAGAAGGGCGGCCGAGCATCGCCGTCGGCAATATTGTCGGGAGTTTGATTTTCTTCGCGACGGGGAATATCGGTCTCCTCGCGGTCACACGTGCATTTACGCTCGACCCCTCAGTGCTGGCGTTTTACTGGCCCGTATTTTTCATCGCAACCGCCGCAACCGGCTTCTTTCTCTACCGGGGGCGGATCAAACGGCCCGAAGCCATCGTACTCGGAGCTCTCTATGTCGCTTATTGGATCGGTAGTTACCTCACTATCTGATACCGGGGTGGCTGTATCTCATACCCTACTCGCTTCTTTCTCCCCCTCGCGAGCGAGCGGCACGGTGAGGACTGGAATATCGGAGAGTCTGACAATTTTCTCCGTCACGCTTCCCAGCAGGTATCGGTCTAGTCCAGTCCGGCCGTGGGTTCCCATCACCACGAGGTCGATATCGCGGTCGTCGACGTACGTCAGAATTGCACGATACGTCTTTCCTTCAATAATTGAGGTTTCGATGTCTTCGATATCCGCGCTCTCAGCGCGTTCGAGGACGTTGTTGACGGCCCGTTCTCCCCTTGCTTCGAGCTTCTCACGAATATCTCCAGCTTGGTCTACCCAGGTGATATCGTGTGTTTCGATGACGTAAATCGCGTGCAGTTCTGCATCGTATTTGCCTGCGAGGTCAATAGCGTGTTCAATCGCTTCTTCCGTCCCGTCGCTCCCGTCCGTGGGGACGAGGATAGCTTCGTACATAGTCTAACTTTCGTTCGGTCTCGCAAAACAACTTGTGTCGTTTCACGGGAAAATGTCCGCCACAAGCTCCGAGTGGTGTTCCGTATAGGTCACCATTGCCCGCGCTTTCGACTTTGAGAACAGTCCACGAAACAGTATCGAGAGCAGTACGGTTATTCACCTTCTCTGAGTGACTCGATCCGTTGTTCCAGATCGTCAATGGCCTCCTCGACACTCTGTTTCGCTTGCTCGCTCACGTCCTCGGTTTCGCTAACCACGTTCCCGAAGGCGTCTCTAACCCGCTGAACCGCGTCACTGATGTTATCTGACTCGCTCATGAGTCAGTCTCAATCCGTACGCCAGACACTTAGATGTGCGTGGGATTCTCTAGCATTATTAACCGACACGTGTTATGATACATTCGCGCGGCGGAGCGGTCCAACGGGGAACCACCCACGAAAGATTAACCGCGAGCCTCGCCACATCCGAGTATGTTCAGGCTCGGTGCACACGTTTCGATCTCGGACGGCTTCGAAGCGGCCGTCGAACACGAGGTAGAACTGGGTGGGAACTGTGGTCAACTCTTCGTTGGCTCTCCTCGAGGCTGGACTATCAGCGAGGTCGACGAGACAGAGGCCAACGCGTTTCGAGACGCTGCCGACGAACAGGATGTCGGCCTGTGGGTCATCCATGGGACGTACCTTATCAACCTCGCAACGCCGAAGGACGACCTCGCACGCAAGTCCATCGATTGCCTTCAAGATGAACTCGACGCGGCGGCGACGCTGGACATTCCGTACTACGTGTTCCACCCTGGCGCGCACACTGGCGCTGGCGAGGAAACTGGCATCGACAACGTCGGTAAACGACTGTCAGATATCGACGTACCGAGCGGCGTGACACTCCTGTTGGAGAACACTGCCGGCAAGGGAACCACCGTCGGGAAGCGACTCGAAGACCTCGATACCATGGTGAAGACATCGGACTACGAGTACGGCGACCTCGGCATTTGCCTCGATACCTGCCATCTCTTTGCGGCAGGGTACGACTTCACCGATGAAGCAGCGATGGGCGAGCTAGTCGACGAGATCGATTCGACCGTCGGCATCGAGAACGTGCACTATCTCCATCTCAACGACTCGAAACACCCGCTCGGCTCCGAGAAAGACGAGCACGAGCACATCGGCGAGGGCAAAATCGGTGAGGCGGGCTTTCGTCAGTTTGTCAACCACGACACCCTTCGTGAGAAACCGATGGTCCTAGAGACACCCAAAGATGAGAGGGGCGATGTGTGGAATATCGAGAAAGTGACGGCGCTCCGTACCGACGGCTGAGTGGAGTGGCACACAGTTCCGGGTGGGTGCTTCAGAGCGAGCTTCGGGAGTTTGGGTCACGTCTTAATAGAACACGAGACGCACCTAGACGTATGGGGTCGCTCGACAGCGTCGCTAAGACCGTCCTCCATCGACGGTATCTGCGACAAGACAAGGAGGGGAACGTCGTCGAGACGCCGGACGAGATGTTTCACCGAGTCGCCGCAAACCTCGCGGCGGCCGAGTCACAGTTCGGTGGCGACGTCGAAACGACCGAAGCACAGTTTTACGAGGTAATGAGCAATCTCGATTTTCTCCCAAATTCGCCGACACTGATGAACGCTGGAACCGAACTCCAGCAACTCGCTGCCTGCTTTGTCCTGCCGATTGAGGACTCGATTGAATCGATCTTTACAGCCGTCAAGCAAACGGCGCTTATCCACCAGAGCGGCGGTGGCACTGGTTTTTCGTTTTCGAACCTCCGTCCCGAAGGGGATGTCGTGCTGAAAACCGGTGGCGTGGCATCCGGACCAGTGAGTTTTATGAAGGTATTCGATACCGCGACCGAGCAGATTAAGCAGGGGGGTCGCCGCCGGGGTGCAAATATGAGTGTACTCGATATCACCCATCCCGATATTGAGGAATTCATCACCATCAAGGCAGAAGAAGACGTGTTACGGAATTTCAATCTCTCTGTGGCGACGGGTGAGGCGTTCTGGGATGCTTACGAATCGGAGGAGACCTACGACATCGTGAACCCCCGAACCGGGGAGACAGTCCGGCAAGCGGACCCTGACGCCATGCTTAGCCAGACCGCCGAGATGGCGTGGGAGACCGGTGACCCCGGGATTCTCTTCTTAGATACGATCAACGAACAGAACCCGATATCGGAACTCGGGAAAATCGAAGCGACGAACCCCTGTGGTGAAGTTCCGGAACTCCCCTACGAGGCGTGTATTCTCGGGTCGATCAACCTCGGCCAGCATACCGACAACGGGGACGTCGACTGGGAGAAGCTCAGAACGACCGTCCACCTCGCCGTCCGATTTCTCGACAATGCGATAGAGATGTCGGAATTCCCCGTCCCCGAAATCGAAGAGATGGTGACCAAGACTCGGAGATTGGGACTGGGCGTGATGGGATTCCACGACATGCTTGTTGACCTTCGGATTCCGTACTACTCCGAGGACGCCGTCGAATTTGCAGAGGAGTTGATGGGGTTCATTCACGACGAAGCGTGGAAGGCGTCGAAGCAACTGGCGAACGAACGCGACCCGTTCCCGGCGTGGGAGAACTCCTCCTACGAAGAGCCGGTGCGGAACGTCACGACCACGACGATTGCCCCCACAGGGACGATTTCGCTCATCGCCGGCTCTTCGGCAAGTATCGAACCAATATACAGCGTCGTCTATACGAAGCAGGTGATGGGCGGCTTGGAGGTTGTCAACGACCGCTTCGTTGACATCGCAAAGAAGCGGGAGTTCTACTCCGCAGACCTCGTGGAGAAACTCCACGGCCGAACCACGATTCAAGATGTCGAGGCAGTTCCAGACGATGTGAAGCGACTGTTCCAGACGGCCCACGACGTTCCCGCCGACCATCATCTCAAGGTTCAGGCCGCGTTCCAGCGCCACGTCGATAACGCGGTGAGTAAGACGGTTAACCTCCCCCAGTCGGCGTCTGTCGACGATATCAAGGAGATATTTCTGTCCGCACGTGACCTCGGCCTCAAAGGTGTCACTGTCTTCCGGAGCGGGGCTAAACCAGAGCAGGTACTCGGTGAAAGCCCACTCAAAGAAGAGTGCGTAGGCGAATGCGATTACGTCTCACCCCGATAGGAATAACGAATCCAGATGATACCTATCCTGGACCTTCTTCGTTGCGTGTACTGCCTCGGGACCTGACTCAGGCGCTCGCTTTGAATTTTATCGCTGGCAGGCAGTCACTCAACCTGAAGGATTTGATGGCTCATCTTGATAATGATTGACGATGATGTAAGAACGGGAACAACCCATGTCCGAACTCTCAGAGGCGGAGCTTCCACCGCTTCCATACGACTACGACGCGCTCGAACCGCACATCGACGAGCAGATCCTCGCGTGGCATCACGATACTCACCACCAGGGCTACGTTAACGGCCTGAACGCTGCCGAGGAGACGCTCAGAGAGAACCGCTCGTCGGGTGACATGGACGGCTCGGCGGCTGCCATGCGCTCGGTGAGTCACAACGGCTGCGGCCATTACCTCCATCATCTGTTCTGGCGGTGTATGACGCCGAACGGCGGCGGCGGTGAACCAACGGGTGACCTCCGGGACCGCATCGAGAGCGACTTCGGGTCCTATGAGGGCTGGGAGGCCGAGTTCAGAGAGGCCGCCAGTTGGCCCGCCGGCGGGTGGGCACTGCTCGTCTACGACCCGGTCACGAAACAGCTCCGGAACCTCGCCGTCCAGAAGCACAACGATGGTGCGCTCTGGAGTGCCCACCCCATTCTCGCCCTCGACGTCTGGGAACACTCGTACTACTTCCAGTACGGCCCCGACCGCGGTGGTTTCGTGGACGCGTTCTTCGAGGTTATCGACTGGGATACCATCGCAAGCGAGTTCGAGAAGACGACCTCCCACCACGAGCACTAGAAACTATCTCCTCTGATTCTTTTGGGCTCCGAGTTCTGTCAGTTGTCGTCCTCACCCGTGAAGAAATACAACCGGTTCCAATCATGTGAGAACTCGCAGTGAGATATTAGTCGATAGACTGTGTTGTTCACTAGCACTATGGGGACGAAAATCGCCAGCGCTGCGAGTACAACATACGGCAAACATCCCAACTCATCGTCGCGTGAACTCCTCAGTGAAGCGGCCGTCAAGGCGTTCGACGAGACCGATATCTCGCCCGGCGACCTTGACGCCGTATATATCGGGAATTTCATGGGCGGTCTTATCGAAGACCAGGGTCACATTGGGGCACTCATGGCTGATCACGTCGGAGCCCGTGAGGCAGCATCGGTCCGTATCGAGAGTGCCTGTGTGTCCGGGGGAGCGACGTTCTGTCAGGCGGTTCAAGCCGTCGAATCCGGAGACGCCGATGTGGTGCTTGCTGGTGGAGTCGAGATGATGTCCACAACGGACATCGAGCACGTGACCGATGCCTTAGCCAACGCGGCTGACGATGTTTACGAGAACGAGCAGGGCTTGACGTTCCCCGGAATCTATGCGCTCATGGCCCGCCGATACATGCACGAGTTCGACGTGATGCGTGAGGATTTGGCCGCCGTCTCGGTCAAGAATCACCGACATGCCGTCGACAACCCGCTCGCGCAGTTTCGGAAAGAACTCTCCGTGAGAGAGGTAGTCGAATCAAAGCCTGTCGCGACGCCTATCACCCTCTATGACGCCTGCCCAGTCTCAGACGGTGCCAGCGTCGCTATCGTGGTCAGCGATACGTTCGCGGCCGACCACGGCCTCGAAACGTCGGCCGAAGTTCTCGGGACCGGCCAGTCGAGTGACGCCCTCGCGCTGCAGGACCGGGCGGCCATTAGTCGGACTCCGGCAGCCGAACGTGCCGCTGAGCGAGCATACGAGAACGCCAGCGTCACGGCCGACGATATCGACGTCGCCGAGGTCCACGACTGCTTCACCATCGCGGAGATACTGGCGCTTGAGGCGCTTTCCTTCTATGAGCGCGGTGAGGGGACACGCGGTGCGGTCGAAGGTGAAACGGCAGCCGACGGTCACATCCCGGTCAACACATCGGGTGGCCTCATTGGGAAGGGCCATCCGGTAGGAGCAACTGGCATCGGCCAAATCGTCGAACTGACCAAGCAACTCGAAGGACGCCATCCGAACCAGGTCTCGGAGGCGGAGGTTGCACTCGCCCACAACGTCGGTGGGAGCGGTGCGAGTACGACAGTGACTATCCTAGGGGGTGAGTAAGTATGCCAGCGTGGTTCGACGCGTTCACCGATGCGATTGCGTCGGGCGACCAGCAGTACCTCGTCTGCGAGACGTGCGGACACGGGACGCTCCCACCTCGACAGCTCTGTCCTGCGTGTGGCTCGACTGAACTAACCCAGGAGCCGCTTTCCGAACGAGGAGAGATCTTATCGTTCACCGAAATCTCGGTCACGATTCCAAAGTTCCACGGTGAGACACCTTACACTGTCGTCCTTGCCGAACTGGACGAGGGAGTTTCCCTCACAGGACAGCTCCGGGACGCGACTCCCGACGACATTGCCATCGGCGACAAGGTCGTACTTGGCACGGAACCACATGACAATGAAACAGCACTTATTACATTCCAACAGGCCGAGGACTGAATTGGCATTCGATCGGGTAGCCGACGTATCCTGGTTTTTGGTTGCGTAGTAACGATAACACACGTTTGTTGACTATCAGTTACATTGGTACGTCTGTAATTCTGACCTTCATCTTGTTTGTAATTTAGATGCCTGCCCCGGGTCACCGACGCGAGCTAAGTCGCTGGATTCACTGGACTTTACGGCTGTATCCCGCACCGAGACGAGCGATTAGCCATGTGACTTCTGGGGGAGAATTATCTTGATAGCGAACAAATGATTGGTATGGCGCTTGTGGCCTTTGACTTCGACGGGACGCTTTGCCAGTCAGACATGACAGTCCTCCTCGGACGAGAGTACGATGTGGCAGGTGAGATACGAGGTCTCGCTGAACAGGGAATTCGTGGCGATGTCGATTTCACGACCAGTCTTCGACAACGCGTCTCACTCCTCGAAGGGATGCCAGAATCTAAGGTGGATGCCGCGTTCAATCGCTGCAAGCTACGAAACGGTGCTGCCGAGATGCTATCGGACCTCCGGCAGTCCGGTTTGTCTGTTGCCATCATCACCGGAAGCTTCGAACGAGGGGTCGAAGCGGCATTGCAGCGAGCGGGCGTCGAAGTCGACCATATCATCGCAAATAATCTCGTCGTGAAAAATGGTGCGTTGACCGGCGCTGTCGAAGGTCCCCTGCTTGATAGACAGAAGGACCACGCACTGGAGGAATTGGCACTCGCCGAAGGGCTGGATCTTGGACAGACGATTGCGGTCGGCAACGGTAGCCAGGACCTTCCGATGCTCCGCATAGCGGGGACAGCAATCGGATTCGCTCCAGAACCCGTCGTCGAGGAGTACTGTGACGTCGTGATGACGTCGATTCGGGAACTTCAGTTGTACTTCGAGCAACACAACCTCATCAAGAGGGAGTGAGTCGAAATTCCGGGGTGAGCTGTCACGGATGCGATTTCGAAGGTGAACACTACGCCGAAAGCTCCTCTTGCTTCCATAATGTCGAACTGACAGATAAACACTTGTCGCTCCGCGATGAAATGGTATGTGCTGGCATCCCTGTCAGGAAGAATCGAACGCGACCAACAGAGAAGCAAACACATCTCAACACGATGAACATCACCGATATCGTCTCAGAAGAGTACGTCGAATTCACACCCGAAACTCCCGTCTCTAAACTCGTCGGTGCGTTCGATGACCACACCGTCAAGGGCGTCATGGTTCACGGAGAGGAGTTCGAAGGGGTCATCACGAGGAGACAACTCGCTACCTCGCACCACCAACCCGCAGAGAAAATCGGTTCGCTCGTTTGGCACGTTCCTAGACTCACACCCGACGAGGACGTTCGTAAAGTCGCACAGCTCATGCTCGACAGTGATTCGAAGGTTCTGCCGGTCTTCGAGGGGCGAGACTTGATTGGTGTCGTCACGGCCGATGACATTCTCCAGGAAGTCAAACCATTCCTGGATGCAGCCACCGTCGACGACGTCTACACTAACGGTCTCGTCTCGGTCGAACCGACGTCCACGGTCGGTGAGGCACTCCACACCTTCCGAGATAATCGGATTACCCATCTCCCCGTCGTCGACGATGGCACGGCAGTCGGTATTCTCAGCCTCTACGACGTGGTCGGTCTCACAGTGAGATCGGAACGCCAGAGCAAGGGCGGCGATGCCAGCGGGACAGACTCGTATGGTGGGTCGTTATCCAGCAGTGCCGGTCGGTCTCGGAAGGGTGGGTTCGGTGCCCGGGAAGGAGAACTCGCGCGAATTCTCGACCTGCCGGTTCGGGACGTGATGGTCTCGCCGGTTCGGACTATCAGTCCATCAGAGACGCTCGAGTCTGCTGTCGAAAAGATGTTCGCCATCGAGGGGTCCTCACTTGTCGTCATAGTCGACGGGCAACCGTCGGGTATCGTGACGAAAACCGATGTTCTCGACTCACTCACGTGGGAAGCGGGGGGCAACCGGGCCGTCCAGATCTACGGTTCTGACTTGCTAGACGACCTATCGTACGACGAAATCGTGACGACAATCGACAACCTCGCCGATAAGGACCACGGAATGAACGTTCTGGATGCGAAGATTCACCTCCAAAAACACGACGAGAAGCTCCGCGGGACGCCACTGTTGTTCGCTCGAATCCGTCTGCACACCGACCGCGGACTGTACCTTGGCTCCGGCGAGGGCTACGGCGCAAGTCACGCAATCAATCAGGCACGAGAGGTCGTCGAACGGCAGATACGTGATAAGAAGACCCAAGGCCGGACCAAGAAGCCCCGAGACGCAGAATACTGGGAGAAACGTTTCGGGTGGATGCTCGAAGGGGAGTAACGAGATGATACCGCATTGGTCGCTCTGGACCACGCGGCCGCTCGTCCGGCCTGTTCAATCCGGGAGGGGTTGAGCAGCGTGGACTCCCCACCGATAGAATCCGACGAATGGACACCGCCGCCGCCGGCACGACGAGCGACGTATATATCCCACATCACGCGTCGTGCAGACGGCGGCGAGCGGTGTACAATCTCACCGGTTCCGAAGGACGAACAGACACTACTCTCGGAGTGGGTTTTGGCCGATGAGGGGTCGTTTGTGTCTCGAAACGAGATGTGCTGACCGTTATTAGTCACCGACCCTGGGAAGCGTGTCCCCAAGTCGCCGTCTGACTTCGAAAGTGAGTGAGAAACCCAACGGTTCTCACACCCCGGTCTGGTTCCACCCTCAGTCTGCTCGCCCCGGTATTGAGACGACCAGTACCGGAACCTCGGTGCGTCGAACTACACGTTCAGTGACGCTCCCCAAAAAGTACCGGTCCACCCCGGTCCGACCATGCGTTCCCATCGCCAGAAGGTCGATGTCGTGCTCGTCGGCGTACTTGACGATGGCACGGTACGGTGACCCACCCAGCACTGTCGCCTCGATCACCGATACACCCGCCTCCTCAGCTTGGTCGATGACTTCTTGGAGCGCCTGTTCACCAGCTTCTTCGAGCGCGTCGAGAATTGCGGCGGTGTTGACGCTGCCAGTCACGACGCCAACGTCGACGACGTGGACGATGTGAAGTGCCGCTTCGGTCGCCAAAGCCAGTTCGATAGCGTGGTTGGCAGCGGCCTGAGCATAGTCGCTCCCGTCGGTTGGAATCAGTATCGAGTCGAACGCTGAGTCGATGGTAGTGTCCTCGTGGACAGTGACGACCGGTATCGGCGACTCTCGTATCGTCTTTTCTGCGACGTTTCCGAAGACGTATCGGTTGAGGCCTGTCCGACCGGTCGTCCCCATCACGATGCAGTCCACACCATGCTCAGCGGCGTAATCGAGGACATCCTCGTGAACCGAGCCGTCGCTTTCTAGCACTGCCACCGTTGTCTTGACATCTGCATCCGCCGCCATCTCAGCCACCACGTTTGCGGCTTCTTCGCTACGATGGCTGCGCATCTCTTCCCCCTCGTCTTCGTCTGGCGGACGTTCATTGGGTTCGAAAACGTGGACGACGTGTAACTCAGCGTCGAACTGGCGGGCGAGTACAATGGCCGCTTCGGCACCTGCTTCTGCGGTGTCACTACCGTCTGTCGGTACTAGGATTCGGTCGAACATTGGCACCCACGTAAGGTCGTTGTCCCTCAAACAAGTCAACTGTTACCCCAAACGGGCCGACTGTTGTCCCTAAGCGGTCGACTCGGGTGAAGGTTCTCGTATCGTGGAAACTCACTTGGAACGAATCTCACACGGATGCAGGGAGGAAGCTCACGGAGCTAGTTGTAGGATGACTTAGTTGGAAAATAAGACACTGATTTATCCTTTTGGCGGACGAATTATTCGGTTATGGTGCTCGATGTCGAGAGTCCAGACCCACCCGACCTGACGAACCGTGGTTTACCCAGTGAGTTCGAAGCTCCGGAAGTACTTGGGACGAGCAACCTCCGTCGGGAAGAGTTAGAGGAGATTCTACGAGATGGTGCGTGGAATGAGGCTTTCAGTGAATGGGCCACGTACACGGATTTGACCGAAGAGGAGTACCAAACTATCCGTGGTCGTGGGCTCTTCGAACAACTGGACTTCTATTGGGACCCGGTCGAGGAGCGACTTCGATTCGAAGTGCCGAATCCCCCGGCGGAGTGGTCCACCCGAGAGGACCTCGTATCGAATGCTCGGGCGGAGTTGACCGACCTCGGACACGCAGTCGTTGAAATGCTCGAGGACGCATACGTCGACTGGGGCGAAGAAGAGACCTCTGACGCCGTCTGGAGGGAAGAAGCACTCGGTGAAGAATCGCCGTACAAAGATTGACGATACTGCTGTGTCGAATAGACAGATGACGTTGGGTTGAAGTCGACTTTCTCGACTTCCTTGAGGAGTGTAACCGTCTGGGCGAACAAGCGGTGGAGAAGCACGCGGCTTTGGCCGGGTAGGTCGCTGAAGCGGTCGCGGTAGGTCTGCTTAGGGAATCCTCGGAATGTAATTGAATTCCCATGTGTCAGTGCACCATGGGATATATACACACTATAACTCTCTAGCCGCAGACCATTTAACGGGGTTTTCCATTGATGTGGATAGCTAATTGGAACGACGGTTGAGCTGTCGTTCGAACGGACATCCATGCGCACTGAATCACACGAAGTAATCGACGAACTGACGGAATCGAAGGGAACCGATTTAGACGATTTTACCGGCTACGAGGACGGAGAGAGCTACGTCGTCTGTGACAAAACGAACGCGAACGCTTGGATTCGGTCGGACGTTACGACCCAACTCCCACCCTGAGCAACTAGCAATCTGAGTGAGTAACAAGCAGTCTGAGGGCAGCACCGGCAAGCCGAATCTGTCTGGCGGCGGCCATGCTTCCTCGTACTCGTCCTATAATGCTGTAGACCTATGGGTACGGACGGGGAGGGGTCCACGGACCTCACGACACTCAGCTCACCGGCAGTCTTTGCAGACGTACTCCGTTCCCGGACCGAGTTGGTCCCACTCGGGGCGAGCGATGTATGCGCCGCATTCCTTACACCACGTCCAGTATACCATCCGTTCGTGAGCCAGCACGTCGCCAGCCGAGCGCTCCCCACTCGAATTACGACGGATTTCGATGTGTGTCTCCGTCACGGCGGTGACGGTACCGTCGATGGATGCGTGCTGGCTATTGCTGATGCCGTCCTGTCCCGGAACGGCAATCATCGCCCCCTCGGTAACCTCTGTTCCCTCTTCGACGATTGGATGACTCTTTGCGACGATGTCGCCGAAGCTCGGGTTGGTAATGAGCGGAATGCGAACGACGTCCGGTTCGACTGGCGTCGGTTCTGTCTCGTGGTCGCCCGACCAGTCGTAGGCGCTGAGGACATTGACTCGACCGTTGCCGAGTGTATTCTCGGCGACTACATCTTTGTCGAGTACAAGTACACAGTTGGTCCGCTTGCTCACGCCGAACTCGGAAGGTGGCCCCTCGACTTCGAAACACCAACCGGGACCACCGTCGGCGAGCGTTTCGTCGTCGTCCAGTTCCGCGGACTTCCTACCGGCGGCGTCAAGAAGTGTCGTGGCTGGCGTTCCGACCGGAACTTCGAGGAATCGGTGGCGAGGGACGTTTCCGTCGACGTGGACGAACTTCCGCGTCACGGTCTCGCCCTTGTCCAGCGCGTGGAAGATGTTGAACATCGTTTCGGTGTTCTGGACAATCCATCCGTGGTCCATCGGTAACTCGTTCTGCAGGACGACGTCGGCGACGAGTCTGAGCAGGACGCTCTCCATCCCGTACTCGTATCTGTCGTCGGTGTATGCGAACACCACACCCGACTCGTCGGCTGGGTCAATCGGTAGCTGTTCTGCCGTGTATACTGTCCCGTCCAAGGCAGCTTCGAGTTCTCCCATCCATTGCGCTTGGTTGGTCTCTTTGGCGCAGATGACGATCAACTCGAGCGTTTCTTCGAGGAGTGCGTCGAATAACGACGCCAAATCCTCTGTGTGGGTCTTGCCTAACCACTTGTCGATGTAGTAGACTGGCTCGCTCTCCTGGTGGTTTACGAGGAGAAACGATACCTCATCGAGGCGTTCCCACTTCGCGTGCGTCGGGAACCCTGCTCCACCAGCACCTGCGATTCCGGCGTTACGAAGTGTTGTGGCAATCTCCGGTACCTCCGCCTGTCCAAGCCGCTGGAGGTTTACGCTCATAGTCCTATTCTAGAGTTTCTTTCTAACGCCTCTATAGCATTTCTGCTATGAATAGCAATTTCGAGATATATGATAGGTAATAACCAACATCGCTCTTATGTAGAGCTGAGGAACGACCGTGTAGTTACGGTGAACGAGCCGAAATCATGAGGTTATGCCTCAGACTCAGCCAGCGTTCGGTGGAATGCTTCGCCAGCTCGTTGATCTTGGATTGTTCGAGTTGGACACCGAGCCGCTCGATGCCGTCATTGAGCGGCGACTCAAGGAGTTCTGGGAGTATACCACGTGTCCTCGCTGCGGCCACCCCAGCATTCACACGTGGGAGTCGTCCGACCGCGTTATCTGCCGAAACTGCGATTTTAAACCGGTCTACACCTATGGCACGCCCTTCCACGAGAAGCACCTCACCACCGGAGAGGTGCTTCTCGCGTACCTCCTCTATGCAGACACGTTGCTCAGTATCTCTCAAATCGCGGTTGTGCTCGACAGGGCGTACAAGACCGTCTATTACGCGATTCGAGAGGTGGAAGCCGCGGTCACGCGCGGCTTCCCCCTCGTCTGGGAGCAATTCCAACACTCCATCTCGGGCCCAACGCAAATCGACGAATCGAGCACGGTCTGTTCAGGCTACAAAGGCCAAGACCCGCCGCGGACCAGTCGGTACCGCGGCGGGTCGTCCCGATCGGGGCGCTCACGATGGAAGGGCCGTCACGGAGACCAGATAACGCTCGTCGCGGCGTGCCGCGACGTGCTTCGGGTGATTCGCGGTCACCTTGGAATCAGCTACCAGGGAGACCTCGAACCGGTACTGCAAGAGGCTGAAGACCTCTCCCAGCGGCTGGGAGAGGTCTGGACTGATGGACTCCAAGCGTATCGAGAGATGGAGTACGACCACCGAACCGTTATCCACGACGAACGGTACGTTTCGGCCGACGGCGTCCACATCAACCAAGTCGAGTGCCTCTTCTCGCTAGTCAAACCGTGGCTGCGGAAGTTTCGCGGCCTGTCCAAGCAGGGCTTGGAGCAGGCCGCTCACACCTTCGGGCTCATTCGCTCGCTGAATCTGGTCGGCGCATCCCTCGAAATCGTCGTCGATTGCCTTGCTACGGGGTCACTCCACAGTTCTACATAAGAGCGACCAACATAGTTGCTCCAGTTCGTGGAGCAAGCGATTCACTTGGCCTGTTGAGCGACATCAGCTTTCAATGCGTTCCTTCACAATGGGGAACTTGTCATTGAGTTCCTGAAATATGTCTTCGTCCCCGATATATGGTTCTGATTTGTCAATGAAATACTCCACCTTTTTGATCTGGTTCTTTTCCAGTTCTTCCGAATCTCCTAAGCCGTAGTAATCACTGTTATCTAAAATATCCGCAGCTTTAACAGCTACCGCGTTTCTTCCCAGCCCAAAGCACCTTTTATAAATATCGTAGTGTCTTTCGAGATAGTCGTCGATATTCTCGTCGAAACTAGTGGCTTCCACGATATTTGCAACGTCTTTCCCGAACTTCGAATGAATCTCATCGGAAGTTACATCTGTATCTTCTAACAGATCGTGGAGAAGACCAGAGATGACGATGTGCTTTTCATAACCTCTGTCGTAAAGATTCATTCCCACTCTTATACTGTGGAGGATCACCGGTTTCGGGTTATCTCCTGAGGCTTCGAACGAATGCACCAGATATTGAATAGCTCGTTCAATCTCTTGATCTTCTTCTAGATCCCTCATCTCTATGACTAGCGAGCGGATGTGCTATTAAGTTCTTTTTGACACGAACTGCCTGAGATGCCTTTGCTGGCCGACCCGATGACCTTGGACTCACTCCTTGTCCTTGTGAGAGTCGCACACCTACCTAACGGCTATTTCAGCGGGAAAATATTGACCAAATAGGATTCCAACAGAGCCACTTGCGGACATTTGCGGCCGGCCGCTTCTTGGTCTACACTGGGGCGACGAGTCGGCTAACGGTGGTGTGAAAATACACAGCTATCTGGTGAACTCCACTGGACAGCTTAGTCGTCTAGTGGAAGGTGATACACCTCTTCTGGGCGCTCTTCTTCGGATTCCGTTTCCGGAACGTCCACAAGGAGTTCCTCCAACTCTTGTTCGTTTTCAGTGAACCGATACCCGTGATGGCACATAGCGACTCACCATGTTAGTGTATGCCATAATGGGGTAAAGGTCTTGAGTTTAATCGACGCTCGATACCCGCACACTGTCCGCCACGGCAGGTGCCGTGGCATCTACAGCGGTAGAAGTGAGTGTCTTGGGGTCACTGAAGAGGTCCTCTCCAAGGGGGCAAGAGACCAACGGTCTCTCCACGTACCACCGGGCAAGTTCACTCGCTATCTGCTTCTGGATGGTTCAACCGTCGGTACACTGCGACCATTCTCCACAACGACGTTTCGATATCCCCACCGCTAGATTCGGCCTGTAGTTGTCTGTAGAGTTCTTCTGAGATGGTGATTTCGGGCATTATACTAGTGTTAACAACGCGCACACT
Source organism: Haloferax mediterranei ATCC 33500 (assembly GCF_000306765.2). Taxonomy (NCBI): domain Archaea; kingdom Methanobacteriati; phylum Methanobacteriota; class Halobacteria; order Halobacteriales; family Haloferacaceae; genus Haloferax; species Haloferax mediterranei. Next base: position 25,289 of record NC_017944.1, read on the forward strand.
AATGTGTGTTAGGCTCGATAGGAGCGAAGCAATCCCGGCGAGTACCCCTGCCCACACTGACGCGGGCGTTGAACTACTGGGCTTGTACGCTGCGGCCAGAGTGCGCGCGTTTCTCACAGGGGTGGTCTCCGAACGCAACCGTACACCAATCCGGTCTGTTCTCACGGGTAGTTCATGGTACCCAGACGGTGAGGTAGTTCGTAGTTCCCAGACGGTGAGTAACCGTCTCGCGCGTTACTCTCTCCCCTCAGACTCACTCTGTAGCGATATTTACAGATAGTGACCAATCAGTTATTTTATCTTTATCTGTACGCACTGCAATTGATTACCTGCCCACAGTCTGGGTGGACTCGAGGTGACTCTATCCTGTGATGGATGCGGGGCGACTTCATCCTGCGATGGACGCGAGCGATTCTATCCTAACCGTGGGGTGATAGACGACGAGATGATATCTGATGAAACATAAATTCCGATTTGTACTGATCGTCTTCCTCTCGCTCAGCTTGGTTACTGCCGGTTTTGCCACGTCGGTAGCCGCCAATCACGAGAGCGACGAGATTGACATCGACACGGAGGATAGCGAGATCGAACAAGACGGCAACGACGTCGAAATCGAAGACGACGACGAAGACCTCGACTTCGAGTCCGATGGAGACGACGAGGTCGACATCGAAGTCGAGGACCACGAAATCGAACAGCACGGCGACGACCTTGAAGTCGAAGATGACGACGAGGACCTCGATTTCGAGAGTCACGACGGCGGGGACGAGGTCGACATCGAGACTGACGACCACGAAATCGAGAAGGACGACAACGTGGTCGAAGTCGAGGACGATGAAGACGACCTCGACTTCGAGGCCGACGAGGCAAACGACCTCTTCGACATCGAGTTCGACGACCACGAAATCGAACAGGACGACGACGCGCTCGAGGTCGAGAGCGATGCAGACGACCTGGACTTCGAATCCGATGGTGACGACCTCGACGTCGAGTTCGACGACTTCGAGGCCGAGAAGCACGGTGACGAGGTCGACGTTGAGACCGACGACATCGACTTCGAGAACGACGGTAGACTCGACATCGAGTTCGACGGCAGCGGCGGGATCGACATCGACATCGATGGCGACGACATTGAAGTCGACACCGATGACTTCGAACTCGAACAGGAGGGTGACGACCTTGAGGTCGAAGACGACGACAACGATATCGACCTCGAGAGCGACGACGAGAGCCACGAGTTCGAGGCTGACGACCACGACATCGAGCAGGACGGCGACGACATCGACGTCGAAGGCGACGACTTCGAGTTCGAGAACGACCTGTTTGGTGCCGACTTCGAGACCGACGCCATCGATATCGAACTGGACGACGACGACCTGGAGGTTGACACCGACGACGGTCTCGAGTTCGAAGGCGAGGACGACGATGTCGAATTCGAGACTGACGACCACGAAATCGAACAGGAGGGCGATGAAGTGGAAGTAGAGGACTTCAATGACGACTTCGAATTCGAGAACGATGACGACGAGGTGGAGTTCGAGACCGACGACATCGACATCGAGCACAGCGACGAGAACCTCGACTTCGAGAAAGACGGGGGACTCGACCTCGAGTCAGACGGTGAACACATAGATCTCGAACGCGACGAGCACGAAGACACCGAGGTTGAGGCGTTCCTTGACGACCTCACCCGAAGCGAGATTATTGAACTCGGCACCGAAACCGGTGCGGACGACCTCGATGACCTTGCGGACATGGACATCGAAGACCTCGACGACCACGAAGTCGAGATGCTCGAACGGTTCCTCACCGACGACGACAGCAAAGACGACAGCGAGTAAATCCCGCTATCTGGAGAACCGTACTGTAAACGGTGTAGAAGGGTTCAACCCCGAATATCTCCCAGGTGGCACCCTGGGATTTATGCATTACAGACGCATATAATACGTGATGGCGCGGGCTCGGATAGGGCGCCGAGAGGTAGTGACTGCTGGCGGAGCGATACTAACAGGAAGCCTCCTCCCCGGTTGTCTCGGCACCATCAGAGGCAGGACTGACAGTATTTCTATCGCGGCGACCGAAGGGGAAGGGCGGTTGTTCCGAAGACTAACTGACGAGTTTGTTACTGTCGAGACTGGTATCGAAGTCAACGTCGAATTGAAACCGTACGACGCATTGTACGAACAAAACCGCAAACTACTGGCTGAGAAGCGCGACGAATTCGACCTCGTATTCATGGACGACCCCTGGTTCCCGAATTTTGCCTCTGACTTGGAACCGATTGTGGAGTATCTCCCGGATGGAGTCCCCGACGAATACATTCAGACGACGCTCGACATCGCCCACTGGCCGACACCACGGGGCCCGTTGCCCCCTGAAGTAAGAGATGAAGACCCGACCTTGCGGGGGTTGGTCGTCGTCGGAAATACGCAGATTTTCGTGTACAACGCAGCGTACTTCAACCAGGTCGGATACGACCCGCCCGAAACCTATCGGGACGTCCTCGAAGCGGGACGGGCGATAGACGAGATCGACGGCGTCCACGGATACGTCATCCGCGGAGCGCAAGGAAATCCGATAGTTACGAACTTCTTTCCGGTCGGGTTCTCGCAGGCCGGGAGCATGTTCGATACTGACTGGCGATTCCAGTGGAACTCACAGGACGGTATCGAGGCTCTCAGGTTCTTCGTGAAGGAGTTAGCCGACATCAGTCCCGCAGACGTCACGAAGTACAACGAAGACGAGGTCGTTACAACACTCGCTCAGGGAACGGCCGCACAGGCCAGCACTTGGCCTGGTACGGCTTCTCTTGCGATAGAAGACGATAGCCCGGCGACCGGAGACCTCGCATTCACGGTCATACCGAGTAACGGCGATGGTCGCAGAGCACCACAGCAGGGAAACTGGATTGTCGGTATCAACTCCTACACGAGTGAGGCGGCGAAGAAAGCCAGCGGTAAAGTAATACAGTCGTTTGTCTCCAGAGAGGGTCAGGAACGCTACGTCGATATCGGTGGTGTTCCCTTCCGTCACGACACCTTCGAGAACAACCTCGACGCTCGGCCGTGGATGGAAGCGCTTTACGAGAGCCTGCAGGAAGCCCGATGGCGTCCGCGGACACCTCTCTGGCCGGTTATCGAGCAAGAACTTGGATTACGGCTTCACAGTGCCCTAGGCGGTCCAATCTCTGCTGAGGAAGCGATGAGTAGTGCTGAAACGGAAATCGAGAGCGTACTCAAAAATGCTGGATACTACTGATAGCACTGGCACCTCGGGATGCCACTCCCGATCGTTCGAACCTACGAGCTTCCCGGTCGCATACGGGTTGTGCAGTAATATTCGCCCAATTGATGTGAGTCCCATCGAGCGATCCTGACGATGTTCGACCTAATCAGACGAATCGTGCCCGACAAGGTCCGCCGGAGTTACGTCCTCAAATTCGGGCTTTCGCTCTTGTTCCTCGGGACGCTGGTCGGTTCGCTGGGGTACTTCACGACGAACGAGATGACGGCTGCCGTAGAACAGAACGTCATGGAGGAGCACGCGACGGTGGCTTCGGAGGAGGGTCGCAATTTCCGGATTTGGCACGAACAAAACAAGCGGTTAACGGGTGCACTCACGGCAACGGACGTCGTCAGGAGCCGTGGTGTCGAAGACATCCAGCGGCACCTGCGACATCAACTGGTCTTCTTCCCGGATGCGACACACCGCGTCGACTACGTCAATACGACGAGCAACAAGATACTCGCGGGCACGAGGGAGGTGGACACGCTTCGTGAGGCTGACTTTCCCGGCGCTTCTCGGGTAAATACGACTCTCGACCCAGCCAAGCCGCTTGTCACCGAACCGTATCTGATAAACAACAAAACGCTAGTGGTCTCGTACGTACGTCCGGTCAGTGGACAGCCTGACCGAGCAATCGTCCTCACGATGGATTTGGGTGTGTACGGGCAGAACTTCCGGACCCACGGCAGGTCAGAGCTGACGCTCGTGGTCGATTCAGACGACCGGATTATCATGAGTGACGAGTTCGACCCTCGATACGGCGTCGAGTACGGACAGATATTTGAACGGCTTCCCGACCAGCACGGTATCCTTCCAGCGGCACGAAATATCGAACCCGGCGAAGATCCGAGCGGGGCAATGGAAATCGGCGATCGTCCGAGTGGACTGTTAAGAGATGGATACGGATTCGACCCCGACGGCTACGTCGTCGGGTACTATTACTTCCCCGACCAGGGCTGGGTCTTGCTCTATTACCAGTCGACGGCGGACGCCTACGGCTTCGTCCACGCGGTTCGACAGTACGGCACTCTGGTGACTATCGTGAGCGTGCTCCTCATCGGCGTCGTTGGAGCCATCCTCGGGCGGAATACGGCTGTTGCCGTCGACAGATTGACCCAGAAAGCCGGACGTATCGAATCCGGTAACTTCGACGTCGACTTCGACACCGACCGAATTGACAACATCGGGCAGTTGTACAGAGCCTTCGACGAGATGCAGCGTACGATACGCGAGAACCTGCGAGCGTCTGCTCTCATTGATAACGCGTCGGACCTCATCACGCAGGTCGACGAGAACGGCAATATTACGTTCCAGAGCCCCTCTTCACGCACGATACTCGGATATGACCCCGAGCAGATGAATGGGACTTCGTTGCTCTCCCACATCCACCCGGACGACAAACCGACCGTCGAGTCAGCACTGTCAGGTGCCAACGAACCTCACCGCATCGAATTCAGGATGCAGGATGCGGACGGTCAATGGCGTGTTCTCGAGGGAACGTGCGAGAAAGTAGCAAAGAACCCGTTCGTTACAGGTGTCGTGTTGACCTGTCACGACATTACGGAACGTATCGAGCGCCAGCAGGAACTCGAAGAGACCAAACAAGAACTCGAACGGTCGAACGAGGCACTCCAGCAGTTCGCTTATATCGCCTCGCACGACCTCCAAGAGCCGCTACGAATGGTTAGTAGTTATCTCGACTTGCTTTCGATGGAGTACGGAGACCAACTAGACGAGGAGGCCAACGAGTACATCGAATTCGCCGTCAACGGCGCAGAACGGATGCGAAACATGATTAACGGACTGCTCGCTTACTCCAGGGTCAAAACACAGGCGGGGGACTTCGAAACAATCGACCCGAACGAAGTCGTGGATGACGTCTGTCTGGATTTGAAGTTGCTCATCGAAAACGAAGACGCAACCATCACGACCGACGAACTCCCGATGGTCCGAGCTGACGAGGACCAACTCCGACAGGTCTTCCAGAACCTGATCAAAAACGCCATCGAGCACGCGGGTGACGAGCCACCCGAAATCAACGTCGGTTTCACAGAACTTTCCGACGCATACCGGTTCAGTGTCAAAGACTATGGCGTGGGAATCCCGGAGGACCAACAGGAGAAGATCTTCGAGATATTCAAACAAGCGTCAGGTGGAGAAAGTGGAGCCGGTATCGGGCTCGCGGTGTGCAAACGCATTGTCGAACGACACGGCGGCGACATCTGGGTCGAGTCCACCGTCGGTGAGCACACCACATTTTATTTCACTATCTCGAAATAGCTGGGCAGTTGTGTATTCTGAGTGAACACAAATATTCAAACAAGTCAACAGTCGGTTCACACATAGCGTTCCTCCAGCCACAGTCCAACTTCACGAGGTACCCGACTACTGCAGGAGTACTGACGGGGCTGGCATACCCTTGTTGCGGCTACATTGTGGGTTCAGTTCGAGTTTGAAAATTTGATTACCACGTTCTCAGCTGAACCGTTGTACGTCACATATGCGTGGATAGGAACGTTTGTCGTTGGTTTCGTCCCAAGCTTCCTGTATGTCCGAGACAAGTCGTGTCGCCGTTGCTCGTCGTAGCTGTGTGCTCGTACTTACAGGACTCGGGACGTGTCAGACTATTCGAAGGGTTTGACTCCAGTCGGTCCACTCCTTTTGGATGGTACGCCCTCCTTTGGGTCGTCGTTCTCGTACTTGAGGTGCTTCTCTGAGGACTTGAATCACAGGTCCGTGGGCCAACCAACTCGAATAATTAGATATTAATTGAATCTTGCGAATTTTGGGGGTATCAAGTGAATTTCTGACTATTGTACGCCGAATTACTGTCCATATCACCGGCAGTCAGATTTACTATCCACTCGTCAAAGAAACATAGATGGCGGTGTTGGCCGCATTTGCTAGCTTACTATTCTGTCACCTATAGTAGCGTTTGCAACTGGTTACACATCCGACCGCATGACAGCGGTCGACCGAGTGTGCACTGACTTGCAAACGCTACTATAAGTCGCCGGAACGGAGAAATTACAAACTATGTCTGAACGCTTGCGGAGTCCGAAGGACGACATCTAACCGTCTCCATTTAAACGGCCCCATCACTGAGAGAATGGCTTAGCCGGGTCGTCCGATAACGTGGAGATGTATGCAGACGACACAGTCAACAGATGGCACGGAGTTAAGCTACGAACTGTACGGAGATGGTCGGCCGCTAATCCTACTCCACGGGGGGATGGCTCCTCGAGAATACTGGGACCCAGTCATCCCTCACTTTGGAGAGTATACCGCTGTCGTCCCCCAACGACCGGGGTTTGGAACCTGTCTCGACGGTCCGGCCGAGACAAGCCCTAGCGAGGTGCTAGAACGTGAGAGCACGTACGTACAGACGCTCGTTGACGATGTTGACGGCGACCCAATTCTGCTCGGGCATTCCTACGGTGCACTCACCGGAATCGAGGCTGCGACGGATGCAACGGTCGAAGCGGTCGTCGCCTACGAACCGGCTGTCCTTCCCGACGACTTCCGGACGCAGGCTAATCTCGCCGACCGCATGGCGGCGCTCGTTGAGCAGGGCGAACGCCGCGAGGCGGTGAAACGCTACATCGAGCTAGTACTTCACCCCGAAGGAATCGACGACCTCGACGCATGGTTAGCAGAGTGGCCAGTTTGGCCCGACTGTGTTGACCTCGTCGAAGAGGTTGTCCGGATGAATCGTGCCGTCGAGCGATACCGGCTTCCCGACCGTCTCGACGTCGATGCCCCTGTGCTCGTCCTGACTGGTACCGACGGTCCAGACTTCCTCCGCAAAAGCGCTCGTGCTACTCACGAGGCGCTTCCGCATAGCCGCTTCGTCGAGTTCGACGGTATTGGTCACAGCGGTCCCAGCGAAGCACCGGAACTGATTTCGGCGGAAGTCGATTGCTTCCTTCGTAAATAGTCGAGAGTGGTTTGGAGAATATAGTAACGTTTGCAACTGGTGACACATCCAATCGCACGACACCGGTCGAGCGAGTGTGCACTGACTTGCAAACGCTACTATAGCATGTAACTGCCCACCTCAATCGCCGCTGCTGGCCGTCGCGGCACTCGGAACCGACCGTTCTGATGGAGTTTCGATTCGGTCGGGAGTTCGAACGGACATTTTACAGACAGGCCGGTGGGCCACCGAATCTTTGACCCATGGCAACAAACACCGTAGCATGGTTAGAGTCGCTCGCCGGACCCTCTCCTACCTGGGGCTAGTCGTTGTGACCACGATTGTCCTCACGTTGGTCTACAACGTCGGCATGGGCATCTGGGAGGGGCGCTCCCAGCCGCTGTATCGCTCGCTCGAAGTGGTCTTCCAGAGCTTAACGACCACTGGCTACGGTGAAGACGCCCCGTGGGATAGCCTACAGATGAACCTGCTCGTCATCGGCATTCAACTGACGGGTATCGGCCTCATACTGACCGCGGTAGATATCTTCGCAGTGCCATGGCTCCAGAGCGCACTCAAGCCATCTGCGCCGAGCGACGCGCCTGACCACTCCGCCCATGTCGTCATCTGCGGGTTCACACCGAGAACCGAGGCCTTCCTGGAGGAACTTGCCACCCGGGAAAGACCATACGTCCTCATCGAGTCCGACGAAGCGGTCGCGACCGACCTCCACCGGGCAGACTACGACGTGGTTCACGGGGACCCGGAGGTGACTGAGGTGTTGTCTGCAGCGAGCGTTGCGGACGCAGCGGCGGTCGTCGTAGACGCGCCCGACGACGCGACGGCGAGCATCGTCCTGTCCGTCCGGGAGGTAAACCCGGAGGTCAGGACCGTCACCCTCGTTGAGCACCGCGGTTTGGGGGAGTACCTCGACGTAGCGGGTGCCGACGCAGTCCTTTCGCCCCGCCAACTGCTCGGTGAGAGCATCGCGAGCGAGGTACCGACGGCCGTCAGCACGCTCGTCGACGAGGAGGTCGAAATCGGCGAAGACTTGCAGCTCGTCGAAGTCGGAGTCACACCGGACAGCGACCTCTGCGGTCGGACAGTTGCGGAGGCACAGCTCCGTGAGCGGTTCGGCGTAGACATGATCGGTGCCTGGGTCGATGGGAGCTTCGAGAGTCCGTTCCCGCCGGATACGACCATCGAAGGCGGTGTCAGGCTGTTAGTCGTGGGTGACCGGAAAGAGGTAGACTCGTTTCGCGACGAAGCAATCGCGTCCGTCCAGTCGGTTTCGTCCCAAACGGTCGTTATTGCGGGGTACGGTGAGTCCGGGCGGGCGGCTGCCAGAGCCTTCGAGGGAACGACGACGAACGTCACAGTCCTCGACATCGAGGACGACAGCCAGGTCGACGTAGTGGGAGACGTTCGAGACCCCGAAGTGCTCGAACGTGCCGGAATCGGCGACGCCTCGGCACTTGTCATCACCGTCGGAGACGACACAACCGCTATCCTCGCGACGTTAATCGCTCGGGACCGCAACCCGGACCTACGACTCCTGGTTCGGGCGAACGAGGAAGACGACGTGACGAAGCTCTACCGGGCAGGGGCGGACTTCGTCCAGTCGCTGGCGACCGTCAGCGGCCGGATGATCGCATCTACGGTGTTCGAGGACGAGGAAGTGTTCGTCTACGACAAGCAGGTCTCCGTGGTTCGGCTACCGGCTACCGATCTGGCTGGCAAAACTGTGGCCGAGGCGGCAGTCCGGTCACGTACCGGTGTGACCGTTATCGCCGTCGTCCGGGAAGAAGAGATCATCACGAATTTCGACCCGACGGCGTTCGAAATTGCAGAAGGTGACGATGTGATCGTTGCCGGAGCAGACGAACATATCCGACGGTTCGAGTCCGAGTTCGGCGGGTGAAGTGGGACGCAAGAAAGCGGCACCCTCCGGGTCGACAGTCATTCCGAGGTACGGGTTTGGCTCGTCGCGAGTGCCCTCTTTCGAACCCTGCGCTGACTCGGCGTTGTTTTCCCACAGTGTTCGATGCGTGCAACCGTATTCGCATCGATACAACTAGTCGGATGATGCTATGACTCATGACAGAAGCGATGGAGCTAGCCGATAAAGCACCCATCCAGTCAATATATAACCAAGAGATTCAGCCGTCTGAAATCGATATCTATCAGCGGCGACATCTACTTTTCGAACGGGTGGACACAGTTCGGATAACTCGATTCAGCAAGCGTACCAGTCTAGTTACTCTACTGATTTGCGGTTTTACCGCTACAGAGACGTGATGAACAGCGCGGACTGACCGTCGTCAGCGGTGGCAGGCAAGATACTTCTAGCAAGATTCTCGTTGGAATCTAGTGATTGTAGTCGTACGCTTGACCCGACTTCTAACCTAGTGAAAATGACTATTACAACTATTCGTGACGGATTTTAGGTATGTGTGAGTTGATTATGAAATAGCGTAACAAGCTATTACACAACTACTACTGTAACGGACTGGGCCGGTCTAATCATATATGTGATATAAATTCGTGGCGTGACGTCCACGAAAATCGACTTCGGTGGCGCGATACGACTTGTATCCGAGTATTTCGGATAGGCTTCGTCTGATAGAGCTATCACAGCGTCTACGAGTCACTACAGACTCGGTGCACGACATCGTGCAGTCGAATGGGGCTCTGGTGTAGGCGCTACGACAACATATTCTGTTGTTTTTAGCTCTAACTCCCTGATATAATTCTCCAATTCAAGATACTCACTTGGTTATTATAGGTATGGTCAATATCCTATGGGTGGCGATGTATCCAAATTATTCGGATTCTGTTTCTTCTTTGTCCAAACAAGAAACAGGTGAGATGACCGATAAACCGAAGTACACCCAGTGAGAGAATGTAACTCACGTAGGGCAGTCGTCGTACGGTTACCGTGACATGCCGTGCTCGTCGCGACCGTACTCGCTAGCGCCTACAGAACCCATCAGACCCATGACCAAGTGTACTGCTGAAATCGTTCACGTGTTGGAGAATCTGGGCGTCGAGTATCTGTTCGGATACCCTGGCGGCCGAGCTATCGAACTACTCGAGTCACTCGCCGACTCGGATATTCAGGTCGTGCGTCCGCGCGATGAGCGCGAGGCGAGCGTGATGGCCGAGATGTACGGGCGGTATCACCAGTCACCGGGTGTGCTCACGGGACAAGGTCCTTGGATTGGGAGTATCGGCGCAATCGGTCAGATGGAGGCCCGACTCGGTTCATCTCCGATGGTTGCCCTGACGGAAGCATCTGAACGAGGTGACTACTCGACGTTAGCGCCGTATCAGCAGGCTCGTGGTGATTATGGTGGTTTCTCGCTTCCCAAGATTCTGGACGGTATCACCAAGGAGTGGTGGTTCCCTCGTTCGGCTAACGAAACGATACGGAGCGTCCAGTTAGCGTTCAAGCACTCGACTGCTAATCGTCCCGGTCCCACGGCGGTCATTCTGGACGGAGATGCAGTCACTGCTGAGGTGCCGGAAGATGATACGCCACCTCTCTGGTCTCCAGAAGAACAGACCAAAAACTGGGAGTCGGCACCGACCGAGGAAACCGTTTCCGAGGCCTCGAAGATACTTTCGGATGCTGAGCGACCGGTTATTATCGCGGGGAACGGCGTTCACGTCTCTCAGTGCTACGACGAACTGCTCGACGTAGCGGCGGCATACGACGCGGTTGTCACCACTTCCTATCTCGGGAAGTCGACGATTCCGGAGACACACGACCGGGCCGCCGGTGTCATCGGCTCGTTCGGACACGAAGGAGCCAATCAGGTGGTCAGCGAAGCAGACGCGCTGCTCGTCGTGGGCTGTCGGATGAATCCGATGGACACGAATTGGCAGGCGGCGAGTTTCATTCGCCCGGACGAGCAAGCAATCATCCACGCTGATATCGAAACCCGAAACGCCGGGTGGGTCTACCCCGCCGATGTCGGCCTTATCGGCGACGCCGGACAGTCGCTTGCGGCACTCGTCAGCGCAGGAAGCGGACAGAATGGCTGGGCAGTCGACCGCGCTGCTGAAGCCCGAACGGACTTCACAGTTCCCGAGTGCGACTCTGACCAGCGTCCGATTCTCCCACAGCGTGCAGTCGCAGAAATCAACAAGATAGTCGACGAGGAGACGATTGTGACGGCGGATTCGGGGAACAACCGATTTTGGCTCCTCAATTACGTGCAGACGCCGGCGGTCCGAACCTACTTCGGCAGTGGCGGTGTCGGTGGAATGGGCTGGGCTGGACCCGCCGGTGTCTCCGCGGCAATCACGACCGACAAGGACGTGGTCGCAGTTGCCGGTGACGGCGGCTTTACAATGACGATGACGTGCGTCGAGACAGCGGTCGAATACGGGGTTTCACCCACGTTTGTCGTCCTCAACGACACTTCACTCGGGATGGTCCGCCAGATGGACGATTCGATTCCCGGCGTCGAGTTCCACGATACGGATTTCGTCACCGTGGCCGAAGGCTTTGGTGCGGAGGGGATGCGCGTAACAGAGCCCGAAAACTTGGGTGACCGCCTCGAAGAGGCCAAAGCGGCCGATGTTCCGACGGTCGTCGACGTACGAATCGACCGCGAACAAGACATGGCTGAAACACTCCAGTCATCGTTTTACGCAGAGGTCGGCGGTCTCCACGAGTAACGGCCAGTTTGTGGGAGGGCACAACGCTTTTGCCGGACTCCGCCGACATCAGTACTATGGCGGAACACGCGACAGTACTTGTCACTGGCGGGACCGGCTTCATCGGCTCGTACGTTTCGAAGCAGTTCCTCGAACACGGACACGACGTCATCGCATACGACCTCTCTACGGACACGCGCATCCTGGAGAAACACGATATTGCCGACGACGTCGAAGTCAGACGAGGAGACGTGAGCGACGCGACTGACGTGGTCAGCGCGGTTTCTGAGACCGGAACGACGCATATCGTTCACCTCGCTGCACTCTTGACTAACACGGCCGAGAGTAACCCTCGCGCGGCCATGCAGGTGAATATCGAAGGTACCAGTAACGTCTTCGAGGCCGCCCGAGCCCTCGATGACCAGGTCGAACGAGTCGCTTGGGCATCCTCTGCGGCAGTCTACGCGCCGCCCCACAACTACGACGACGGCAGCGACTGGTGGGTCACCGAAGACGACTTGGTCTACCCGGATACGCTCTACGGGGCGACCAAGGAGTACAACGAGCACCAGGCCCGTGTCTACAACGAGGAGTACGGCGTCAGTCACGTTGCAATCCGGCCAACCGTTGCATACGGTCCGTACCGTGAGACCGGTGGGTCTGCGTTCCTCGCGAACATCGTCGAAAAACCCGCCGTCGGAGAGTCCTTCTCGGTCGAGTACGGTGACCAAGAAATCGACTGGCAACACGTCGAAGATATCGCACAGGGATTCCGCTTGGCGGCGTTTACGCCCGACGAAGAACTCTCCCAGCGCATCTACAACGTCCGCGGAGAACTTGCTACCGTCCGAGAGGCCGCTGAGACTGTCGAAGACATCATGCCCGACGCCGACATCGACGTGTCTGACGATGGCGAACTGCCGTGGACCCAACGCCTCGACATGACGAAAGCCCAAGAAGACTTGGGCTACGACCCGCAGTACGACCTCGAATCCGGATTCCGGGACTACATCTCGGTGCTCCGCGACGAGGCCGGACTGGACCCGATCTAGGCGCGCACGAACGATTGAACGTCGATTCGGCGACAGTCAAACGGACGACTCGGGTCCCAACGACGGCCAAAAGAAAACTCGGGTTCCGACGACAGTCAAACGGAGCCCCGGATTCAGTTCTGCGTCTGACTGTACTTGTCTACCCACTCTTTCAACGTGATTCCCATCGCAGATTCGGTGATGGCGTTCGAAGAGGCTGAATTTGCGCTTTTGACGAGTTCGGCTTCGAGCGTCCGCGTCGGTACTTCCCCGAGGAAGTGTGGAATCGCTCTCTGCACGTCCAGCGGGCAGCCGACTTCGTGGGCCAGCGCGTAGCCCGAGATGGAGTGGGGAATCTCTTCGCTGGCGTAGCGTTCGCGGTCCGTGCCATCGAGGAGTTCGGCATCGACGTGGTCGACGTACTCGTAGCACTTTCCGACGTCGTGGAGCAGACACGCCGCGACGATAACGTCGATATCCGGGTCTGCACCGTGGAAGTCGCGCTGAACCTCGGCGGATTGGAGCGCGATTTTCGTGACTCCGCGGACGTGTTCGACGTTGGTGATTTCGTGAATATTCCAGGCGTATGGAATGTCTTGGATGGTCTTCCAACCGCCCCGTTCCAGACCGAGTACCCAGGCTTCGACGACTTTCTCCCGAAGGCTATCGTCCTCAATCTGGCGGAGCGACGGGAACGCGTCTCGAACTTGGGTTTCGTAGTCCCGTTCCTCTCCCTCAGTAGCCATCGTGGTTCACGAGCGTGTTTTTCACGAGTTGTTCGCGGCCGATAAACCGCGGGCGCGCTTCGATAGCGAGGAAGTTATCCACGTCTTCGCGCGCCTCAGCAGCCTTGCCACCCGTCGCCTCGTAGTCGCGGGAGCCTTCACTGCCCAGTGCGTCGTAGAGCTTGTCGATGTCGTCGAAGTAGAGTTCAGCGACGCCGTCGAATTCGGCGTTTTCGGGGTCCGTCGGAACCACCTGACAGTAGCGGACGACGCCATCGATCTCCTTTGCGATGGGCGTATGGGTGTGCTGCCAATGGTCGAGGAACTCCTCGTGGGTCATACCCTCCTTTCGGACGAGGAACGCAGAGTGCTTGTAGAGACCGTCGGTGTCGCCGTCGACTTCGTCCTTGACGACGCGCTCTCTTCCGATCAGACGCGGGCGACGCTCCACGTCGAGGAAGTTATCTACGTCCTTGCGAGCCTTCGCTGCGATTTCTTTCGTCGGGTCGTAATCGCGCGAGCCCTCGCTCCCGAGTGCCTCGTGCAGTTCATCTAGCGTCTCGAAATAGAGTTCGGCCAACCCGTCGAACTCCGCGTGTTCGGGCTCGGTTGGGAGGACTTGCTGGTACCGAACGACTCCTTCGATATCCTTCGCAATCGGTGTATGGGTGTGTTGCCAGTGTTCGACGAACGCTTCGTGGGACATGTCCGGCTGACGTACTAGTAGCGCGACGTGCTTGTACATGGATGTACATCTCGTTGTGGCGTCTATTAAAATATGAGGAATCAGTAAGAAAGTGTGATTCTGTTCGTCCTTCCGAGCGACAGACTCCCAGCAGTCATAACCCCAATGACTATCTTGATAATCATCCGGGAAGAATCACGGGAACGAGTATGTACGAGCGGAGTTTCATGGAAGGCACGCGCGGAACACAAGCTGTTGACTGGGAAGAGCGCATCGACGTCAAGCGCCTCCGCGAGGAACGGTACGAGAAGGCCCTCTCGCGTTTGCAGGACTCGGAGCTCGGGAGTATGCTCCTCGTCTCCGACCCGAATATCCGCTATGTCACCGGGCTCGCGATGACTGGTGGCTCCGGAGCCGACCACTACACCCTGTTGACCGAAGACGGTGATATCGTTCACTGGGACACCGCCGACCACGCGAGTAATCAGCGGTTCAACTGTCCTTGGTTGGACGACATCCGCTATGCGTGCCCCGGACTGGGGAACGTCCCGCGCGCGTCCGGCAGCGACTCAGCGCGCAATTGGCTCAAACAGAAGATGGCCAATCTCGTCACGGAGGCGATGGAGGAGTACGGCGTCCACAAGGAACCGGTGGGCCTCGACGTGGGTAACCAGGGGCTCATAAGCGCCTTCGAGAACAACGGTGTGGAAACTCGAACTGAGGAGTGCGTCGATCTGATGCACGATGCACGGAAAATCAAGACGCAGGACGAAATCGAGTGCCTGCGTATGGTCGCAGCCATCTGTGAGGCTGGCTTCCAGAAAATCAAGGAAACCGCCCGCCCGGGAGTGAAAGAATCCGAAGTCTGGGGCCACGCGAGTAAGGAACTCTGGCGGCACGGCGCGATGGTCCAAGGCGGCTACGTCACGTCCGGCCCGAACACGTGGCCGAAACATCAGGCGAACACGACCGACCGGCAGATTCGCCCCGGTGACATCGTCTATGCCGACTTCTACAACATCGGCTACCTCGGTTACCGGTCGTGTTACTACCGAACGTTCTCCATGGGTGAGCCGACGAAGGCGCAAAAGGACGCCTACGAGACGGCCCGAGACAATCTCTACGACGTGCTCGAACGCATCGAACCGGGTGCGACGACCGACGAAATCTGCAAGGGCTTCCCCGACATGGAGGGCGAACACGCTGACTGGTACGGTGCCGACGAGCACTGGCAGATGACGACGAACCACTGGGCACACGGACTCGGCCTCCAACTCTACGAGGTCCCGCTCATCTGGCGCGGTCTCTCGCCGGACCACCCCATCGAAATCGAGGAGGGGATGACGATGGCCGTCGAGACTATGGAGCCTGCAGACCGCCAAGGGGTCCGCGTCGAGGAGATGGTCGTCGTCCGCGAGAACGGCGTCGAAATCCTGAGCCAATGGCCGGTCGAAGAGATTACGCGTATCGACTACTGAAACCCCGACTATAGTAGCGTTTGTAACTGGTGACATTTCACGCTACGCGCAGCAGTTTCTGATTTTTGAGGGGCCTCTACCAACGTGGGGTGCGTGGACTCGTGCGGCAAGACGTATGGCAAGAATACGGCGACGAGTAGGGACGATTCGGGAGAGATACTCAGAAGCCGACGGTCTCGAGGATACCTTCTTGAATCCGCACCGCCTGCGGCAGGTAGTAGTCCTCGACGCCGTGAAGCGGTACCGGCGCATCGAACCCGGTAATACGCTTGATGGGTGCTTCCTGATAGAGAAGCGCCTCTTCTTGAATCGTCGAGGAGACTTCTGCTCCCAGTCCTGCCGTCTTCGGAGCCTCGTGGACGACTGCGGCGCGGCCGGTCTTCTTGAACGACTCGACAATCGTCTCGGTGTCGAGCGGAGACAACGTGCGCAAGTCAACGACCTCGGCATCGACACCGTGCTCGTCTGCGAGATTATCCGCGGCGATGAGTGTCGGGCGCGTCATAGCCCCCCACGTGTATACCGAGATATCGCTTCCTTCTCGACGGACCGAAGCGTCGGAGAGCGGAACTTCGTAGCTTCCCGTCGGAACCGCTTCCTTGAAGGCCCGGTAGATGAGCTTTGGCTCGAGGAAAATCACCGGATCCGGGTCTCGAAGGGAGGCGATGAGGAGGCCCTTGGCGTCGTACGGCGTGCTCGGGCAGACGACCTTCAGTCCGGGCTCGTGGGCGAAGAAGGCCTCTTTCGATTCCGAGTGGTGTTCCGGTGCGTGAATCCCGCCGCCGTAGGGGGCCCGCACGACCATCGGTACCGTGTACTGTCCGTGACTCCGACTCCGTAACCGGGCGGCGTGACTCACGAGTTGGTCGAACGCGGGGTAGATGAACCCCATGAACTGCATTTCGGCCACCGGGCGCAGTCCGGACAGTGCGAGGCCGATTGCGGACCCGACGATACCGGCCTCCGCAAGCGGCGTGTCGATAACGCGCCCGTCACCGAATACCTCGTAGAGGCCGTCAGTAGCACGGAAGACGCCGCCGTTTTTCCCCACGTCTTCACCCAACACGACGACATCCTCGTTTTGGGACATCTCGGTGTAGAGACCATCACAAACCGCCTCGACGAGGTTTAACTGGTCGATCGGGGACTCGGCATCTGGTGCCGTCGTCGAACTCATTCTAGCACCCCGTTGAAGGGTTCGTCACCGTACTTTTCGCGGAGGGCATTGAGTTCCTCCTGCTGCTCCCGAAGCCGGTCGGGCATTTCGTCGTAGACGTATTCGAATATCTGGTTGGGGTCGGCTTCTGCGCGTTCAGCCTCCGCTATCGCATCACTGATCTTTGCTTCGATGCGGTCATCCAGTTCGGCTTCGAGACGCTCGTCGAGGATTCCCTCCTTGTACAGGTACTTCTGTAACCGGTCAACCGGGTCCTTTTCTTTCCATTCGTCCGCTTCGTCTCCGTCCCGGTACACAGATGGGTCATCTGCTGTCGTATGGGCACCGTAGCGGTATAGCACCGCCTCGATGAGCGTCGGGCGACGTTCGTCTCTCGCCGGATTCTTCGCCTTGTTGAGCGCCTCGTTCGTGACCTGATAGACCGCAAGCGGGTCGAGTCCGTCCACGCGGACACTTTCGATACCGTACGCCTGTGCCTTCTGCGCGATGGTCTCGCTCGCCGTTTGGCGCTCTCGGGGGACGGAAATCGCCCACTGGTTGTTGTTGCAGACGAAGACCGCCGGAACGTCGAAGACACCAGCGAAGTTCAGCCCCTCGTGGAAGTCGCCTTCGGAGGTCGCTCCATCCCCGAGGTGACAGAGCACGGCACGGTCCGTTTTCTCCTGCAACTTGTGCCCCCAGGCCATTCCCATCGCTTGCGGCACCTGCGTTGCGATGGGGATGTATTCCGGCATGACGTTGACGCCGTCAGGAACTGCATAGCCTTCTCGAATCCCACGGAGGGGCTTCAGAAGCGAAGCCAACCGAACGCCGTGAACGTACTTCGCCGCGTGCTCACGGTACGTCGGGAATAGCCAGTCCTGGTCGTTCAGCGCATAGCTCGTTGCGACTTGCGCCCCCTCTTGCCCCGTCATGGGTGCATACGTCGCGATTCGTCCTTGGCGCTGGAAGCTGATTGCGCGTTGGTCGAACCGACGGGCGAGTTTGATGTCCTCGTACATCGAAACTAGCTCTTCGTCTGAGAGGTCTGGCACCGTCGCGTTCGGTCGCACGTTGCCGTCTTTATCTAGTATCTGAACTGGCTGCTCATCCGTCGGCACTGGACTGCTGGTGTCTTGCTGGTCGAGTTCCTTTTGTGCGCTCATTGGTGGTGGTCGATATACCGGTGGTTAGTCTGTCGTCTGTACCACGGCCGGTCTGGGCACCCACAGGACCGCTGGGAACGGGAGCTTGTGAGTTATTTCCAGAGGATGTGTCCGGTGCGAGGCCATGCGCGGCCTCGCATCGGAACGACTGCTGTCAGTTTAAATGTAAGGAGAAAAATCGCGCTAAAAATGGCATCCAGATGCCGAACTGGCTCGATTGCCGCGCGAATCTCTGGTTCACTGACGGTCACCATATTTACACCAATTGTGAGGTGATGACTTAATAGTTCTGTGAGAATTAATCACAATGATCGATGATGACGTACTCATAGCCAATACTCTGTAGGGACTCTGAGAAAATACTCTACTATCAATTGGCGTTTCATACATCTTAGTGTGGATTCATAGTTTGTTAATTATTTCTTATTCGTTGGGCGAGAATACTAACCCGCTTCCTGAGAGCTGTGATTCTCAGGACCATCGGGTCATCCGGAAGTTCTGTTTCTCTCGTTTTTCGACAGGGTATGAGAGGGGTGAATCGTCTAGTCCATGCTTTGGGTGGTCTTGGACGGTGTCTCACGCTCTGACCAGTGGACGAGCACGACAAATGGAATCGCAGTCAGAAGCGTGACGGCGAGTACTTCCATCGAATCGACCGAGTAGCCCGCGAGACTCAGGCTATCGGTGTAGAAAGAAAAGAGTAGGAATACCGGGAACACCGACCCGATGGCGTATCGCCAAACCCCCGCGAACGGACGAGAGAGGGAACCTGCTCCTTTGAGGTATTCTTCGACGGCGTCTGGTCCAAGTACCCACGCTGCATAGAACATAAACCCGATTAGACCGAGCGTCATGAGGAGGCTCACGAGATGACCTGCAACGAAGCTGAACACAGCTGCATTAAATGCGTTGGGCGCGCCCGTCGCGACGACGATAACGAAGAGACCCCGCGTAACCCGCGATCGTTTAAGCCCAAATTCGTCGACGAGGAAGGACACGGGAATTTCGAGCATACTAATCGAACTGGTAATGGCGGCCAGTAGTACGACGAGGAAGAAGGTCGCTCCAAGGAGCTCACCAGCGGGGAGGTTTGCGAATGCACCAGCGATACTGACGAAGAGCGCTCCCGGACCACCGCCTGTCGGGCCGTCTGCATACGAAAAGAGGAGCGGGAAGACGACGAGACCAGCGAGGACACCGATTCCGAGGTTGAGGATTGCGATTGTTGAGGCGTCAAATGGGAGCGACCTGTCCTCCTCGATATAGGATGCGTAGGTAAGCATCGTCCCGCCACCAATCGAGAGGGTGAATAGTGCTTGTCCGGCTGCCGAACTGACGACGGAGAGGAAGTTCTTTGAGAGATACTGTCCGTCGAACGAGAGATAGAACTGGTATCCCTGTGCTGCGTTTGGTTGGCGGAACGCCCAGATTGCCATGACGCTGAGGAGAATTGCGACACCGGGCATCATTATTTTCGTCGTTGTTTCGATGCCCTCTCTTACACCGACCATCACGATGAGTGCAGTTATGATGAGGAACAGCACCTGATACTGGAACGCACCTATCCCGTAGTTGACCGCCTCGAAGTGGGCACCGGGATTGGCGAAATACGCGCCTGTGAAACTCTCTATGAAGTACCGGAGAATCCACCCACCAACGACACTGTAGAACGAAATCAGTACAACCGATGTGAGGACACAGATTCCGCCGAGTAGCACCCACCCTCGTGAACCCTTGAGTGCTTTGAATGCACCGACCGGATTCCGATTCGAGCGCCTGCCAATCACGAGTGTCGCTAGTAGACCGGGAACTCCGACCCCTATAACGATGAACAGATAGGTTACGAGGAAGGCGCTGCCACCATTCTGCGCGGTCATCCACGGGAATCGCCAGATGTTCCCGAGTCCAACCGCGCTTCCCACCGCTGCGAGTATGAAGCCTATGCGGCTTGCCCACGTGTCACGTGACATACAACATCACACAACACGAATATCTTAATAAACTTTTCTGAAGATTGTGGATGTTGGATGTTCGTTGCTTGATTACCGCTGCTAAGAGATACTGGGACACAGTTCGATGCTTCCAAGGTTGAAGCTGTGTGTGTCGTCAGCGTGAGAAAACAGTGGACGTAAAGCGTGGTTTTAGGGGGTCGCTCGTGTGACGGACTTCATGATTTCCAGCGCCTCCTTCAACGCTTCCACGTTTGTTGCGTAGGAAATCCGGGCATAGCCCGCTCCACGTTCCCCGAATACCTCTCCGGGAACGACGATGACGCCGTTTTCCAGTACGTCCGCGGCCCACCCCTCGGGGACTTCTGGCATCGCATAGAAGGCCCCTTCCGGTCGAGGCGTTTCTAGTCCAATATCGTCTAACCCATCTAAGAGAACGTCTCGACGGGTTTCGAACGCAGAAACCATCTCCTCGATGGGTTCCTGTGGTCCTTTGAGGGCGGCTTCGGCGGCGTATTGGGCTGGCGCACTTGCGCAAGCCTGAACGTACTGATGGACACGCAACATCCGCTCTATTCGGTCGTTGCTTGCAGTCACCCATCCGAGTCGCCACCCCGTCATCGAGTACGACTTCGAACACGCGTTCACTTGTACGACGTTGTCGGTCGTCGAAAACTCCATCGGAGAATGGTGTTCGCCTTCGAACACGATGTGCTCGTAGACTTCATCTAAGAGACACACTACGTCGTACTCGTCGGCGATGCGCGCAAACTCGCGCATGTCTGCCTTCGACTGCACCGCTCCGGTCGGATTCGCCGGGCTGTTGACGATGAAGAGGTCTGTATTCTCGGTGATTGCGTCTTCGACTGTCGCCGGGTCGAGAGTTAAGTCGTCCCGCAGTTCGACTGGTTTGGGCGTTCCTCCCGCAAGTACTGCAAGTTGCTCGTACGCGACGAATCCCGGGTCGGGGATGACAACCTCGCCACCCTGCCTGACGTGCGCTTCAATAGCGATATGAAGTGCCTCACTAGCACCGGATGTCGCGATGACGTTATCAGGCTCAATGGAAAGCCCGTTGTCCCGTTCGTACTTTTCGCTGATGGCTTCTCGCAGGCCTCGTATCCCCTTGTTGGCCGTGTACGAATCGACTAACCCCTCTTCGACTGCGGACAGTGCAGCGTCCCGAATATGCTCCGGGGTAGGGAAATCGGGTTGGCCGATGCCGAGGTTAATATCGCCCTCGCTTGCGCCCTCGAATACTTCCCTAATCCCGCTGATATCCATCTTCTCGA
This sequence comes from Haloferax mediterranei ATCC 33500, assembly GCF_000306765.2. Taxonomy (NCBI): domain Archaea; kingdom Methanobacteriati; phylum Methanobacteriota; class Halobacteria; order Halobacteriales; family Haloferacaceae; genus Haloferax; species Haloferax mediterranei. Next base: position 46,637 of record NC_017944.1, read on the forward strand.
CACGTGGTGCGTACTTACTCATTGGTTTGCTTCCCGGTATTCACGTCCAGTTTTCTCATGTGGTCCATACAGATGCGATTTAGCGGTCTCTGTGTCAGTTCGCCCTTCTCCAAGGGTTTCGCAGCGAGCTTCACACTCGGAGAATAACCTTGGAGACCAGATGCTTGCTGCACCCAAGGCTGGTCGTTGGGCTGTACACTACATGCCATGGTAGCGTCTGCAAACTTTCAGCCACCAAGTAAAAGTGTTCTGCTGCGACAGGTACCCGGTACGTTCTGGGTCGATTCGGCAGTGGAAGAATCGACCTCTGTACGAATCTCTCGGATTTTGAATCATGCATGAATAGCGATTATTTGTATAATTTCTTCACCATATTGGGAGCTTAAACAATAGATGTTCTGTATGTTGCTGTTCTATCCCTTTCCTATATCAACACCTCATACACTAGTTCGGAGTAGACTAATACGAGTTACTTGGATACAGAAGTATTTGAGCCGGACACACGACGATGGGTATCTGGATTTCCTGCGGGGTTAAGAGCCAGCCCAGTATTGGAAACTATAGTAGCGTTTGCAAGTCAGTGCACACTCGTTCGACCGCTGTCGTGCAATCGTATGTGTCACCAGTTACAAACGCTACTATATGTTCAGTGAATATCTCTACTTCATACACAAGAAGAGAGCTTCACTCCGGACGAAACCGCGAAAGGAGTATCCGAGTGACTCACACACGTTACAGTTCTACGTGTGTAACGCCGGTCCTGCTGGATTTCGTCTACCGACGAGGTCCACGGTGGACAGTCGTATCCGAGTAACTCGGATTCATGACGCTATCCTGTCTCGGGTGTATGCCGGGGATATAGCTGGGTGGTTGTCCGTTGTTCCTCTGGATGTTTTCGGCAACACGGTACATTCAGGATAATACCTATTGTTTCGGAGTTATATGTCATAGCTGATGGACTCCGTTAATCCTGCGACGGGAGAGCGAATCGGGACGTACGAAGCGGACAGTACAGCGGTGGTCGAGTCAAAGCTCGAAACCGCCGCTGAAACGTTCGTTGAGTGGCGCGAACGACCGCTTCGTGAGCGAGAGGAACTCCTCGCCGCTGCTGGCGACGTACTTCGCGAGAACGAAGAGCGGTATGCGACGTTGATGACTCGTGAGATGGGAAAACCCATCTCCCAGGCACGTGCGGAAGTACAGAAATGTGCGTGGGCGTGTGACCACTATGCTGAATATGCGAGTGCCTATCTCGAACCGGAGCACCACCCGAGTCCGCCCGGAACGAAAGTAAAGACCGTCCACGAACCGCTTGGTCCGGTACTGGCGGTGATGCCGTGGAATTACCCGTTCTGGCAGGTCATTCGATTCGCCGCTCCGTACATCACTGCTGGTAACGTTGGGTTGCTCAAACACGCCTCGAACGTCCCGGGATGTGCACAGGCGCTCGAAGAGGTCTTTCTCGAAGCGGGCTACCCGGAAGGGGCCTTCCAAAGCCTCATGGTCGGGTCTGAGAAGGTCGACAGTGTCATCGAAGATGACCGAGTCCGCGCTGTGACACTTACCGGAAGTGGGCCTGCTGGACGCGCGGTCGCGGAGACGGCTGGCAAAAACCTGAAAAAAACGGTGCTTGAACTCGGGGGAAGCGACCCGTTCATCGTCCTCGACGATGCCGACCTCGATGCTGCCGTCGAGACCGGTGTTCTGGCCCGGAATCAGAACAATGGGCAGTCGTGTATCGCCGCGAAACGCTTTATCGTCCACGAAGCGGTCTACGAGACATACGTTGACCGACTCGTGAGTGCCTTTGCGGACCAGACGATTGGCGACCCGATGGACACAGAAACAGATATTGGTCCACAGGCGGACCCAGACCTGATGGCTGGCCTCCACGAACAAGTGACTGCCAGCGTCGAAGCTGGTGCAACTGTTCGTACGGGTGGTGAACCGCTTGACCGTACAGGCGCATATTACCCTCCCACGGTGCTGACGGACATCCCCGCAGGGTGTCCAGCCGATACGGAAGAACTGTTCGGGCCAGTCGCAGCGGTGTACAAAGTTAGTGATGCCGAGGAAGCAGTCGACGTGGCCAACGACACGCGATTCGGTCTCGGGGCGAGTATTTGGACGGCTGATAGAGAACGTGGCGAACGTCTGGCGAATCGGATTGACGCTGGATGCGTCTACGTGAACCAACTGACCAAATCTGACCCTCGTGTTCCGTTCGGCGGAATCGGTGACTCGGGATACGGCCGTGAACTCTCCGGACCCGGTATTCGAGAGTTCGTCAATCGCAAGACCGTTTGGGTGGAATAGTACTGTCTGAATAGTTCGCAAACAGCCTCCCACCCGTTATCTGGAACTCAGTCGAGTGACGACCGTCTGTCCCGGTCGGTATACAACTAGCCGGGTCAGCAAGGTCGGTATATAACTAGCAAGTTCAGTACACAACCAGCAAGGCCAATATATAACCACGCAAATTTCAGCAACTGAGATATGCCTCGCGTTTTCGGGACAAGAGCTAAATCGTAGATACTTCGATGATAAAATATGACTAAACAATCCCGTTCGAATCGTCCGGTAACCACGACGGAGTCATCGATTCAAATCTTGCAACGACTAAAGGACAACCCGGGCCGCACGCTCGATGAACTCACCGAGGAACTCGACATGGCTCGCAGTACTATCCATCGACATCTCCTCACTCTCGAGGACAATGACCTGCTCTTCAGAGAGAACGGGCAGTTCTATCTCAGCCTCTGGCTCTTAGACTTCGGAATCAGCGCTCGTGACCGCATCTCGTTTTTCGATGTCGCCCGAAAACAGGTCGACCGCTTAGCTGAAGAGACCGGGGAGAAAGTCTGGCTCGTCGCGAAGGAGGGAGACTATAGCGTTCACTTGTACAAAGCCTCGGGTGCGAGTCCGTTAGAGACGTCTGCCCGTGTTGGCCAACGTCGGCATCTCCACCAACTCGCTGCCGGGAAGGCGATTCTGGCGTATCTTCCCGAAGAAGAAAGCCAAGGAATCATCGACCGGCAAGGGCTGGTGGAAGCAACTGGACAGACGATTACTGACAGAGAAGCGCTCTTCGAAGAGTTAGCGGAGATTCGGGAACGAGGATACGCGTTCAACCTCGGTGAATCGATTGAGGGACTGAATGCAGTTGGGGCTCCAATTCGTGACGAAGAGGGCATGCCGGTCGGTGGAATCAGTATCTCTGGCCCCGCCAATCGGGTTAAAGGAGGTCTCTTGAAAGATGAACTACCGGATAAGTTACTGGCCACAATCGACGAGATACACATCAATATCAGATACGGGGGGTCCCGCTAAGAGCCCGCCAATCTGGGCATCTCCCGGTTTCGGGTGCGCTTGAACAGGATACCAGCCCACGTTGCTCTTTCACAATGTTATTTACCTCTCTAATGACAAGACGGTGTATGCGAATCGCAATAGTCGGCGGTACCGGAGACTTCGGACAGGGGATTGCAGTTCGACTCGGAGCGCATACGGACCACGAGCTCACCATCGGGTCTCGAACTGCGGAGAAAGCAGTCGACGCGGCGGCAGCATACTGTGAAATCATCGATTACCGGAGTACTGAAAGTATCTCTGGGGCATCTAATGACCGTGCTGTGAGTACCGCTGAAATCGCGATACTGGCAGTTCCCCCGTTTCATATCCGGGATACGGTTCGCGGTCTCTCCGAGCAACTGAAAGAGACGACGCTCGTCACACCTGCTGTCGGACTTGCGAAAGATGAGACTGGCTTTCATTACCGGCCTCCGGACGAAGGAAGCGTCACCGAGTTAGTTGCCGACGTAGCACCGGACGAGACCCCAGTCGTCGGTGCCTTTCACAACCTCCCGGCAGGGAAACTCGCGGACCTCGAGACGGATCTCGACGTTGACACCCTAGTCGTCGGTAACGACCCGGATGCAAGAGGAAGAGTTGCGTCACTCGCAGAAGAAATTGAGGGTATCACCGCGTATGAAGCGGGACCGATAACTAATGCTTCGGAAATTGAGGGAATAACGCCGTTGCTCATCAATCTCGCTCGGTATAATGAACAACTTCAGGATGTGGGTGCCAGATTTTGCTAACAACCACAGAGTGGGGCGAAACTGACCGCTCTCTCCGGCCATTGAACTGAGTTAGGCGTCGTTGTGCGCATTGTCGAGGTACCCATCCCCAGACACGTCACACTCGACAACCTTTTTTGAAGCGAAAACAGCCCTCACAGACTATCTGGCAGCGGTGGCGAACCGATGTCTTAGTCGACAGGTTTCGTCTCGAAAGGGTACGCTACTACCGTCCACCGAAACAAGAGGTCGAACACGCTTCGGTACAGAAGGCGTAGTCGGATATCTCGCCGTTAGAATCACGGACGGTGACATTCCGATACCGCGTCTTTTCTTCAATCTCTTCTCCGCAGTAATCGCACCGATGCGTAGAAAGACGGTCTAGTGACACTCGGATGGACCGTCTTTCAACGTTTACAGACGCCGGCTTCGGTATCTGTTGTGCCTGTGCAGCGGTTACCGTCTGTTGGTCACGATACGTGTGTTTGTTATGTGCGTTCATATTGGTCGTTGGATGGTTGTCGTAGTTAGTGTGCAAGCGCCTCGTGGCTGGGGTCAGTTGATCCGGAAGTTCGTCGTTGAAACTTTCCGAGTCAAACCACAACTGGCGTTTTCTACCTGCGCGTGGGTGGTTGCCCACACCGTGGTAGTCTACGCCAGTTTATATGTGAAAAATGTAAAGAACGTAAAAATGGAACCGAGAGGCTCAAGAACGGTCGAACACCGGGACGAGTGGCTTGAATCGCAAGCCATCGATATTCCCGAAGACATAGTAAATCCAACTATGGCAATCTACTTAATAGTTGCGTGCTACCATGAATCACAATTCACGGTCACGTTGAGACTATTGATGCCCCGGCCGAGGTGCCAATGTGAAACGAATTACGGTTTCTCTAATCGAAATTCAAGAACAATATTTTCTATATTATACAATATAATTCTGGTTTCTTGTCCGACTTCCAACTCGTGAGTTATGGATGTTCCCGATTTGCACCGGGGGAGTTGATTCGACACTTGAGATGAGTTCGTTCGACCAAATCCAGTTGATGTACGTTCTAAACGCAAGGCAACGCCCTGGTTATGATTCCTTCCTACGAGAGAAGCGGCTTCAAGGAACTCGATTTTCGGTACTCTATGAAGGAATGTGGCCGCTACCCCCCTACACTGTCTTGTCGGAACAACTCAATGCAATATTGTGTTATTCCTCCGATTGATTGTGCTAGGTGTACAATCTTCTACTCCATAAAAACTAGTTTCAGTGTGTCTGCGGAGAATAGACTGGGTTCTCTACCCCATCTACCACGTACTGAACACACGTGAACCTGTAACAGCGAAACCGATACGGGCGATTGGTTAGAGATACGCCGAGTCCCAGCGCGAGGGACGGCGCTTATTCCCGCAGTTGTTACAGATGACTCTTCCCATCGAGTCCATCGACACCTCGAAACTCTCGCAGTTGCCACAGAAGTAGCCGTACCGGTTTGCGCGTTCCTCGTCGACGTAGCTGACGTAGAACGGTGCCTGTGAGCCGCGGTCGCTCTCGTCGAATGCCACGTAGACAGTCCTGCTGTCTACCGTACGAGGGTCGAGAGGGGCTGCGACCTCGTCTTCGGTTCCGAGGAACTTTTCGAAGACTCGTTCGTCGTACTGTTCCGAACCGAGGTCGATACGACGACTATCGACTTCCTCGTAGCCGTGGTGTTCGTAGAAGTCGGCCCCTAGTTCGTTGAGTTCGAGGACTTTTCCCGTCAGACGCGCGGCTCCGTGGTCGACGAGACCTTCTTCAGTCCGGGTAAGGAGCCGAGCCCCGATACCGCGGTCTCGGTGCTCAGGGTGGACGTGTAACCAACTGATTTGACCGGTAACGTCTCCTTTGCCCCTGAGATAGCTCTGTGAGAACGCGACGATGTCGCCGCTATCGTCACAGACGAGAAAGAGTGTGTTATCGTCGTCGAGTTCGGCTGTGAGTTCATCGTCGCCGTACCACTCCTCGACCGAGCTCTCGATGAGCGTTTCGTCGAGTGCGTGGCCGTACGACGCCACAAGCGAGTCGTGTGCAACTTCTCGGATGCCGTCGGTGTCCGCTGTCGTCGCCTCACGGATGTCCATAGAGAGTGTGTGGTACGATAACATAAAAATGTAGCCGCGGCCAGATGTTTTTCGCGCGGATGGACGATATCTGAGAGCCGAGAACGAGGGCGATGGAACCCCGAAAAAGCGAGCAACAACGGGTGATACGACAGATACCCGCTCACACGACTGCTAGCAGGATAAAGACACCACCCCCGACTCCGGCCGCCACGCCGACTCCTCTGGCTAATCTATCTCCCCATTTAACTACGCGCTCCAGTGATAACAGCACCGTGATAACAGCCATCCACAGGATGTTCATCGACCCGACGACTACCATGACGGCGAACAACGCCCAACAGCATCCCACACAGAAGACGCTGAATCGGAAACTCATCCGTGCTGCCCCGCGAATTCCTGGCTGGTGAAATTCCATCAGAAAGCCGAGTGGCGTCCGGCAGTATTTCAGACACCGGTGCTTGTACGGAGACAGTTGATACGCCGATAGTAACACGAGCGTTCCACCGAACAGAAGCGTACTGTGCTGGTTTGCGATGGTCGCAATCGGTAGTACGGCGTTCACGATGAGTGGGATGATGCCGGTAAGCGCCCAGACGAGTGCATACGTCCCCATGAAAGCACTCACGCGTGCTGCCTTGCCTGCCTTGGTCGTCCCGTCTATCGTTTTGTAGTAGAGTCGGAACAGCGGTACCGACGATGGGTACATCATTGCGACCATCATCACGCCCCACATGACCAGATAGAGGCTGACACCGGTCAGTCCATTCGAGAGTGCCATCGCTTCTGGCGCTCCAGGGTCGGACATGTGGAGTCCCGATACTGACCCCGGCATCGGGAGCCATCGCGCCATGATTGCTACCCACGCGAGGAGTGCGATTCCGTAGGTGAAGAGCGCGACGAACGGCATCTGTCGAAGGCTGAACTGGTCTCGAAGCGAGGTTCGCGTGGGCATTGCGTGGGTTGGCAGATGCGTCAGGTGTTCTGTATCAGGTGTTCGCTAGCTCGAAATCCCCAAGGTACGAGTTGTTCCCGGAGACGTCCCACGCGAAGTCGTCGTCGTACGACACGGTCGCTGTCGTCGACTTCCCGGTCTGCATCTCCCGGCTTTTCGTGAGTGGATGAGGTGAGATGGTCCCGAGTTCCTCATTGAATCCGGGGATGCCGACAACTTCCATGGAGGCGACATCACCGATTGAGACGGAGATATCGGCGTCGTCCCGGATGAAGGTGATTGGGATACTCGTGACCTCCGCGCTTTCGACGTGGGCGTCGGCAACGGCGGCCCAGATTCCTCCGGCCCGGCCGAGGTAGATATCTTCGAGTGCGGCTTGTTGCTCGCCGTCGGCGTCCTCATCGACGAGGAGCACGATGTGCCACGCGACATCGGGGTCGAACATGACTCCCTCGTCCGTATACACGAGCATTCCTACCGCCAACCCGCCCAAGTCGACATCTCCATAGTGTCCGTCTTGGATGTCCCACGCGAGTGAAACCGTGCAAACATCGCCGTCAGGTGGTTCTAACCAGATACACTGACACGCGATATCGCAGTTGCATGCTTCAACGTAATCGCCTGTAAGGTGCCATTCTTCGGTCATCGTAGTAATGGTGTGTCATATGTCATCATTAATCATATTAAGTCTACTGTCAGTCGTCGTGAGGACCACTCAGTTGGTTTACTGGCATCACCGACAACGGTGGGTGCTCAGTTGGGCGCGTTCCGGCCCGGCTTCCCCACTCCGGCCGAAGTCGGGCTCACTCCAATCGCCCCCCGAGGTGGATCAGTCAGCCACTCCTTCGAGAGTGTCCTCTAAATGTGCAACTGGGTATCGCAGCCACCGCAGCGATGTCCTTGTTTCGTCTAATAGCACCCCACTGTTTCCGGAGTAAAGCCTCTATTCATGCCTTCACACACTGGAATTCGGCGATAACCGCTAGCGAGGAAACTACAGTTGTAACGTTATATCTGTGTGGCCTCCAGTAAGTCAACTCTCCCGATTCGAACCTCTCGACCACTGAAGTGACCTCCAGTGTGACACCGCCGAAGAAAGGAATCGTCGGCTCGATTAGCGCCTCGAGTTTGGTATATCCCAACTACAGGCTCATGTCGTTCGGAGACGGACATATGTATGTGACAAAGGACACACGCAGCAACATCACTGGCTTACCAGACGACCTCGGAATCGGGGACGACCTGACACGGTCACAGCAGCGCGTCTCGATTCACGTCGACACCCGCAGGTACGGAAAACCCATGACCGTTGTCGAAGGACTCGACCTTCCGCGCGGCGAACTGGAGTCCCTCGCGTCGACCTTGAAACGCCGCCTCGCAGTTGGCGGGACGATTTCCGATGCGGGTACTATCGAACTCCAAGGCGAACACAGCGACCGTCTCGAAGCAGCACTCCGTGAGGAAGGCTTCGACGTACTGACCTAATCGGTCACAGCCATCTATGCGAATACACTCACCCATATATTTGGCACGCGGTAACGATGGGCAAGAAATAAACGGATGGTTCCCGAATCATCAGGGGAATATGCAAGCAACCGAGCGCCCAACGTTCGAATCTGAGGCCAGCAAACGGATTTATGAGTACGTTGAGCGACACGGGACCGCGAAGCGGAACGTGCTCCTCGATATCGCTCCCGTTTCGTCCGACGAATTCCAAGTCGAGCTTGATCGCTTGAAGTCGAGAGGGTACCTGGAAGAAGACGGTGGAACGCTCCAGTTAGCGCTCAAAGTCGGTGCGATCGAAGAGTACGAGTCCGACGTCGGGGTGGTCACTATCCGACCCGCCCGCCAGCAGGATTTCCAGGGTCTCGTCGACACCATTCGAGACGTCACGGCGGAGGAGACGTACGTCGTCGCCGAAAGTATCGCCGAACAACTCCTCTACGAGGAGACAGTCACGCGCCATAATCAGATAAAGTCTCGCGTGTTCTTCATCGCCGCAATTGACGACGAAGTCGTCGGCTGGACGCACCTCGACCTCCCCCAGTTAGCGAAGGTTCAGGAGACCGCACAGCAGACTGTTGGTGTCAAAGAGGAGTATCACGGCCACGGTATCGGCAGTCAACTCCTGCAGCGAGGACTCGATTGGGCTGAGGCAAACGGCTATCGGAAGGTCTACAATAGCATTCCAATGACGAACGACCGTGCCATGGAATTCCTCGGTGCGCATGGCTGGGAGACTGAGGCGATTCGCAGAGACCATTATACGATCGACGGCGAGTACGTCGACGAAGTGATGATGGCGTATCGATTCTGAGTTGCAACCTGCTACTCCTCAGACTCCAACACGCCAGATAGTGAACGAGTGGTGCGTCGGTCCCGGTACGTGAGCACTGAAGCAGCTGTGAACCACGCTTTCAGGAAGTGGACAGACGCTTTACGCCAAGCCCGAGTGAGCCACCGAGTGTTCCGAGGATAAGTGCGGCAATCAGTCCGACAACGCCGGCCCATACGACTCGGAAGAGTGGGCCTGGCGGTTTTCCAGTGATGCCGACTCCACCGAGATGAATTCCGAACCCTGCTTCGAGGGCGAAAGCGAACAGCCACGTTCTCCGTAGCCCGCCATCACGAACAGCAATGAGAGCACTTAGCGCAAGAAGGCCGACAGCAAGAAACTCCCACCGGATAATTTCAACGAGCAGGTCGACCCTCGAAACGACGGTGAAAAAGACAGCCGAACAACTGAACAATCCAACCGCAACTAGCAGTGTTTGAATGCGCTGGTACCGGGAGGGATTAGCCCCACGTAACAACGTCATAGTCTAGTGATTGTGGTTGTCTGACATATGTGTGCCGTGGGTTGTATTCAAATACTGTAAACATATACAATATATAAATTCGTATTACGAATATGGTAGTTGTATATGAATTACTATATTCAAATATTGGCCCTGTTTCACTGGAATCCGGTTCTATACCCTCTCTCGTAGGGTGTCTGAGGGTGATGAGTTCTGTACCGTGAAGTGTCTCGGAGTCAACTCCTGTGGTATTTGCCCTGTACTTCTGTGAAGTCAGATAATGATTCTAAAGTATCGTACTTTGAAGTATCTCCAACGGTTGTCGCCACGACGGGCGAGACCGCGTGGACGTACATGGGTAAATCCGTTCCCGTATCACGTTTCTTTCGGCACGTTCGGAATTCACGTCGCCGCTAGTACTCGGCGTTGCATTGACGATTGTCGTGTGAAGGGTCGCCCACGGTTTTGTAACGTCACGCACCCTACATCAGTGCGATGACCGAGACAGAACATCCGCACGGTAACGAGACCGACATCATCCTGTACGGTGGGAAAGGTGGCGTCGGAAAGACGACCTGTGCGGCGGCGCACGCCCTCGCACTTTCGAAGCAGAGGGAGGGAAAGACGCTCGTCGTCTCGACCGACCCTGCCCATTCACTCGGCGATGCTTTCGAACGTGGGCTTAGTGGGGAGCCTACGGAGATTACTGACTCGTTGAGTGCTATCGAAGTTGACTCCGAAACCGGACAGAAGGCCTACCAGCGTGTCGTCGAGGCTCTCGCCGACGAGTTTCGCGACGCCGGGTTACGGCTGGGGGACGACGATTTGGAGCGGCTATTCGAGTCCGGACTCGTCCCCGGTGGCGACGAGGTGGCCGCACTGGAGTACATCGCCCGCTACGCTGACGCCGGGTACGACCACGTCGTGTTCGATACTGCGCCAACTGGACATACACTCCGTCTACTCGACCTGCCTGAGGTGCTCGGAGAGACACTCGGTGTTGCTGGTGACGTTCAACGACGCGTCCGACGGACTGCACAGGCGGCCAAGAGCGTGTTCCTCGGGCCAGCGGCGTACTGGGGCGCAAGTGGCAACTCTGACGAGATGGTGTCGCTGCAAGAGCGTGTGGGTTCGGTTGGTGAGTTGTTGCGTGACCCTTCGCGGACCAGTTTTCGCGTGGTGCTCACTCCAGAGCGGATGGCGATTGCTGAAGCTGAACGGTTAGTTGAGAGACTCGGTGAAGCGTCGGTTTCGGTCGACTGTGTAGTGGTAAATCGTGTCTTCGAGAATTTCGAAGAGTGTCGTTGTGAACGATGTCAGCGTGATGCTGAGCGACATCGGAAGCGCGTAGAAGAGATTGAGGAGCGGTTTTCGTTGCCGCTCCGGCGTGTGCCACAGTTGGAGGGTGAGGCACAGGGCGTAGCTGCGCTTGAGAGATGTGGGGAGTATCTGATGAGGTAGTCAGTTAGAATATATTAGAAAAATATTAAGTTAAAACTATTATATTGTTTCATACATTGACAACTCCGCGTTCTCTCTCCCCCTTGGAAGGTCTATAATAGTGGATATCTGTCTGCATACTCAGTTTCCGGCTGTTTTCCTGTCCTAAATCTAAAGCGACCACTGAGCCTCAGAGTTCAATCGGCTATCTCAGCACATCTGTATCAGAATGGAATCATATAGAGTTCAAATTATTAATATGTTTATCACCGGACGGAAAGCCTACCCTGTTATGGCCGCGAGTAGCGGTCTCAGCCGAGCAGTCGGACAACTGGTCCGAGAAAGTGAAGATAGGTGGCGAGAAATGAAGTAGTTGGAATTTCAACAAGACTGTATGGCAAATACCGTCCTCATTGATGGTGTCCGGACACCCCACGGAACACTGCTCGGAGCGCTCGCTGATGTTGCGGCTGTTGAACTGGCACGGACGGCAATCGACGGCTTGCTCGACCGAACCAGCGTGCCTGCTGACGAGGTTGAATGGGTTTCGCTCGGCAATGCCATCCAGGCCGGTATTGGGCAGGTCCCAGGGAGACAGGCGGTAGTCGAGTCGACCCTCCCAAACGACACGCAGACCACGACGGTGAACGAGGCCTCCGGGTCTGGAGTCCGTGCCATCACGCTCGCAGCCGACCGGATTAGTGCTGGACGGGCTACGTTCGCCATCGCCGGTGGCTTCGAGTCGATGACGAACGCCCCGTGGATACTTCCCGACTACCGTAAGGGGCGACGATACGGCGACGTCACGATACGTGATTCGATGATTCTCGACTCGTTGTGGGACGTGAACCTCGACGTGCACATGGGTGAGATCGCAGAACGACTCGTCGACCGGCACGACGACACGTACGACCTCTCCCGGGAGGCACAGGACCGCTACGCGCTCGAGAGCCACAAGCGGGCCGCGGCAGCCATCGAGGCTGGTGACTTCGACGAGGAAATCGTCCCCGTGGAGACGCCAGACGGCCGCGTCGAACGTGATGGGGGACCGCGGCCGGATTCGACGATGGACGACCTCGCAAGCCTCCCCAGCGCGTTCCGTGACGACGGAACCGTCACCGCCGCCAACGCCTCGAAACTCTCAGATGGCGCGGGCGTCGTGCTCCTGGCCGCCGACGCCGCTGCTCAGGAGATGGGCGTCGATCCGATGGCCGAACTAGTCGACTACCGCATCGTCTATCGCGACCCCGACGAGTTCAACGAGGCGGTCGGTGACGTCGTCGAGACGGTGCTCACCGAGAACGATCTCACGGTCGACGACATTGGGACCTGCTGGATAAACGAGGCCTTCGCTGCGCAAGCGGTGTACGTCATGGAGCGGGTCGGTATCCCCCGTGAAAAGATGAATCCCCGGGGCGGGGCTATCGCGTTTGGCCACCCTATCGGTGCCTCTGGAGGCATGATTACGGCGGCAATGGCCCACGAACTCCACGCCGAGAATCTGGAATACGGGCTCTCAGGGATGAGTATCGGGGGCGGCGGCGCTATCATGTCGCTCTGGCGTCGTCGCTAACCACCTGCCCGGTAGGAGAGCCACTCGATTTCTGTCGTTCCGAGAAACGACCGGGGCGAGGTCAGGCATCGAGCAACTGCGCGACCGCATCGACATCCGTGAGGTACGCAATCTTGTGGCTCTCACCGTTATACCGGTCAAGGCGGACTGTCCCAAACCAGTCGGGGAGTCTAGAGGCGAGGAACCCGTCGCCAATGGTTACGTCGGATATGTCTTCTCGGGGAATCGACCACTGTGCCTCGCTAGTTAGTGTGTTGTGGGCGACGACAGCGTCGGGATACACACGATAAACGAGGTGCCCGCCCACGATCCATCCGACGGCGAGTTGTGCAAGCACTCGAACGGCGACGACAACCGCGGCACCAGCCACAACGCCGATAGCTGGACCGTGGGGAGTACCGAATAAGTTACTGCCAACCAACATCCCTGTCAGTCCGCCGAGGAGGACGAAAAAAAGCGTAGGCCCGAGGAACGAAGAGAGCACACCGACGAACACCGAGGTGGTGAATTCGGCGCGTTGGTCGGTGTGGAACGCTGCGACTGGTTCACCGTCAGGGACCTCGACCGTAGATTCCTCGCCGGCCGTTTTGTCGATGAACATCGCCGACTGGACGAAGCCGGGGTTTCGGAGTTCGAGGACGTCGTACACGACTTTGGAGCCGACGAGTACGAGTCCGAGTTCGACCCGAGTGACACCGGCCGCCTCGACAACCCCAACGACGAACGGCGCGACGAACGCGAGGATGAACAATAGCGCCAGATGCGTTTTGGAGACACCACCGGTCGCGGAGACTGTCTCGTACTCGCCTGACTGGAACCAGTCAACCAGTTTGAATAGTTGGCTGACGAGAATGGCAAGCACGCCGAGGGCGGCCGACACTGGCAGTACGAACGTCTCGACAACCGGGGTAACGACGCCAGTCAACATGAGCCCCCCAAACGGCCAGAATGCGACAAGCGGGATCAGCGTTAGCAGGGTATACGGGACGTTCTGCGGATACACTGGGGGAAGCCAGCGGGCGGGGCGAAAGCCGCCTCGAACGTCCGCGAGGATTTTGAGCGGAAACGGTGCTCTCGTCCCCGTCGGTCTGTACTCTTTGGAGGGTGGTAACGCGGCAAACAACGATTGGGCGGCTTCCCGGGTGACGGCGACTCCCGCCTCGAACCAGTAAAACAAGAGGACCAAGTGCGGGTCCCAGCTAAATTCGAACACACCCATGAGCAACACCAGGTTCGAGAGTGCCATCACGGACAGTGTCCGTCGGTACTTGTTGACGTCCATCCTGTGAAAGAAACACGAGATATGACGCATGAAAAACTATCGATACGACCGGTGTCTGTTGATTTTCGTCTTGGTTTCGATTTCCGGTGATCGACACCGTTCGTTGTGGAGTTTCTGATACGAAACTACCCCATCGTTAATGTAAATAGAGAATCAAATATCGAGTATGGAGGGAGAGTTGCTCGTCTACGGGTCGTACGGGTACACGGGGTCGCTAATCGCACACAGGGCCGTCGCCGACGACGCATCACCGACGATTGCGGGGCGACGAGCCGAACCACTCGAACAACAAGCGACCGAACTCGGCGTTGACCACCGCGTGTTCAGTCTGGAGCAGCCAGCAATCGTCGAAGACCAACTCGCGGACGTCGACGCCGTGTTGAACTGTGCAGGTCCGTTCGTGACTACTGCAGACCCACTGGTGGACGCCTGTCTCGAAACCGGAACCGACTATCTCGACATCGCCGGACGGGTCCAAATACTCGAAGCCGCTGCCAAGAGAGATGCCGACGCCGAGCAGGCTGGGATTACTGTCCTCCCTGCCGTCGGTTTCGACGCGGTGCCAACGGACTGTCTCGCCGCTATCCTCGCCGAGGAAGTCCCGAACCCCGACCGGCTAACGATGGCGATTGATGGTCTCGGGACCTTCTCTCCGGGAACAGTGAAATCGATTATCAAAAGTCTGGACCGGTCGGGTGCCGTCCGTGAAGACGGAGCGGTTCGGAGCGTTCCGGTCGCGTGGAAGACCCGTACGTTCGACTTCGGCGTTGAAGAGAAAACCGGCGTAACCGTTCCGTGGGGAACGGTCTCGACCGCCTACTATTCGACCGGCATCGAGAACATCGAGACGTATGCGACGGTCCCAGACATCGCGGTCAAAGTGATGCGCCGGATTCGTCCCCTCTCCCCGCTGCTGTCTTCGTCGCTCCTGCAGAGACTTCTCGTATCCGCCGTGGACCGAGTCGTCTCGGGACCGACGCCGGACCAACGCGCCCAGAACACGAACCGAATCTGGGCAGAAGTCACGAACGACGATGGGAGCCGGGCTGTGGCACGGCTTACGACGCCCGATACGTACGAGTTGACAGCGGCGACAGCCGTCGAGTCGGCACGCCGTGTTCTCGCGGGCGACGTCGAACCGGGATTCCAGACGCCGGTTTCGGCGTTCGATTCCGACTACGTAACCGAATTCGACGGCGTAACGCTAAACCGCGAAGAATCCGTCTGAACGCCGCGGTGACTTCGATAGTACTGCCGTCGCAGCCGGGTTAGTCGCTTCGCTCGGGTTCGTCGATAGCTCGTACTTGCACAGGTCGGATACGGACGACTACCCGAGGGTTCGGTTCGTCGTCGAGGTTCGGATACTCCGGCACGTCCATGAACTTCCGGGCGATGTGATGGACGTGTTCGACAGCGCCGTCTTCGGTTACACCGACGACCTCTCCGCTAATCGAGAGGTACCGGTACGGGTCGTCCGGATCGGTTACCGACACCCCAACGTTGGGATTGTTCCGGATGTTGCGTTCTTTTCGCCGCCCGCGCATGGTGTTGAACAGGACGTGTTCGCCGTCGTACTCGGCAAAGACAGGTGTGACGTGTGGCATGCCGTCGGGGAGGACGGTCGCGAGCTGTACGGGTGCACCGCGTTCAAACAGGTCCTGGAACTCCACGGGAATCGACGCCATACCCTAAGATTTCGTGTGCTACGGGTGAAAGGGTTACCCGTTGAAGAGAGATACTTCGTCGGGACAGGTGGTGAGAAGGACTTCAAGGCCTCTCTCGACGGAATTTATGATCAAAAGATATGTGTGTTCGTCACATATGCTGAGACAGCGAGTGATATCCGAATCTCCCACCCGCAGGACGATCGTCACAGTGGTTGCAGCAGCGCTTGCTGGCTGTACCGGAGACGGTGATGGTGATACGCCGACGTCAACGCCGATATCAGATAACTCAACGCTCGGCGACACCACGCCGATGGGGGATTTGCGGCTCACCAGTCCAGCCTTCGAGGATGGCGAAGCGATTCCGCGGAAGTACGGCCACGACGCCCAGAATATCAACCCGCCACTGTCGATTGAGAAGGCTCCACCAGAAACCCAGTCGCTGACGCTTATCATGGACGATCCCGACGCGGTTGACCCTGCCGGTAAGGTCTGGCTTCACTGGATTGTCTGGAATATCCCACCCGCTCGCACAGACATTCCCGAAGCTTGGAAGCCTACAGAAGCCATCGAGGGAACCAACGACTTCGGCAATCGCGACTACGATGGCCCCGCTCCACCTGATGATCGACACACCTATCGATTCAAACTGTACGCTCTCGATACGACCCTCGGCCTCCCACGAACGGCGAACAAACGTACTGTCGAAAAAGCCATGCAGGGCAAGCGGTTGGCACAAACGGTATTAAAAGGGACATACGCACCCTAAGGCCAGTTTGGCAGCTGATGTCAGTACGGAGAATCAGCGTCGGGCTCGTTCCGTGACTGCATACAATTGCTGTCGGTGACAATCTGTGGAATGTGTCCTCTGCATCTCGTCCGCCATCCGTTTGCGTGGCTTCTTCAGGCCTGTCTCGATTATTGTGTCAGTCTCAGCAGATCAGAGTAGCGGTAGAGGACCAGCACCCAATCACAGCTGGGTCGCGTGTTCGGTACGAACGGGAGACAGGTCTGCGCTACGAGGTCGATGCACACCACCCGAGTGGGGAACCTTCCTTCGCTCCACTACACAAAACCGACTGATGATGAGCCGTGATGTCAGTCGCTCACAGTGGTTTCGGATAAGCGTCTGCTTGGTGCGATGCACAAACCAGCCTAACCCAGTGAGCTGGCATGTCCTTTAGTGCGTTACCACCTATAATCTAGTATGTTGGTGAGTCGACGCCCGTGGAAACGACTGCTACTCGGACTAGTTGCAGTTTTCGCCCTGTACGGAATCGTCGCCCTCCCCTCGCTGTACGGCGACTTCCTCTGGTTTGCCGCCTTGGGATACGACTCCGTGTTTCTCACGATTCTCGCGTACTGGACTGTTTTGTTCGTCCTGACCGCGGGAATCAGCTTCCTTGTTCTCTCCACCAACTACCGTATCGCCACACAGAACCTCCGACGAATCGACGCTCCTGCACCGCCGTGGACCTATCGGGCAGGTATCGTCGTCTTCTCCGTTCTCATCGGCCTCATCCACGCGTCGGCGTGGGATACCGTTCTCCGGTTTCTCCATGCCACCCCGTTCGGCGTGGCCGACCCGATCTCCGGACGGGATGTCGCCTTCTACGTCTACACGCTGTCGTTTCTGAACCTTGTCGTGGGGTATCTCCTCCTCGTCGCCGCGGCGGGGACCGTCCTGTCGCTGTCGCTCTACAGCCGTCAGTTCGTCGCCACCGCTGGAACAGTCTCTGACAGCGGGAACTCCTCCGATGTCTGGGCTTACTTATCGTATCTCAGAGAGTACGCCTATGCGCACGTCACGACCAATGTCGGGGTCCTGATGGTCCTGCTGGGTGCCGTGTTCGCCCTTGACCGGTACGAGCTGTTTTTCTCCCCCCGCGGTGCCGTCTTCGGGGTCGGGGCCACCGACCGGACAGTGTTCTTACCCCTCCTCGGACTTCTAACCGTGACCGCTCTCATCGGCGGTCTCGTTGTCCTTGCTAACACGCGGTTTCAGGACGCCCGTGCGGTGTACGTACCCATTGCCCTGCTGGTCGGGTTCTTCCTCGTTGGCAACGCCGCTGGAGCCATCTATCAGGGCTTCGTCGTCGAACCGGACGAACTCAACAAAGAGGAGAAGTACATCAAAAACGAGATCGAGTTTACCAACCGGGCGTACGCACTTGACCGAATCGAAGAGCGTGAGTTCCCCGTCTCCGAGACACTCACCCGGGAACAGATCGACGATAATCGGGGGACCATCGATAACGTGCGGTTGTGGGACCCCAGACCTCTCTTGAAGACGTACAACGAACTCCAAATCTTCCGGACCTACTACCGGTTCACTGACGTCGACATCGACCGGTACGAAGTAGACAACCAGGAGACGCAAGTGATGGTGTCTGCCCGCGAAATCGAATTTCGGGCACTTCCACCCGAGTCGCAGACGTGGGTCAACCGACACCTCGTCTACACCCACGGATTCGGCGTCGCCATGTCCCCCGTCAGCACGGTCACGGCGGACGGCTTACCCGCATTCTACATCAAGGACATCCCGCCGAACTCGTCGGCTGGCATCGAGGTAACTCAGCCACGTATCTATTACGGGGAGACAACGACCGACTACGCAATCGTGAACACGAAAACTCGGGAACTCGATTACCCGAGTGGTGGAAAGAACGTCTATACGTCGTACGACGGCGACGGCGGCACCGTGCTCGACTCGACGCTCCGGGAACTCGTCTATTCGATCAAGTTCATGGACCCTCGAATCGTCCTGTCGGACTCGGTGACTGCGGAGTCTCGATTGCAGTTCAACCGAGATATCCAAACCCGGGCACCAACCATCGCTCCCTTCCTCGAATACGACCGTGACCCGTACGTGGTGGTGTCGAATGGGAAGCTCTACTGGATCTACGATGCCTACACCACGAGCAACAACTATCCCTACTCAGACCGGGTTCGGTTCAGGGGGAAGCGGGTGAATTACGTCCGAAACTCAGTGAAAGTCGTCATCGACGCGCACACTGGCGAGACCACCTACTACGTCGCGGAACCCGACGACCCGCTTATCCAGACCTACCGGAAAGCTTTCCCGGGGTTGTTCGAGGACTTCGAGGAGATGCCTGCTGACCTCCGTCAACACGTGCGGTATCCCGAGGACGCCTTCCGAGTTCAGGCGCAGCAGTACCTCGTCTACCACATGAAGGACCCGCGGGTGTTCTACAACAAAGAGGACTCCTGGCGCATCCCGAACGAGATTGCCCGAGGGGAAGAGATTCCGATGGACCCCTACTACATCATCATGACGTTCCCCGGGGAAGAGGACCCCGAGTTCGTGATGATTCAACCGTACATCCCGGAGGGACGACAGAACATGATTGGCTGGCTTGCCGCTCGGTCCGACCCGCCGAACTACGGGACGCTCAAAGCGTTCCGCTTCTCGAAGCAGCGGTTGACCTTCGGGCCGATGCAGATCGAGTCGCGTATCGACCAAGACGCCGACATCTCCCAACAGATCACTCTCTGGTCGCAGGCTGGGTCGTCAGTCATCCGCGGGAATCTGCTGGCGATTCCGATCGACGACACCATCATCTACATCGAACCGCTCTTTCTCGAATCTCGGGAGCAAGGGTCGCTGCCGGAACTCAAGCGAGTCATTTTGGTCCACGGCGACCGAGTGACGATGCAGCCATCGCTCGACCGGGCGCTGGCGGTCCAAGCTGGGGCAGCCAGACCCGAGGCGGTGAGTCCCGATACCGGCCTGTCACAGGCTGAACTCGAGCGGGCCCAGACGTTGTACGACGAGGCCCAGGCGGCATTGGAGCGTGGCGACTTCGAGACATACGCACAGAAGATCACCGCGCTCGGCGAGTTGCTGGAAGCGTCCGAATCCCAACGAAGCACGCGATCTGAGACACGTTCGATTAGCAGCGTTCGCCCCAATCTCGCCAGTCGTGCGTATCGTGTAGCCTGACTTCGACCTCGATCCCGCACCCGGAACAGTAGAATGCGACCCGCTGATAGCCCGGTTGGAACTCCTCTGTTTCACCGTGGTCGGGACAGGAGACCCGAATCCCTCGTTCTGGCCCGTCAGGTCGCTCGATTTCGTAGAGAGTCATTGTCGTGGTTCGACCGCTTTACACGGGTATACCCGACGTATCTCCTTAACTCAGTGGGTCGCGAGTCTCCACAACGGTATCGTCTCATTTTCACGTGATGCAAAACCTAACGACGAATCTCTCGGTACCCTCGTAGCTGATCTCGCTGATGTCGATTGTAGATGGCTCTTCACCGAGGGCGGCTAACTCATAGATGAGGTCCTCGAAGTAGTCGTAGTCGCAGCACATCCGACAGAACGGACCCTCGAACTCGACAACGAACGTGTCCGCCGCGTAGTCGATTAGTTCGGCCGTCGCCATCGGACTCCGATACTCGTTGTACGTTTCGATGGCTTCGTCGAGGGTGGCAGCAGAGACCATACGGTGTGTCTGAATCTATGACCAGCACGCACTAAAGGTACACTTCGGTGGGGATACGCTCTTTGGCGACCCGCACGTGAACTCCCATATGGCCTGGGATCCGAAGTCCGATATCGGTGAGCAACCGATACCCGTGCCGACACCAGACGAGCTCGTTGTGCACCTTCGAGAGGCGGGCGCGAAGTGTGTCTATCTCTCTCGGGAGAGGGCTTTCCGCGAGGGCACGGTTCCCATCACCGTCACCTATGAATTCTCCCGTGAAGAAACGGAAGACGACACAGGGTCAGAGATGGTACATGAGATGTTGACGAGCGTATTCGACGCATTCGGCGATCAGATCTGGTTTCACGATCGGAAGTGGTTCCTCGACTGGAGCGTCGAGCCCGCGTTCACGGAGCCAGAACTGGACCTCATCCCCCTCTATGACCGTCGCGTCGAACGGAAA
The DNA here is from genome assembly GCF_000306765.2 of Haloferax mediterranei ATCC 33500. Classification (NCBI taxonomy): domain Archaea; kingdom Methanobacteriati; phylum Methanobacteriota; class Halobacteria; order Halobacteriales; family Haloferacaceae; genus Haloferax; species Haloferax mediterranei. Next base: position 67,430 of record NC_017944.1, read on the forward strand.
CACGGCGACGGGTTCAATCTCTGGAATCTACGCTTTGTCTACGAAGCGTATCGAGAATGACTGCTCGTCCGGCGCGAAACGTTTGAGCTCCCGAATCGCCTCTCACTCATTGCTGTCGCCTCACTCATTGCTGTCACCTCACTCATTGCTGTCGCCTCACACACTGCTATCGCTGCGTCCCAGTTCGTCGGCGATTTCTTCGAACACTGCCTCTTCCCGGTCTGCAATGTCGCCGATGAGGGTCGCGGCCTCCGCGAAGCGTGCCGGTTGCGGCTCGTCTTCCGCGATAATATCGTCAAGGAGCGTCTTGACGTTCCGCCACTCCTCACCGACGCTGGCCATTCGGTCAGCGAGGTCGTGGGCGAGTCCGGTCCGCTGTCCTAACTCTTCGAGCGCTTCGGCGTAGAGCACACGGAAAGCGGCCCCTTCACCGTGTTCGTCGATGCTTTGTCGAGCAGCCCGTACCGGTCGGACTGGTTCGGGCAGCTCCGGCCATGTTCCGAGATAGTCTGCGAACGAGCGTAGCGCCGGGATGCCTTCCTCACCCGGCCCCCGTGCGTCTCGCTTTATCTGAAGTGGGTCGAGTATATACGTCGCGGCTTGCCGAAGGCCGGCAGCGGCCGCATCGGTTCCGTCTGCTGTGATTCTTGCACGGGTCACGACGAGATATTCGTTGTCCAGCGGCACAAATCGGTCAGCGGACCAGGCATCCTCGAGTGTCGAGCGCGACACCTCCGTTTGTTCCTCCATCGCTCCATCCGAGAGCTGTACCGTCTCATCGTCGTATCCAGTCATCACTGCGACGTGGGGTGGCAGATGGGGGAAGTCATCAGGGAGATAGTCCAGGGAAGCCGGGTCGAGGAACAGTATAATCGGGTCGTCCGCGTCTACACGAGCGGTCGTCTCCTCCCAGGCTGTCTCGAAGTCATCGCCTGCTTTGGACAAGTGAGAGATACCGAGTCGCTCGAAGAAGGCCCGTTCCAGCCAAGTCGGACTGGTCCGGAACGTAACCCAGGACTCCTCGGGGTGCTCGTAGAGGACGAACGCTGGACCTCCACCGATACCGAAACAACTTGCCTCGCTGTAGTTCCACCCGTAATACTCAGTGACGTTCCTGAGCGCCGCTGCTCCACAGTGGACTCCAGATTGATGGTCGTACCCCTCGATGAGCTCCATACGAAATGTACGTTCGATGGATAGTTAACTCCACCTGAGACGGGGGACTCAGCGAAGCAGTTCGGACTCGGTTCCGTTCACACTCCAGACGAATTTCACTGAGTTTGGTACGGGTCCTCAACATATTCAACCGATGCCTGCCTCTAGCTGGTATGTTCCCTAACCTCGTCGGTAGCTGGCGCACTCTCCCGGTGTTCGGTGTAAAGACAGCCCTCGAACGTCACTCCAGAAACCACGAGACGACAACGCCTCTCGAACCGACTCCCAGCGATGTCGTCTACACTGAAAATAAACTCGAACTCCGGCACTACCAGCCACGACCTGAGGTGCAGCAGAACGTCCCGATTTTGCTCGTGTATGCGATTATCAACCGCCCATCAATCCTCGATTTTCAGCCCGACCGAAGCGTCGTCCAACAGTTTCTCGACCAGGGGTTCGATGTCTTTCTCCTCGACTGGGGTGCCCCCTCCGTTCTGGATGCCCATCTCGGATTAGAGGATTTCGTAACTCGGTATCTCGCCAACTGCGTCGATGTCGTCACCGAACGAACTGAGGCGGACGCGCTCCATCTATTTGGCTACTGTACCGGCGCGACACTGGCCGCAATCTTCGCGGCATTATATCCGCAACTGGTCCGTACGCTCGGGATGCTTGCGCCGGTGCTGAATTTTGATGTCGATGGGGGCATCTTCGACCTCTGGGGGCGTGAAGAAAGCTACAATCCTCAACATCTGGTCGATACCTTCGGAAACGCTCCCGGCGAATGGCTCGCGATGGAATTTTCGCTCGTCGACCCGGTCGAATACCACCTCGCCCGCTATCTCAGCCTCTACGAGCATATTGCCGATGAGGAGTTCCTGTCACGGTTCTTGCGTAGGCTTCAGTGGGGTTTTGACACCGTTGACGTCGCAGGCGAGCTGTACACTGAATTCCTTGTGGACCTCTATCGCGAGAACAGGCTGATGAAGGGAACACTCTCGGTAGGAGGGGAAACTATTGACCTCGAAACCCTAGAGATGCCCATACTGGACATCATCGGGATGGACGACCAATTTATCCCGGCTGAGGCTAGCCTCCCCTTTATCGAGGCAGTCCCCAGTACAGATACGACGGTGATCGAGTACCCGGCCGATCACGTCGGGTTGTCGACCGGTGAAGGGGCTCATACAGACCTCTGGCCCCGCGTCTGCGAGTGGTTCGCAGCACGGTCAGAGGCGTCACCAAACGGATAATCGCAGCAACAACGAGACCAGTGAAGTATAGTAGCGTTTGCAAGTCAGTGCACATTCGACCGAACGTTGTCGTGCGATCGGATGTGTACCCAGTTGCAAACGCTACTATGGCTTCGTCCCCCGTCGAAGTCGAGCGCGCAGTCAGGCGAGTTCTGCACAGGTACAGAGAACCATCGCGTGTGATTTCTTGGCTTAGGACGGAGCCGTGACTCGGAGTAGTTAAAATATAGGGGAAGATTACGCGGCGATGTGATACTCGTCGCCATCGCACTCGACGAGACCGTTCTTTTCCAGTGTCTGGAGCAGTGGGTACAGCGTGATAGTCTTCATCCCGAGTGACGCACGGAGTTCGGAGATGTCACCGCCGTTGGCGGCGTCGAGGTAGAGGTAAACCAACTTCGTCCCCGACGATTCGAGGGCGGACGGGATAGCGAAGTTGCTGATGGTAATCGGCATCTCAGTACGGTTCTGTTCTGGGTTGGTGTCTAGGGCTTGCATGTTCATGTTGTATTTGTCCGGCAGGGGATTCACAGCAAAGGCACATCAGAGTGGGTCCAATGACCCACACAGCAGGGACCGTCATTCGTTTCCCCCTCGACCGTTAACAGGAACATCTCTCTAAGAGTATATATTGATTGCCTATTACGAAACTCAAATAATATAAGGTAGTATAATTCCGTGCGTCACTCTCCACGTCAAACCCACTCTACCGCCACAAGGGAGAAGCACAGACGAGTGAGTCTGTTCCACTGTAATCGCACATGAGTGATTCCCCACTGATCTCGACACCCGGTAGCTCCGAACTCGACGGGACAACCATCAGAACGAACGTGCGAGCCACCACCGCCTCGGAGTGGGGTGGCATGGTCGCCGTTGCTGTCGGGTGGTCACCCGCGCGTGGATGTAGGTGTTTAGGACGAGAGCTCATCTCTTAATTGATTATTTCGTCTGAGTGTCAGAATATGCGTGAAATACGTTGTTCTGAGACGGTGCCTCCACTTACAAAAGACAAATCGACCGCGTCATCAGACTTTCAGTGGGAAAACGAAGTTACTTGAGGCGTTGTATTACATGCATAGTGATGTAATTGTAAACTCTTGTTTCTAAGATGAATATAATTAGTAATCTGACGTAATGAGATTCGACATAACCTACATCGAATACTCAAAAACTCTGAGAGCAGTGCTATCCGCCGTGCCAAGGATCTCTTTGAGCAACACCTCAAGTGTAGTCAAGATCTTAAAAAGATTCGAGCGTAGCGACTCTGTTGAAATCCCCCTGGGTTAATACATCCGATGCGAAACTAGCCTCCCAACAAACGCAAGGCTGTGAGTGAGTTTCAACAGACCCGTCCGCGCTAGAAAAAGACACTCTGTGACACCCACTGACCTACGCACGACGTTTAGCTTGAAGTACTCCCACCCCACCACACTCGAAGAAACCGAATTTCGAGGAGTATCGTGAAATCGCTTGACTGGCCAAGTGAATTACCTGTTCTACAAACTGGAGCAGCTTCGTTTCACAGATTTTTGATGCCAGTTTCCAAAACCTTGGCCCACTAGCTCTCTTCAGTACAGTTCTCCGTGATTAGTATAACGTCTCCACACCTTCAGTGAGCGCTCAAAAACTACGGCAGGGGATTAGGATGGGTCAGTCCCGGCAACCCTACTGAGGTCATTAATCACCACGACACTCGCTAGTATGAGCCCAAGAACTGACGCTGGAAATACACTGAGGAGCGGATTGGCACGATCAATGTATGGTCCAATGACAGCGTAGGTACTGGCGAGAACCGTGATCACTGAGACGATGAAAATCACCTGAGTATGCCAGTTTGGTCTTTCAGTAGTCGCAAGCCGAGATACCACCAGAATTGCCAAGAGTCCTATTGGAAGAGCTAACGTCCAAACCCCAACCCCTGCCAGCTCTATAACAGGTGGCCACGGGACATCCGGACCGAGTGCAACGAACGAGAATCCCATTGCCAGGATCGCTGCAGAGAGGATGATCTCTACACCTCTGCCATACTCGTGATATTGAGACTCAGAATTCATGTGGTATAGGAAACACTTCGGGACGATTCAACAACTATCTTCTGGAACATAAGGTGGGACGGGCCACAAAAAGTTCCGAGTGATGGCTGGATAGGGTTCCTCGAAGTAGTCGTGTCCGAAGACCGTACTCATCGACGATATATCGAAGACAGTCATATAGCCCTTCACCAAATGCCCAGCAACCCCAGTCAGTAATATGTTCCCTAACAATTGACAGTCCACCATCGAAACATACAATAATGAGACAGGCAATGCCAACAGGGCCAGTAAGACTGGTGGCCAAGAAACAGTACCCACAATCAGCGTAGTCTGCGATACAAATAAACAGATCGTGTAGGTCTTCTGCTTTACATCCGGGGGGAGCAGCAGCAGGAGACACAACGTTCGACTTGGAAGGAGTCGATGTCGCTTGCTTAAAATCAGAGGGAGTATGTGTGGTAGAGTCGGTCACTTTCAAGCTAACCTCTGAATGACTCTTCTCAGTTGTTCCCTGCTGTTTCGTAAGTCCTACAGAGCTTTTTTGCTTCACTGCGGTTATAGATTCGATTCTTCGTTCATCCCGGTTTGTATGGAGAAAATGGACCTCATCCAATTCGGGAATCAGTCCAACTTGAGTGTTGTCTTCGTGGAAATCTGGACGGTCAATTGCTGCGAGGAATTCACGCTTTTCTGCGTTAGTTACATTCCGCTGAAGGAGAATCTCATTGTCCATCACAGCCAACCGAGCCTTGGTTCCCTGAGTCCAAGCATCATCTACACTAGGCACCCCATTCATCCAAGTAGAAACTCACGTCGATATTGTCATGTGTATTCGCAAAGAGTTTACCGTAGTTGCTAGGGACTGCGACAGCGGACTCCCCATTTCCATAAATAGTAGCACTTTCACGATTCAACTCTAAGCCAGGAATCGAGTCCAATAGTTGGTTGACTTTTTCGTGGTTTAGAATTTTATTTAATTTAGATTTCTCTTCTTCAGTGGAAGCACTAACTTGTGGCGCAGTTGCGGACAAGGCCCCAATAGCAGCTATATTCTTCAGAATACCTCTTCGTTTTACTCTTTGTGAACTCATATCTTCTTTATATTTTTCTACCATTACCTACTTATCAAAAACACATAATATAAGCCATTTATTCTATCATATTATTTTCTAGATTAGAATTTGATTTGACATAGTTGAAATTCTGGACAACATATACAGGAATACGTTCATTAATTATACAGTTAGCAGTTAGTGTGTGGTTCCTCTTGCATTAATATATTAAATATTGTTATATACAGCAAATTCTAACAATCAAATACAATGAACTAATTGGCCTAACAATAGGTTTATTTTGCCAGAATTAGCATTCATACGGGATTGATGGATTTGCGGGTGGCGAATCATGACGAAGACGAGGCAGTAACAACGTGGACCGCGCAGATAGGTGGACTTCGGAAACTCCCACAGCGAATCGCATTCAACAGTATCGATTTCGGTCGCTTGTTATGGTGGACTGTATTCGCTGTTGTCCCTGCCGTTCTACTGGCCTTTGGTTCGCTTGTCAGTGACAAAGGCACCTATGCGTACCATATGTACTGTGCGTTTCTGATGACGGCGACCTTGCAGAGCTCAGAACGTTTCATCAGTATGACGGCTAAGCTCGATCAAGGGGCTGGAGAACTTGTGAGTACTTACCACATGGGAGAACCCACCCTGTTCCGCAGCGACGAGGATGTGTCTACTTCGTTTGAAGACGTGGAGTCTGCCCGGTTTGTGACACTCGCTGACCAGACCGTAGTTCGGTTGTACTACCGGAATTCGTTCACCAACAAGCCGACGGTATTTCTCGTCCCATCAGACATTGAAGACCAATTCCGTGAGTCACTCCGACAACACGACGTTTCGATTCGAGGGGAATCAGAGGAAGATTCTACCGGTTGGGTGTGGGTGCGGTTCGTCATAACCGTCCTCTTGTTGGGTGTAATTCCGGTCAGCGCCGTATTTATCTGGCCCGTTGGTTCGTGGGTATATGTGCTCGCTTTCATCATAAACTCGATTTTTATATTGAGACAGGGGTGGTGACTCCTACTAACCTATCTCAGTATTCTAGCTCTATCAGCCCCCTGCCTGTGGCAGTTTAAGCAGGTTGTGACTGCAGTTTCATTGAACGCAATCCATTTCACCTAAGCCGTCACAAACCACACCGGTGATTGCATTAGTCAGTATACCCGCTGGTATCTGAATTTGAGACCCACTGTCTCCGGAGAAACCAAGTCAGAATGCAGATGACTCGCCATCAGGTTTGATTCAAGCTCGAAATCGTCGTTGGGAAGGAGGTTGCCGCTGGTGCGGTTACGGGTGCGATTCCTCCGAGTTGTGCCTCCACAGAAAGTCGGTGTTTGGCCTTTGACAAACCATCACCCTATGATGGTTTTCAGAATGGCCCGCTACACGTGATTGAGTCTGCCCCGTACGCCGTCTTCTACTACATAATCGATAACTCGTCGATGGCCGTTCCAACAGCGAACAATTATACTCACAAACAAACCTATTGAAGATATACACTCGGCGGAGTCTGCTAGCCGAACGCAGTCGTCGGCGGGGTCGGTCGTAGGGAATACATGGAAGATACCATTCGAGAAGTCACACCTAGCGAACTGTGCGACGTAGTCGACCCGGGCGAGGTGACACTCGTCCTCGGGGCACCCAGCGTCGGAAAATCACATCACTTGCGTCGGGTCGGCCCATCCGTTGAGCGGCTCGCAGCGACGAGAGACGTCGACGACGACGAACTCGTAATCGTCGACGATTTTGTCACGGCGGCGTTCGACCTGAGCGACGAAGACTGCTCGACCGACGGAGAGCCGTCCGGCATGAACGCCCTGTTCGCTCGTCCCGGTGGTGCAGTCCTCGTAACGCGGCCACGGAGCCTCGACTGGCTGTGCCAAAGTAGTCTCTCCGTGTCCAGTGACATCGTCGAGCGGGTCGATTCCGTGCTCGTGGTTCGAACGCCGCCAGCAGAGAGCAGCGATGCGATAGACGAGATCCGCGAGCACACCAGCCGCCGAAGTCTGCCTGGACTGAGTAACGAGGAGCGCTCGTCCATCGTCGAACGCGTCACCAACCCCAGCTACGACTTCGAGGACGAGCGACTCGGAGAACAGATCGGGACCGTCGAGGAAACCGTCACACCCGCAGCTTTCCTCTCGCTCTCGCAGTACGGGTCCGAAACGGTTCTCGTCGAACCCGATGTCAGGACGGTGGTCGGCGACTGTGATATCACGGTCGAACCACTGGGTGAGGCGACACTCGAACTCATCTCGTCGCTCCATCCACGTGCCGAGGAGGTCGGTTGTGACCCGGCTGCACTGTCGCCAGCGGTCGCCACCGCAATCGCTCTCGTCGCGAGTTCGCTCGCAGACGACGACACGGAGTGGTTCGAGCCGCTCGTTCGACATCGACCGCTGGCGGGGGCCGCCGAAGCGCTCGAAATCGCCTTCGATCTCCCACCGGGGACAATCGATCACCTTCGGGTGTTCGCGTCCGAGTCGATGCGGACGAGAATCGGCCAGCGGCTGGCGGCACAGCCCGAAACCGAGACAGCCATCGCCGAGGTGGGTGCCGCCTTCGAGGAGATCCGGGCCGGCATGCGAGCAGTGAGACCATCGCTGGACGAGATCGCGGTCGGACCCGACGAGTACGGCTCCGCTCCACTTGTCGGTGCCTGGCACTGGGAGGAACCAGAGACGTTACACGCGGCTGCAGCGGAGCGGGAGTTCCCGAACTCGGACGACGGCCTCGAAACGGACGACGGACCGGCCGGGGTCGACGTCGACAAGGTCGTCGACGCACTCGATGGTGGGGTCGTCGTCCTCTCGGGACCGAAAGCGAGCGGAAAACGACGGCTCGCAGCGAACGTCGCCACGGAACTCACGACGTGGGGGACGACAGTCAGACTCACCGACCTCAGCCGACCCGATCACATCAGGGTGGGCATCGACGCCACGCCGGACGCAGTCGTGGTCGCGACCTACGGTGCCGAGCCGGCACGGATCACGAGCGAGGCGGGGATTCGGTCGCTGGTCGAGTGGGTCGCTGACGACACCTGTTCGGGTGCACTGCTCATCTGTGACGACGAGTTCCGCGAGCAGTTCGACGCTGTTGCCGACCGGACTGGCTGTGCCGACGTCGCCGCCTGGCGCGACCGAATCGAGTTCGAACTGGACGACATCGAAGTCGCACCTGAACGGACGTCCCGAGCGGTCGCCGACGACCTCCTGTCCGCGATGGACTGGCCGGAAACCCGACGCCCGTCCCGTCTGACGCTCGACGTGGAGCGAATCACGGACCAGAGTACACTGGCGGCAATCGCTGGCATGCCCGACAAAGACCTCGACGCGGCGTTCGTGGGTCAAGTGCTCGCCGATGCCGTCACTGTCGTCGCGCGGACCGCGCGACCGAGTGCCGCAAAACAGTGGCTGGCACTGTTCGACGACCTCGTCGGGGACGTCGGGCTGAATCGGAGCGACACCGACGGGGCCATCAGGTACCGGGGAGCGGTCTCCGGCACTGCCATGGCAGCAGTGGCGAGCGAAAACCCCACGACTGACGAGTGGGTCGAAGCCATTGCTGACTGTGCGGTCGCCCTCACGAACGAGACTGCGACTCCGCCCGGACGCGACTCCGTCGGCGGCGACCACGAACCGTTCGTGGGTGCATTCGCGAACGCTCTGTCAAGGCTCGCGTGGCCAACAGACGGCACGGGACCGAATCATGGCGCACTCGCGTGTGTCGACCAGGTCCTTCACAGAACGGTCGATGCGGGGGAAATCTCCGAGGAACCGGGACTGACGCTGCTCTGTCGCGTCTACGGCTCGATGACCGAGCGAATCATCGAGACCGTCGACGACACCACGGCGGCCGACGATGCGCTCGCGCCGGTCGCCGCACTCGTCCAACAGGCGGCTGCAACCAACGAGGAGGGGTTCGCAGCGTTCGTCATCGGAAACAGTTTCGCGTCCACAATCGGGGCCGTGGCTGGCGCGGCGTGTCCACTCGGCGACCTCTCGACATGGGTGGACGCGCTCGGGTCCCAGGTCAGGGAGTCGGTCGCGTTCATGCAGCGCCAGGACAATCGAGCGGAGTTGCTCCGGCACGCCTACACTGGCGCACTCGGGTTCTGGGTATTCGAACACGAATGTCCCGACGACCGAATCGAGCCCTGGCTGGTGGCGGTCGGGGAGGACCTCTGCCGAACTGCGACGACCGCGGACCTCGACGACCCTGTGGCGTTCGTCGCCGAGATCTACGGGCAGGCCGTCCGGCACGTCGTCACAGCCCGCAACTTCGACCGTGCGGAACGGTTGTTCGGTGCGTGCGACCGGCTCGTCGACACCGTCGCGGCGTCGGACCTCGCTGCCGAGGAGTGGACGGTGCGTGCTGCTCTCCACGCGGCAGCCCTCGCGGCGTTTGCCAGCGTCGAGCAGAGCGTTGACGGCGTCAACGACGGGCCCTACGGCATCGGCGCGCTTCCGTTCTCTGACTCGCCACGATTCGAGGACTGGATCGAACTGTACGACGGGTCCGTGGCGCGGGGTGCGGCGGCCGAGACGGCCCATCGAGAGCGATTCCTGACGGCGGCCTACCGCGGAGCGCTGTCCACCCGCGTACACGGATTCGACGACGACTCATCGTCCAAGAGTTCACGTCGGCGGGTACGCGACTCGGCGTCCGGAATCTCGCCACGCCGGGAGCGTGTCTGGTTCGAGGCGCTCACCGACCGCATCGAGACGGTGGCAGCCGCGGATGACCTGGTCACAGACCCAGTCGCGTTCCTAGATGGCGTCTTTGGCGATGCAGCAGTGAACTGGGCGGCAGACGGGGAGACAAGCCTCTCCGGGGAATGGATCACCTCGCTCGCCAGGTCCTTCCGTGAGTGCCGCTGGGAGATCGACGGGCCGACGAAGATGGAGTGGTTCGACGCCTTCGCGGAAGTGGATGCGGCGGTCCTCCAAACAGTAATGACACGGACCGATATCGGCAACCGGTCACACGACCGCTTGGTGCAGGCAGTACTCTCCCAGGTCGAAACCGGGGCGACGGCGGCGGATAACCCTCCACATCCCGTGAACTACGTCAGCTCCGTCTTCGGAACCGCACTCGCGCTCGCCGTCGAAGCCGAACCAGCGGAAGTCAGATTCGGCGTTACGGAGGTCCTCACCGCCGCCGAGGAACGGGCCGACTTCGAGTGGGTCGGCATCGAGCGGGCCGGTATCTTCGAACGGATCTATGCCCGGGCACTCGCTGTCGTCGGCCGCACCAACAGCGACCACGCGAACGTGGAGGCGTGGCTGGATGTCGTCACCGAACGAATCGAGGCGACTGCAACGCGAGCGGTGCCCGAGAATCCAGCCGAATTCGTCGCGTCCGTCTATACGCGCGCCTACGTCGATACGGTCGAGGGCGACGCGACGGCGTGGCGGCAGCGCCTCGATGACGAACTCCGTGCGTTCGCCGCGAGTGCGAGCGTCGACGACCCTGCAGCGTTCCTGGAGGAAGTGTACGCCGACATCGTCGTGAAAGGGGTGAAAGGTGGCGAACCGTTCGAGCAGATCGAAGCCTACGTCGCCGCCGTCCGTGCGTCCATCGAAACCGCGGCCGACGCTGGCATCGTTCGGACCGACGACACGCTCGAACGGACGTTCACACGGTCGGCCGACGAACTCTCGACCGCCAACCCACGTGCCAGCGCGGACTACGCCGCTCGACTCGACCACGGGCTTCGGGAAGTCGTGGGCGACGACCTCGCCGCGGCCGCCTTCGAATCCGACGGGACGGCCGACTAGACTGTCTCCACAAACGCCGGGACTTTCGACACGAGAGGAACGGCCGTGGAAACGGTCATTCCTCAACCGCGTTTCGCTGGCGTGTCTCGGACAGCCGTGACTGGATCACCTCGTCAGCCGGGTGCGCCGCGGCCAGTGCCTCAATGCGGCCGAGACACTGCTCAGCCGTCTCGACCCGGTCGTTTTCTCCCAGGTATTTCGAGACGATAGAGAGGGTTTTGGCGTACAGGTGGGGAACGTCACCGTCGGGGTACCTGGCGGCGAGGTCGTCGAGACGGTCGAGCGACCGGAAGAGATCGTCGAACTGGCCGGCCTCCCCTCGATATCTGACGGTGTTGAACAGTCCCTGGGCCAAGCGGAGGGCAGTCTCCTCGCTGGGATACGATTCGTAGAGGGTCACCAGCTGGTCGAGGTGGTCGGAGAGGAGGTCCAGGTGACACGCCGCACCAGCATTCCGTGAGTGGTTCACCAGAGCTCGCGCGGAGACACACTGCAGCTCCTCGTCAGCCGGGAACGCTGCTGCCACCGAGCGGATGCGGTCCATCGTTGCCCGTGCCTCATCGACACGGTCGGCGCTCCACAACGAGTCCATCATGCCGTGGAGCGCCTTCGCGAACCGGCGTCTGATCTCGGGGACGTGGGAATAGTCGGTCACGAGGTCGTCCAGGCGGTCGATGTGGACCCGACACTCCTCGGACCGGTCGGCTCGTCTCGCGGCCGTGGCCGCGGTGAAACGGGTCAGGGCGTAGGTCCGCTGGACCTCGTCACTGGATGGGTAGGTCGCGGCCAGTTCCTCGGCCCGGTCGATCGTGTCGGTCAGGGCGTCGAACCGGTCGGCTTGCCCCTGGTATTTCGCGGTGTTGAACAGAGCCTTAATCAGCCGCTCGTGAACCTCTCGTCTGGTGTCGGGATACTCGGCAGCCAGCGTCTCCAGACGGTCGAGGTGTGAGTGGACCTGGTCAAACCGACCGGCTTTGCCAGCTGGCGCCGTCGCGTTGAAGTGGGCGACGGCCAACTGGATACGGATCTCACTCCGGAGGGGGTACTCGGTGACCACTTCCTCAAGCTGGTCGATACACGCACGGAGCTCCGAGCACCGACCAGCGTTCCCTTCGGACGCCGCCGCGGTGACGAGGCCTCTGGAAATCTGAAAGAGGACGTTCACGTCTGCTGGGTACGCGAGAGCGGCGGCCTCGACCACGTCGAAGTAACTCTCACAATCCACTGGTACGACCGCATCGGGATCGCCGTCGACGTACGCGACGTCCTCCAGCGCCTGGGCGAGTTCGAACAACACGTCATCGTTGTGTGGGTGGTCGTAGGCCAACTCGTGGAGACGGTCGAGGTGGCGCTGTTGGGTCTCGAAGGCACCGACTATCCCGGCGTCCCGCGCGACCCTGCGGTGGGCCGTCGCCAGTTGCGCCGTGATTCCGCCGTCCGTTGGGAACTCGGTCGCCAGTTCCGACAGGCGATCGAGGTAGCGTTCGTGCTCGTCGGGCTCGATACGACCGTCGTGTGCGAGGTGGGACGCAGCAGTGACGCCGGTGACGAGGCCTTCGGCGAGCCGTCGATGGATCTCCTCGTCTGTAGGATACTCACCTGCGAGCCCCTCCAGCCGGTCGAGGTACCGCTGGATGGTGTCGTACTCCAGTCGTCTGTCACTGCCGTCCATATAGACCGGGACGACGAGCGACCGGACCGTGCTCACCAGCCCCTTCGCGAGGGACCGGGCGATCCCCACGTCGGAATGGGCGATGGACACCGTCTCGAATCGGTCGAACCGGGCCGCGAGGTCGTCGACGTACCCATCCCGACGCTGGTAGGGAGCGACGTTTGCGAGGGCACTGGCCAGTTCGGACTGACACGCGTCGCCGGCCGGGTGGTCGAACGCGAGGGTTTCGAGACGGTCGAGGTGTGTCTCGACCCGTTCGAACTGACCGGCTTCGGAGTCGTGGAACGTAGCCAGCGAGAGGGTCTTCGCGAGCATGCGTTGTACATCGTCGGTGTCGGGGTAGTCGGCAGCCAAGGCGTCGAGACGTGCTTGGGCGGACCGTCGGTCCGCGACGTGATCACCGTCGGCCGCTGCAACCGCCGCGTTGTACAGGGCACTGGCCAGTTCGGACTGGATCCGCGTTGCGTCCGGATACCTGGCCGCCAAGGCGTCGAGACGGTCGAGGTGGAAGCGGACGGACGTCTCGCCGAGGTGACTCCCGTCATCCGCGAAGGGGGCTGCACACACGCGATTCGCGAGTGCCCTCGCGAATTGCAGTTGTATCTCGGTGTCCTCGGGGTGGTCGTCGGTGAGCCGGTCCAGCCGGTCGAGACAAGCCCCGATCACCCCGAAATCGACCTGGACGTCCGATTCCTCGTCGAAGACGGGGTCGAGGAGGATCCTGCTGGTGTCGAAGAGTGCATCGGAGAGGTGGAACGGGACGCGGCTATCGGGAGCGTCCGCAGCCAGGGCCTCGAATCGGTCGAACCGGCTCCAGTAGCCCTCGCTGTGACCGGCGTCGTCCGCGTACTGGGCGGCGTTCGCCAGGGCATTGGCGTAGTGGGTCAGGACTTCGTCCTCGTGGCGAGCGTCTGCCGCCAGCGCTTCTAGGCTGTCGAGATGGGCCTTGACCTGGTCGAACCGGGCGGCCCGCCCTTGGTGTACTGTCGCGACGGCGTGGGCCTTCGCCAGGGCGCTACGGAAGTGCGGGTCCGAATGGTCAGTCACCAGGCGCGCGAGCCGGTGGATGTGGGATTCGAGGATGTCGAGTCGTCCGGCCTCGCCCGCGTCGATACCTGCGTTGACGCTGGTCCGGGCGAACACGTGGCGGACCGGGTCGGAGTCGGGCGTCTCGGTCGCCAGCCGCTCCAGACGATCGATCGACGCCTCCGTTGCGTTGAACTGTCCCGCCTCACACTTGGCAGCCGTGGTCCACTGGAGCGTCCGGGCGAACACGAGACGAAGCAGGTCGTCGTCGGGGTGGTCCGCGACGAGGGCGTCCAGGCTGTCGAGCAGTGCCTCCAGGCTGTCGTCGAGTCGAGCGCTGTCCGCGGGTCCCAGGCCGGTGGAGACGATGGTCTCAGCGAGTCGCTGCTGCCAGTCGGTATCTGAGTTGCCGTCGGCACCGAGGAGGACATCGAGCCGTTCGAGACGGGGCCGGAACCCGTCGGGGAGCTTTCGGCCGGTGAGTGCCGCGCCGAGGAAGGCCTGGGACACCCTGAGCTGGACCGGGATTGTGTCGGGGTTGTCCGTCGCGAGCGTTTCGAGACGGTCCAGGGACCGCTCGCATGCAGGCTGGTCGCCCTGGGAGGTGACCACGTGGCAGTGTGCGCTGGTACAGTGGCCCTGGATGGCGTCCGTGTTCGGGTACTTGGCGGCGAGGTCGTCGAGACGGTCGAGGTGGGTCTGACAGTCGTCGACGCGATCTGTCTCCAGGGAATGGAACGTGGCGATGGCAAGGGCGTTCGCGAGTGACACCTGGAGTTGTGAGTGTGGGTACTCGGCGACCAGGAGATCGAGGCGGTTCAATCGATCATCGAGGGCGTCGAGACGTCCGGCCTTGCCCGCGTCGATCATGGCGTTGACCAACGCCTGGGCGAACTCCTGTCGTATCCCCACGTCGTCTGTGTCCTCGACCAGCCAGTCGAGCCGGTCGATATGCGTCCCGAGTTCGTCGAAGCGCTCGGCCGCCCCCGTGTGATATGCGGCGAAAAAGCGTGCCCGTGCGAGGGCAGTCGTGACCTCGTCGTCTGGCACCCTCTCTGCCAGCGATTCGAGGCGGCCCAGGTGAGCCGCCTGCGCGTCGAACCGTCCCGCCACACCCTCGTCCCACGTTGCCTCGGTGAGAATCCTAGCCAGCAGCGTTCGGAGATGCACGGACGACGGGTGTCTCCCGACGAGAGTCGCGAGGCGGTCGATGGGGACGGCGAGACGCTCGAACCGACCAGCCTCGACAGCGTCCACCATCGCAGTATATGCGACGGCGACGAGGTGAGACTGTCCCTCGTCGGGTGAGCGTTCGGCGACGAGTCCATCGAGTTGCTCGGCCTGCCTCCGACGGTCGTCGCCCTCACCACCCCCTCCGTCGCCGAGTTCCTCGGCTGGGTTCAGCGCGTCGAGTAGTGTCTCGACCACGATGGAATCGGTCTCATCAGTGGTCACGTCGTCTCCGCCGGAGGGCTCGTCGTTCATACCCTGAAGAAGTTTCTTCCACTCAAAAAGTATCCGAAGGCTGACCCGTGGTCGGCGTATCCGGTCCCCGAGTCGGACCAGCAACAGTACCTGGATCGCCTGGAAACACTGGCTGACGCCTATCCCGATAGCGAAGCTTTCGATACAGGTGTCCCAAATCGTCGTCAGGCGGTGCGTCTCGCGGCGAAAGGACGAGTCGAATGAGTAGTGTTAAATGACTAAGGATAAATATTATAGCCGAGTGAAAATTAATGGATCTAGGAGATAAGCGAAAAGTAAAGGAGTTCAAGGAGGAGGAAATGCCGTCCCTAAAGGAATCGGTGGACGACGCAGCCGGTTTCGAGGTCGGTCTCGATATCGAGTGGGAATCACTCATCGACGAGAGAGTCAACGAAGATCTCTGGTTCGAGGGATGGATGAAAGTGTACTTCCAGCCGACAATCGATGCCTTCGAGGCGATCTGTAGCGACGAACTGGGGCGGGAAGCCCTCCAGGCGGACCTCGAATCGGTCGTGTTCAAGAACGAAGCAGGGATGACCGGTGACATCAGCTACGAAGATGGAGTCCTCACGGTGGACAAAGAACCGTGCACCAACATGGACAAAGTCGACAAACGGACGGAGTCCATCGTCTCGTTGCTCGAAAGCAACCTCTGAGAAGCCCCGTATTCTCCCACCGAGACGGATCGCGAGACGGTGCCCGATTTCGCGGTGTCACGGCACGCTTTCGGTCCCGAACGATACATTCGGGCAGGGGTTTTTTCCGAAACGCACCGTCCCGGATTCGCATCCTCACGGTGATAGTTCGTTTGCATGTCGAACATTTGTTGCAAGAAAATAGGCAGATTGAAAGTACAGTTGATATTATTGAGCGTATGAAATATAGGCGGAGTTTCATTGCGACACTCTCACTTTCAGCTTTCGCCGGGTGCCTGAGTTCGAACGACGATAACGGGGGAACTCCGACTGATACTGGCGGGACCCCAACCGATGTCACGGAGACGGCAACCGACGCTGACGACGGAACCGAAACCGAAACTGAAGATGGGGACGACGAAGCGGAACCGGAGATCCTTTCGGAGGATATTACGACGGATCGGACGCTTTCGGGAGAGACCGTATATCGGGTAACAGACACCCTCAGGGTTGAGGCGGCGTTGACGATCGAACCAGGAGCAACCCTCATCTTCGAGGAGGATACTGGCTTGGAGATTTACGGGCATGAGGACGGTTCGATTATCGCTGACGGGACCGCATCGGAAGAAATCGTATTCACCGCCAGCCAGGAGACGCCAGGGTGGTGGAACGGAATCTTCGTGTGGTCGGAGGCACGAAACAACCGCTTGAATCACGTCGTCGTCGAGTACGGCGGGCGTAACAACGAGGCGAATATCCATCTAGACAGCAGTACATACCTTCCGCTCACGAATTCGACGGTAACGAACAGTGACGGGTACGGCCTCTATATCGACGAGAATGTAACGATGCCCGACGTTGACTCGAACGAGTATACCGAAAACGAACGTGGGGCAGTCCGTGTGACTGCGAATAACCTCCACTATCTAGATTCAGAATCCTCGTACACAGGCAACACGGCGGATGTGGTCGTCGTTGAGGCCGAAACAGTGTCAGTTGAGGATGATAACGTCGATAGCGGTGCCGTGACATGGCACAATCTCGGCGTGCCCTATCGAGTGAACGGCCAGATCAGAGTGGAAGATATCGAAGTGACTGTCGATCCGGGCGCCGTCTTCAGGTTCGAGGAGGGAACATCCATTCAGATGGCACCTGACAGTGCACTCATCGCCGAAGGAACTCCTGAAGAGGAGATTGTGTTCACAGCTACCGACGATGTCCCCGGCTGGTGGGACGGTATTGTCATGTCGTTCTCTGAGAGCCGCAAAAACATCCTGAAACACGCCATCGTCGAGTACGGTGGCCGTGATACCAGTGGAAACGTTCACGTGGAAAGTGGTCGTATCAAGGTCGTTGATTCCACGCTCCGCCACAGCGAAGCGTTGGGTCTCTGGTCATCTGACGATGGAACGGTAAACGACGACGTCTGTGCCGTCAACGAATATCAAGACAACGCGGAGGGCGACTGTACCATCGAAACCTGATTCGGTCCGTACGCCAGTTTCTGCTATCGCTGCGTCTTCGGGCTTTTCTGGCGTACACTCGTCTCTGAGCGATTGGACGTAGGCAAAGCGTTCACAGTCGAACGAGGGATGGACGACCGAAAGACAGAGATTGACCAAACACCTGTCGGTGTAGCGCATGATCTACCCAGTCCGTAGGTCACGATCCGCATCGATGTACCACTGGAGTTCCGTCTCGGAGAGCGTGACGGCATCGGAATGGGAACGCTTGATCGTCTGTAACGCCTTGGCAATATTTCACTGACCTTCCTGTATCGTAGAATCCATGTGCTCCCAACCACCGACCCTGTCGACGAATCTGGGCGAAAGGCGGGTGTTCCGTTGCATCTCGGCGACCCACATCGAGAAGTTTCAAGTCGTGTAGGGAGGAACTTCATCCGGACACTGAACAGACACGCCTCGATCGAAACCGAAGAGCACTGTCGAAACGACTTGCGGCACTACGACCCACTCTCGGCGTCCTTTGCAGGCCAGACGGTGGGAGTTATCTGTCTGTCCTCGGTGGCCGATAGGTCGGCGCCGAAGGTCTCGACCAGGTCCTCGGCCGACGAGTCGCCGGCTTCGATTGCGGTGACCTCTACGGGCGTCAATCGCACGGAGACATCGCGCTCCACGGGGCCGCCGAGTAAGAACGTGAGAATCCACTCCCCGTCGCGGGCTAGCAAGACGTAGGAGTACCGTTTCCGGTCGAGGACTCGCATTGGTCGGTCAAGGGACGATACGGAGTAAACAGTTCCGACAGAAGCGAAGTCTTTTGCGCTCGCTATTCTCCCGTTGTGATATGTCTTTCCGCCAATTCGACGGGACAGCACGCGGCGGTGCGCGATGAGGGACGGGGCGACGGTGCAGTGGTGGACCCGCCTCGGCTCCGAGCGTGAACGATTCGTAACGGATGCGGTGCTGGCCGGTGACGATGGGCTGTACACAGTCGGCTGGTACGACGTGGGAGACCGCACTGGCGATGGATTCGGTGGCTTCCTGCAGCGACTCAGTCCAAGTGGAACCGTCGACTGGGAGTACCGCTGGGACCGGAAGCGACGGCCGAAGGCCGTCACGGTGAGCCCGGGTGGGCCAGTCGTCGCTGGCAAGAGTCTGTCAGCCGACACGGACCAGTCCGAGGAGGTGCCGCCAGCCTGGCTGGCGTCGGTGACGGCTGGTGGCGTCCGTCGCTGGGAACAAGAATACCCGTCTGGCTCCGGAGACACCTTCGAGACGGTGGTTACGACCCCGGACGGCGTCGTCGCCGGCGGCCAGACCGGCAGCTACTCCCGACGGTCACCGGGTTCCTGGGAGCGGGTCTACGGAACCAGAGATTGGCTCCTCGCCGCTGACGCCGACGATGGCACCGAACACTGGCGCGAACGGTACGCCGGCAACGACTGCAAGTCGCTCGTCGCCGACGAAACGGGCGCACTCAGATACGTCAGCGGCTCATCTGTTGCCTGGGTTTCGCCCGACGGAACCAAAGAACACAGCGAGTACTACTACGCCGAGACCGGGAGTTCCGACACGCTCGACAGCATCGCGTCCCACGAGCAAGGCTTAGACACCACCGGGTCCATGGACAGTGACCAGAACCGTGCTGGCGCGAGCGTCATCGCCGGGAAGGCGTGGGAACGGTCGGATGCGAACGACGCCAGACTACTCGTCATCGATACTGATGGCGAGATACTGCTCGACCGGGCCATTGGGTTCGCAGCGACCAGCAATTTCGGGCGAGATGCAATTGCACTCGACGACGGATACCTGCTTTCGGGAACTGCACTCTGCGGTGACGGCTCTCTCCCGTGGCTCGCCTGGTTCGATACCGACGGAACACTCACGGACTATCGGTTCGTCGTCCGCGCTCCTGATTCGGCACCCAAACTCGTCTCTGCCGGTACCGATGGTCCCGCAGGATACCCCATCGCAAGTCACCACGCCGACGTTGATCACCTCGTTCCGACACGGAACGGGCTGTTCGTCGTGTATAACGAACGCGACCGCTCGCAGAATCCAGAACACAGACAGAGCTGGATTGGTTCCCTCACCTAGCGGCCGATATGGGTCGTTCGGAGTCGACTGTTGTCCAACACCAGTGTGATTATATCTCGATACTCCGTCTCGAAAGGAAATGGCCGACGAGTCCCCCCCCGAGTCCACACCAGCGTATCGATTCATATTTACAATACTATATTAATCACATTCTGATACTTCTTTTGCGATGGTAAAGTGAAAACTGACTGCAATCATCAGCATACTCGCTGTCATCTGGACGGGGACGATTGATCTAGCTGTACACTATCGCGACAACGACACTTGTGGAAAAAAACATGACCACGAACCTGTAATTCGTGAGAATTCAACACAGCCCAACAGACGTATCTGTGTTCCCAACTAGCTACAAAACGGACACATGTTCGATCTAACCGGGTTTCAGCGTGATCTGCTGTACGTTATGGCGGGGTTAGATGAGCCGCACGGCCTTGCCATCAAAGAAGAACTGGAGGACTACTACGAAACCGAGATTCACCACGGTCGGCTCTATCCGAATCTCGACACCCTCGTCGAGAAGGGTCTCGTCGACAAAGGCGAGAAAGACCGTCGAACCAACAGCTACCGACTGACAGCACGGGGGCGTCGCGAGATCGAAGCCCGAAATGAATGGGAGCAGCAGTACCTCGATGCAATGGACGAATAACCCCCTCTCCAACCGAATTTCTCTCTCTTCGCAGACACTACAAGCCACCCGAGCGCGTTCGTTGGGATAGCGGGTGACCAGCACCGGACGGTGAAGATGGGTGACTCAGCAGTGGTCAGTACAGTCCTCGCGGACGATTGTCGTTGCATCCGCCTCATGGTCGTAGCGAAACTCGTTTATCGAGCAGTTTGCCTGTGACTGCTCCATGAGTGCTTCGCGATGTTGAGCCCCTTCACGTGCCGAGAAGCAAGCGGATGGAACCACCGTGAGCAACAATAAGGTCAGCTCCGTCGGGTCACAATTAGTCGGCAATTCCGTCGTTTCCTTCGTCCGGTGAGGATTTCTACTCACTCCTCGAATATCACTCTGAAAAACTTGGCTGTCAACCGATACTACCGAGCTGAGACGGTGCAGCCGGTGTTAGCTTTGGATTTCGATCTCCGTTCCACGGGTTGTCCCACCAGTCATCACCGGCAGTCGGACTTCGAGAATACCGTTATTATACTGCGCCGTGATTTCATCGTCGTCCACGTTCTTCGGGAACCGGAAGCGACGATGGTAGGTCTTCCGCTGGCCGCGTTTCTCGTCTTCGTGCTCGGCAGCGATGTTGAGCACGCCTTCGTCCCACGAAACCGTCATCTCCTCGGAATCGAAGCCCGGCATTTCGACGCTCAGGACGAACTCATCGTCTGCTTCGTACAGTTCGTAGTCGTTGCGTCCGGTTTCGAATAATCGACTCGGGAAGTCTGTGCCTTGGAACCAGGAACTTGCGGGACCAGTTGGAAGAGCCATTGCTGATCACCTCGATTCCATCAAAATATTGTCCGCGGTTCGTAAAAACTATTTCTTAATTTTCAATATAATTTTGATGTAAATCGTGATGCCGTCCTGCGGTCCTCATTTTGATTGTGTGACCAAAACGGGTGGAGAAAGAAACACCGGATTTCGGTTCTTCCGGCGACGGGCGTGGCGTACTCACCGGTGTTTGGATCGTCTCCAAAGCCCACTACGCTTGCCGTGTCTCCAATTCCTCTTCGACGCGGTGAGCTTTGCTCAGCTGTCGACAGCTACGCTTTCTGTTTTTCCAACCATTCGATGAGCGTGTTCCGGTCGTCTCCGGCTCGCTCGGCTTCGATGAGTTTCATTATGTCCAAGTGCTCTCCTTTGACTCGGTCTTTGACTTCCTCTACAGTTCCCGAAACCATGGTCTCGTAGTCCATCTGCGTTTCCTCGACAGTTGCCGAGCTCCCGCTGGGTGGTACCGAGGGGGGGCCAGCGTCAGTCTTCTCGGACTTTGCCTGGGATACTTTTTTCGGAGACCCACTGGTGGACGGCATCCCACCGTTTATTACCGGGCTTCGCCCTGGCTCTGGTTTTGGTCCCGGCGCTGCGCCGGCGTCGGTCGCCCGACCTGTAGGAGAGACGTCCATTCCGTTCTTGGACGGAGGTGTTGGCAGCGATTGGGGAGCAGCACCACCGTTAGTGCCCTGTTCCGGTCTCTCCCGCGTTCGCCTCGGTTGCGGACCAGAAGTCGCTGTCTCTTCTGCTAGTGCAGGACTGGAACTGGGCGCTTCACCCGCGTCGGTGGCTTCTTGGTGCGTCTTCTCCCTCCCTCTGGTTCCTTCGTGTATCTTCTCCGCCCCCTTTCGAACCTCGGCCTTAGTCGTCTCAGTGTCGGCTTCTTCGTCAATCTCGATTATAATACGCATTGTCTGCTCACCTCTAGTTCAGTACTGCGTATCTGGCCTCAACCTGGACGCTGTCGCTAGTGGTGTTTTGAATCGATACCCAGTACGTGATGTTGTCGCTCGATGCGCGTTCTACTTCCACGTCCCAGTCGATCTGTGGTCCACCCTTCTCGGGTGACGTCGGAACGACGTACCACGTGACGTGCCAGTCTTCGGGCCACCCCCAAGTGAACCAGCGACGACTGCTGTTTGCCGGGACGGTACCGCGGAATTGAACTCCTGTTCTCATACTCGTGTCTCCGTGTATGTTCGGTCGTGTCGACTGTGTGCGTTCGTGAATTCGTTCATCCGTTACGTTTCTCCAAGGACAGCGTAGCGGGCCTCAACGTCCACCGACGAAGACGTCTTGTTCGTGATGCTGATCCAGTACGTGATGTTCTCGTGTGTGGCCCGTTCGACCTCCACGTTCCATCCAATCTGGGGTCCACCGGGGTCGGGCGACGTCGGGACGACGGTCCACAAGACGTGCCACTGTGCTGGCCATCCCCAGGTGAACCAGCGTCGCGTGCTGTTCGCAGGGACGGTCCCACGGAACTGGACGCCGGTCCAGTTACTGGTCTGCAACGCATGGGGGACCAGTTCCCGGAGGTCCGGTCGGTTCCCGATTCGCTGTGAACTGGGGCGTCCGGGAGCGTCCTGCTGAGGCGACCCGGTCGAACGAAGCAGCTCCCGCGCTCGCAGCGGGCTGAGTTGGGCTTGTCTGTCCCGGCGCAGAATCCCTTGCACGCAGGCCAGAGCACCGACGACGATTGGGGAGGCACTCGACGTTCCGCTAAAGCCGTCGGTGTACCATTCGTTCCTGTCCGATCCGCCTTGGAGGTCGCCGTATCCAGTGCTGGTCACCTCTCGGCCCCAACCCTGCGCATCGATAATTCTCCCGTAGTTAGAGAAGCCGAGACGCGACCGGTCGGGGCCCCAGTCGTTCCCGTGAGTGCCCGGCGGCGGGGCACCAGCGCCGACGACAATGGCACCCGAGTCTCGGTCCCCCCGCTGGAACGGATTGCTCCAGTCGGAGGGGAACCACGATGGTCTGTTGTCGTAAATCGAATCATCGAGGTTTTCATCGCCGTTCCCCGCAGCCTCAACGACGATGACTCCCTTCGCGACGGCATACCGAATGGCCGCCCAATCGTCGGGCCACCATTCGATGGCGATATATCCGTCTTGGTCACTTCGCTGCTGGAAATTGTTCCGGGGGCCCGGTCGATGGATCTCTAGCAGCATGATATCGCCACGGTTCAACCGATTCGCTGCCAGACGAATCGCCCGTGCCGTAGCCATGGAGAAGGCGACAGCACTGATGTTGGCCTCCGACGCGATACCGGTGACTCCGAAGTCGTTTTGATCACCGCCAATCTCGCCGATGACAGCGGTCCCGTGGTTATCGTACGCCGAGTTAGTGCCGCCGACTACGCCTCCTTGGTTGTTCTGGTGGTCCTCGTGGCTGAAGTTCCAGCCCCACTCCAAGTCGATCACGTCGACTCCTTGGCCTCTGCCGCCAGCGAATTGCCACGCGTAGCGGGCATCGATACCGTCGGGAGCCGCATCGAGATACCCCTGCCGGGACACGAAATCCGGTGTGTGCGCGGGCGGCGACTCCGTGACCGGAGTCATGTCGTTGAGCGCTTCGAATTCAGCCTCCCCGACCGCTTCCGCTGGTTCGGCTGGCGGTTTCACGTAGGCGGCTTCGACCGTCTCAAGTTCGTTCAACCGTTTGGCGACCTCTTCCATCCGGTCTTCGTCCGTGTGAACGTTGTAATACACCGACAAGTCCGGTACGTCGAGGTCCGACTCGGAAGCCACGGACTCGACGTCGGCCTGTAACCGCTCTTCAGTCGTTCCGAAGAGTGGTTCGATAGTTGCACCCTCGTCGTCGAGGACGTCCGACAACGGACTGATATCGACATCTGCGGCCGAGGTCAGCCCTTCAGGTCGCGCCCGCAACTTTACGTCGGGCTTGGCGACCATGACGAGTTCTCGTTTACCTCGTATCTCTTCTGGTTCTCTTGGGTTCGGTTTCATATTGGTTTTACTTCCTCCTTTTCTCGCGGTGTGCCCGTGCCATCTTCTCGATTGGTTCCCTACCTCTCTACGCGAGGTACACCACGTGTAACTTCACCATGTTTGACATTAACAGTTGTCAATCGGGTGGAAGTAATGTCACAGTCACAACTCTTGGGAGAGGACCCAACATGCTGGCCGGGTCTGGGTTACATCTATCTACCTCAATTGTGCTGATGAAGACCCTCCCATTCAGACGATCAAGAATCACGAGGCGGAAGCCTACGGCGTCAGTCGTGAGTAACTGGCCGATGGATGGGTCGGCGACAAACTCTTTTTCGGGTGGCTCTATCGCTAGTAGCGCTCGACCACGTGGAGACGTTCCGTGTCGAACGAGAGGCCGGTCTCGTCGCCGGGGACGACGTGTTCCGCCCGTGGGTCGAAACGAACCGTCACCGACGTTCCATCCGGGAGCGTGGCGATACTCTCGGCTCGCTCGCCGAGGTACGTCACGTCCTCGATTTCGGCCGTCACGATTCCGTCGTCACAGAGTGTAATGTCGTCCGGTCGAGCGACGACCGTCACCGTATCGTGTGCAGTCGTCTCCAACGGTGAATCGACCGTCGCGTAGCCGAGGTCCAAACCATCGGTCGTTGGCCGTGCAGAGAGCAGATTCGACGCGCCGACGAACTCTGCGACGAACCGGTTCGCCGGTCGCTCGTAGAGGGCTTCCGGTGACCCGACTTGTTCGAGGTGGCCATCGTTCAATACCGCGATTCGGTCGGTCATCTCCATCGCTTCGTCTTGGTCGTGCGTCACGTACAGCGCGGTGACACCCAACTCACTGAGCAGGTCGGCCAACTCCCGTCTGAGTTCGCGTTTGAGCTTCGCGTCGAGACCGGTCATCGGCTCGTCCAACAGGAGAATCTTCGGTTCGATGGCGAGCGCACGAGCGATGCCGACACGCTGTTGTTGGCCACCCGAGAGTGTTCGCGGGTTCCGCATCGCCAAATCGTCGATGTCGAGCATCGCCAAAAGTTCACGGGCACGGGTCCGACGCTCTTCACGGTCGACACCGTGCATCTTGGGGCCGAAAGTGACGTTTTCGAGGACGCTCATGTTGTCGAAGAGCGCGTAGGATTGGAAGACGAGCCCGACGTTTCGGGTCTCCGGGGAACGGTGAGTAACGTCTTCGCCGTCGAACCGGACCGACCCGCTTGTCGGCGTCTCGAATCCGGCAATCATCCGGAGCGTCGTCGTCTTGCCACACCCCGAGGGGCCGACGACACCGAGTGTTTCACCGTCGGCAATCTCTAGGTCGAGACCGTCGACCGCGACCGATTCGTCGAACCGTTTGGTGACTCCGTCGAGTGTGATTCGTGCCATGGTCAGATTCGGTTGAGTGGGCGATGACCACCGAGTATTTGCAACAACACGGTAACGCCGGCGACCAGCAGGAAGAACACGGAGAGGGCCGCTGCCGTCGTGAGGAACGAACTGTTCGAGATGTGGCCCTTCAAGAACAGTGCGAGCGGTGGTGTTCCCCGGGAGAAGACGATGTACGAGAAGTTGAATTCGGCCGCCGCGAGCGTCCAACAGACTATCGAGCCGGAGATAATACCCGTCTTGGCGTTCGGGATGATGACGGTCAAGAACGTGCGAGTCCACGAAGCGCCGAGTGACCGGGCGCTCTCTTCGAGTTGCCGCAACGGCATCGACTCGAAGCTACCGAGTACCGCCATCACCATGTACGGTGCTTTCAGAAGCGAGTAGCCGACGATGAGTCCGAAGTTCGTCGCGGACAGTTCGGGGTACGCTCGGAGGAAGGCAACACCGAGGATAATCCCGGGTGCGAGCGGCAGGACCGCGAAGGTACTCGTCCAGTTACGGCCCCAGAATTCGTAGCGGGCGACCGCATAAGCAATTGGAATCCCGACGACGAGGTTGATGAGAACACCACCGAGCGCCAACAGGAGCGAGAAACCCAGAGAAGCGCCGATGGACGTGTCGGCCGCGTCTTGGACGCCGCCGCCGATTCCGAGTACGTACTTCCAGTGGCTGAGTGTGACGAACCCCGTCGGGAGAACACCGGTCCACTCGCGGGCGAACGAACTGACGAAGGTGAGGACGATTGGGAGCACGAGTAGGATGATAGTCCCTACGAGGACCCCGGTAACGAGGATTCGTCCGGGGTGGGCCGTCGGTGACCGTGGACGCATCGTCATATCGACACCTCCGCGTCGGTGAGTCGAAGCCCGAGGAACGTCGCCGCAAAGACGAAGACGAACCAGACGGTCGCCATCGCCGACGCCATCTGGATATCGAAGCCGTTTGCGAGTTCGCGATTGATTTGGAGCGTCCAAACTGGTGGCGAGATTGCCTTCAGAATCAGCACCGTTCCGAAGATGGCGAGTGCGGTGCGGAACGTAAGGATACCGGCACCGACGACACCCGAACGAATCTGTGGGAACGTAACGTATCGAAACGTCTGCCACGGGGTCGCACCCAGTGACCGAGCGGCCGCTTCGGCGTCCGTGTTGATCTCCGCGTACGTCCCTCGAAGTAACAGGAGCGAGCGGGGAACCATCGAATAGAGGTACGCGACGTACAGTCCGAACACACTCGTCGCGACGGCGAGCGACGTCGGGGCTCTCCCCGAAAACACCGCAAAGAGGTTCGTGAGGACACCGCTGTTTCCGAGGAGGACGATGATCATGAACGCGGCGACGATGCCGGGCAAACTGTTCGGAAACGAGATGACGGTGACGAGTGCACCCTTCGCCGGAAGGTCGTACTTTTCGAGGGCGTGTGCGACTGGTACCGCCACGGCCAGACTGCCGAGCGTCGTGGCAACCGCGAACCAGATCGTATTGACCGCGACACTCCGGTAGTAGGGGTCGGTGACGAGTGTCTCGTAGGCGTCGAGGGTGAATCCACCGGTCACGAACTGTGACTCAGAGACGCTAATCTTCGCCATCTCCCACAGCGGGACGACCCCGGCCGTAATTGCGAGGACAGCGAAGGGAAGACAGAGAAGGAGGATACGAACCCGTTCGCGTCGCCACTCCGTCCACTGGATGCCGGTCTTCTGAGTGGCTATCCGCTCGAAACCGTGTTCCCCGTCTGTTGTCATCTACAGGTTGGCCTCGCGGTTGATTTGCTGGATGATGCGCTCTTGCTTCTCGACGAGCGACCCGTAGTCGACCTGGAATTCGGTTTCGTCGTAGGTACTCTGGTCAGGGAACTCGTCGGGCATCTCCAGTTCGGGAGCGCGGATCGGACGCACGTACGCGTCGAGGAACTTTCGCTGGCCTTCGAGCGAGAGAACGTAGTCCATGAACAGTTTACACGCACCCGGGTTCGGCGCGTCCTTCAACATCCCGTAGCCGTACGGCTGGTTGAACGCGCCTTTATTTCCGTTCTTCCCCTTGAGCAGCGCAACGCCGACGTTCTCCTCGGCGATTTCGTCGTTGTTGTACTTGAGGTTGAGCCCCGAGTAGTCGTACCGGATGAACGTCGCGTACTCGCCTTTCGTGAACTGTGCGAGGAAGTTGTCGGTGAACTCGGCACCGCCGTCTTTGATCTGCTTGTAGTAGTCGATGACCGGTTGTAAGTCGTCGAGCGACCCGCCACGAGCGTTGTTGACCGAGAGCGCAGCGGCCAACCCAACGGCGGCGGTCGGCGTCTGGAGCGC
The DNA here is from genome assembly GCF_000306765.2 of Haloferax mediterranei ATCC 33500. NCBI lineage: Archaea > Methanobacteriati > Methanobacteriota > Halobacteria > Halobacteriales > Haloferacaceae > Haloferax > Haloferax mediterranei. The sequence continues at coordinate 95,182 of NC_017944.1, forward strand.
AAGGTCCTTCGTAATCTCCGGTTGGAGGAGGTCATCCCAGGTCTCCGGGGCGTCGAGGCCGCGCTCCTCGTAGAGGTCCTTTCGGTACGTGACCGCCGTCGTCATGCGGCGCGTCGCCGTCATGTGGCCGTTGTCCGTCTTCAACTTCTTGGGGACCGCGTCCCAGTTTGCGGGCTTGTACGCCTGGGTCAACCCGTCGTTCATCGCCAGGATGCCGTAGGTGTACCCGCCGTTGTACGCCGAGTGTGTCGGGTTCTGTGCGTGGGATCTGAGGTCTTTGAGTGCCTCTCCCGAGGACCGGTCGTCATCGTTCAGTGGCACACCGTACTGCTCTTCGAACGCTTGCATGATGGCAGGCCAGTTCGACCACCCCGACTGGACGGCATAGACGTAGAGCTTCTTCGGGAAATCAGCGGCCTTCACCGTCGTCTGATAGTCACCATAACCTACACCGAACGTCTCTCCACTCGACTCACCGCTTCCCAGAGTTCCGGCACATCCGGCGACCCCAGCTGAAACCGCAGCACCTGTTGTCGCGAGAACTTGTCGCCGACTAATGTTTTCCATACAGGTGGAACGGAGGAACAACTGTTTATGGTATTTTATATTACCTATAAAGATAGATACAACATTATTTATAATCCATATCTGGTTATGTTCCCATAGTGAGAGAATATAGAGGTGCGTGACTCACTGCTCGTGGTGTCTGACAGGGTAATCACCAGACCGTAGTGATCGCTGACACCCGTGGTCCTTTCGAACGAACCGATTCGAAGAGGGGCCGTTAGTGAACCGCCTCGGGGTCAAGTGGTTCGAGACGCCAAAGGGGTCTCGTCATCACGAAAGACGAAGGTCTTTCCAACGACCCCGAGACACTCGGCCTGCTCCACCTGTAGAAGTCTATTCCGTTCCTAGAATGCTCACTCAGTCGTCGCTCGGTGTGCTCGAATCAGACTGCCGAGTGAGGAGCGTCTCGCTCTCTACGTCGATCTCACTGGTATTCTGTACATATCCTTTCGCGACGACGTAACTCCCGTATAGGATGACGAGCAGGAGTAGTGAGAACGGAAGCGCCATTGTGACCGAAAGCGACTGGATGGAACTGAACTCTTTGAGTTCGAGCGACATCATTCCGAAGAAGGCCAGTAATGCCCCCCACCACGCGCGGTTTCGAGGGTTCGGATTTTCGTCGCCAAGCGTAATCGCGGAGATCATGAACACCGCCGAGTCGAGCGAGGTGATGATGTATCCTGCAATGACGAGCACAAACAAGACCGCCAGTACCGTCCCGAAGGAGGTGATTTGCAGGGCCTTCGCGATTGCTGCAGGCTTGCCAGCAGCGGCCATGATGTCAGCGACTGGTTGCTGGTACCCCGGCGCAAGTACCCACCCACCGATGAGTAAATGTTGAATCCACGTAAGGAACGTCGGCACCACGACAAGTACGACGAACATTTCGCGGATGGTCCGGCCCTTCGAGACACGGGCAACGAAACTGCCGACGAAGATACTCCACGCGGCCCACCACGCCCACCAGAATCCGGTCCAGTTTGCCGCCCAATTACCCGCGGATGTCGGTGCCGTGTAGAGCGTCAGCCGGAACATCTCGCTGAGCCAGACACCTGTCGCATCGAGACCGAGTTCGAACATGAAGACAGTCGGACCGACCACGACGAGCAAAGCCATCGAGAGACCGATCAGTAACATCGTCACACGGGCGGCATTACGGATTCCTTTTCTGAGCCCGAGCCAGACGTCACCGAGAAAGACGACGCCGATAAGCGCGAAGACCGCGTACGTCAGAACTGTTGCTTCGAGGTTGAACACTCGTCCGAGAATCGCTGCCATCGTCTGTGCACTGAAGCCGAGCGTCGTCGATATTCCGCCGATGGTAGCAATGACAGCGGCTAGGTTGACCGTCCAATAGAGACCGGGAATGCGGTCTTCGTCGATGACGGCGGTGAGCATCGAGCTAATCTTGTACTCACCGACGCCGTCGGTGTAGACGATGATTCCGAACGCCATCGCGACGGGGAGATACCACATTGCAAGGCCAGGGAACACCTCGTGAATGAACATAAACGCCAGTGCCATCGCCTCTACGGACGCACCTTGGACGGGATACGGCTTTGGCGGAGGACTGCTGACGATGGAGATGGGTTCTGCGACGCCCCAAATGAGAATGGATGCACCGAACCCGACGGTGAATACCATCGACAGCCAAGAGAACAAGCCGAACTCCGGTTCAGCATCGGGACCACCGATTCGGAGTTTCCCATACTGCGAAAATACCAGTAGTAGGACGACAATTAACAGCACGAATCCGAGTAGGATGAACCACCAACCGAAGTAATTGAGGACCCACGTCTTCGCACCGATGAGCGTGCTACTGAGTACTGACGGCTTCAGGAAACCAAACCCACCGAGAGCGAGCATCACGCTCATCGCTACGACGAACATAAGCTTCTCGGGCCACGAGGCCTCTTCGAGGCCCAAAAGGTACCACGTTTTCATTTTCTGTTATCCGGTGAAAGGGCTGACTCTGTCGAAGCGTTTTGAAATACGATGTCATCTGCGAGACCAATACTGGCGTTCTCAGTATTTCGAATCACAGTCGGATATACCAACAGGCCAGGGGTATCCATCTGAAAAAGCCGTTGTCTCTAACGGCGTTCGTAAGGTGTTACCATCACGATTGTCTCGCTGTCTCGCGGTGTGAGCTACGCGGACGTTTCTAGTGAGTGAGGCACCAGAAATTCTCCATGTTCACCTTACTGTGTGATATTTCATCTAATTCATATAGCGGACGAACCGGTCAAACGTATTTGTGTCTTGTAGTGCTATGTAAACACATGCCAACGATAGAGTTCAAAGGTGAAACGATTGAAGCCGACGTTGGTGACAACCTCCGTCAAACCCTCTTAGATGCTGGCCTCTCCCCGCATAACGGGAAAGCGCAGTATACCAACTGTCGCGGCAACGCGCTTTGCGGAACATGTGCCGTCGAAATCGTGGAGGGGGACGTCAGTAACCCGACGGGTAAAGAACGCCGTCGTCTCAAGTTGCCACCTCATAGTCTCGACTCCGGACTCCGGTTATCGTGTCAGCTGACGATTGAGGATGACCTCGTTGTCGAGAAACACCCGGGCTACTGGGGTCAGAAAATCGAACAGAACGACTCCTGATAGGGGGTGTCGTGGTGAATATACGCTGTGAGCACGACCACTCAAACCGATTACTAATTGAAAGATTCAACAAGGCACTCAGGAGAGTTAGGGTCGAAGTCCGGATTCCGTCCCCAGCGCGTAGTTCACGCGGTACGACAGCTGTCCCTCGGATTCTGGAGAAGTTGATAGGAGAAGATGAGGAGCGTTACGTCGTACTCAGCGATTGCAATTAGCTCGGCGATTGCCAGTCCGTCGAACGTGTGTATTGCGAGCAACGCAAGGAAGGTTCCAGACACAACGACGCCAGCGAACAGCCGGGCATATGCAACACCTCGATAACTCAGTGACACGGCGAGTAGAAATACTCCTGTTCCTCCCGAAAGCGCAAGGCCCAGAGCGTACGATTCAGGAAGTGTGACGCCATTTGAGCGGTATCCAATCAGAAGGAGCGCTATGCCGGTCAGCCCGAAGAGTACGACCCCACCCCGGCTGAGGCGGGTCTCACTTTCTCGAAAGACTTGAGTACAAAAAAAGAGCAAGAGAACTCCGCTAACGACCAGTCCACCATTGTAGACAAGCGTGAGCCGAGCCGAGCGGCGACCCAAGTCAGAGAGTGAGTGGTATTGTAGCGAAAACCACGGATTCGACAGCAACGATACGGTAAGAACGCTTCCGGACAGTATGACTATGAACAGCCCAGCGTACGCTCCAGCCCTCCGCCATGACAGCTTACTCGTCATGACTCCTGTGAGAAGACTACGGTCCAGTATGCGTGTAATGCTTTCGAGAGTGTAGTTCACAACCTTATCCACGCCGTCCTCTCGGGTCGGTTAGACGAACGGGTGGAACCACACTGCGGCGATGAGACTGGCCAGAAACAGGTAGGCGCCACGGATAAGCAACATCGTGGCTAGTGTCGGTGATTTCCGCCACGCAATCGCTGCTACGGGAGCAAAGACTCCGACAGCCAAAACAGTACTCGGCGGGAAGACACCGCCGACAGCGAATCCCATGACGAGTCCCAACCCGACCGTCATTATCCCGTACGCTACTCTTCGGGCGGTGTCTTGCCCGAGTACCACTGCGACCGTCGGCTTACCGATTGAGGAATCGTAGGTGTAATCTTGGGCATCGTCGATCGTCTTTACCCCCGAGAGAAGGACGAGAAACACGAGTCCAAATGCAAGTGATTCGAGTGGCACTATCCCACTCTGCACATATGACGCGCTCACGATCGTTAGAGCGATACCAAGCGGGTATCCCATGGTCGCTCCGATTGGATGCATATCCAATTGGGGTGCATGCAGGTAGCCAATCACCCATGTCGGCAGCGTGAGCAGTGCCGCCCCCGGTCCAGCGAGAGCCCAGAGACCGATGAGCGCGGCGATGAACGCAAGTGCCGCCCCAGCGAGTGCAATCCGACATCCGGTGACAGTCAGGGGGTGATCGTCGTCCTCGTTTCGGACGTGAAAATCCACGTACCCGTCTTTCACGTGGGCCGTATAGACTGCACAGAAGATGGCGCCCATGTGGACGGCCCCGACGAAGAGTGAGAATTCACCAGCGAGGATACTCCCGAACCACGACGCGGCAAGTGGCGGCAGCATGAATACGGGATGAATCTGTGAGAGGAAAGCGCGAAGAACAGCCATAGGCCCGGAGCCGTGCCGCGCAATCGCGTTGTTTCGTGTGAACATCGTGGAGGTTCTCTTTCGTGGGTTGATTGGAGCTGTTCACCCGGTCTTTGGGAGACTATTCGTCAGTGTGACATATACTGTTTGGGGCACAGTCTATAGTAGCGTTTGCAACTGGTGACACAGCCGATTGCACGACACCGGTCCATCGAGCGATTGATGTGGTCGTTGGAAGCTATAGTATTGTGTGAATTATAGAAAACACTTGCGGACAATTCCGAGACTTCTAGCCCACGAACTGTGAAAGCGGTCAATTCGGATTTTAAGGGAGTGAAACCACCTTCGATGAGGTTTCGTTCGACGTAGTCGGGCCGACTGCTCAATCCTAATCGGGCGATTGCAGTCAGATAACCGTAATTATCGACGAGGAACACAGCCTCTGAGAGGTCGTGTTTCTAGGTAAGCCGATAGAGAAACACAGTAGCTGGACCGGTCCCTACCGTCCAAATGATTCGACATCGAGAATCAACTTTGTCTCGATGTATATTGTATTGCATAGTCAATACTATTCACCACTGATCTTGATAGTAGTTTCGTCGACCGCAACCCGCTTCGGCGTTGCCTCAGGTAGGTTGTGTCAGCTGTCATCCAGCCGATGTACTCTGTTCCAAACCACTTGATGAGTCCGTTGAACGTCGAGAAATAGAAGAATCTCTTTTTTCTCTAAAGAACAACTGGTCGCGTGGAGCTGGACGGCGACCGCCCTGACGGGCGTCCTCAGAACGCAAAGCGTTCTGATGGGCTGCCCGCAGGACCAGCGGTTCTGTGAGATGCGAACGAGACGCGACGCGTCAACGAACGGCGTCAGCCGTGACGTCCACTCGCGAATCAACGGCCCCCGAGGAGACAATGAACGACCGGTGAAAAGAGTAGTAGTGGAATGCCAGTGGGATTCGTGGCGTTATTGCCATGGCAGGCAGCGCCATCGAACAGTGCCCCGTATTGATACATGAACACAACTATCAAAGGGGTAGTTAAATAGGAAACAATTGTCTAAGGGGAAAGTTGTGGTGTTCTCTGAATAAACCAAATTCTCCGGTGTGGTACTCCTCAGCACTGCGAATATAATGATAATAATTAGCATGGGGTGCAATGACATTCTGTGGCGTATCCGTACCGCCAACGCACCGAGAGTCGGTGCGATGTGCCTCCAGAGACAGAAACCCGCGGCGCAACGAACAGCGCCTTTTTCATATCTCTGGTACAGAACATCTAGACCCCGGAGAACGTCCCTTCAGTCACTTCCGAGCCAAAGCTCGCCCGGCTACGGCGGTGTCTGAAAGCAAATCCGAAAGACTGTCAGCCAGTGTACGCTCGGTGTTATCAATAAGAAGTAGATGGAAACGAACACTCCGGTCCACAGGTTCCGTTTTCGTCTGGGAACGCTTACTCTTCGTATCGTATTCGGCATCGGTTTGGTTTCTGCTATATGAACTATCCACGGCTCCGCTAGTTTGAAAACCTGCAACTAAGTAGAGAGTGTATGTTGCGACAGTTCGTCGAGGATTTTTTCACCGTCGTAACCACGCTTGTCGTCATCTCGCTCGTGGTCGGCCAACTCCTCGGCCAGCCCGTCCTCTTGGGATACGTCACGTCTGGGAGTATGTCACCGACACTGAATACGGGTGACGCGTTCGTCGCCATTCCCGAACCGTTGTCGGGCGAGATAGAACCGGGCGACATCATTGTTTTCAACGCTATCGAACTGCATGGAGGGGGACTGACGACACACCGAGTCGTCGAAGAGACCGAAACGGGCTATATCACGAAAGGAGACAACAACCCGTTTCGGGACCAGAGTAGCGACGAACCGGTGGTAACTGATGACAGAATTGTCGCGACAGCGCTCCAATTGAACGGTGGTGTAGTCCGAATTCCGGGGCTCGGAACCGCCATCACCACCGTTCGAGACACTGTGTCGGGCGGACAAACGGCTTTGACGACAGCACTCGGCGTCGATGCACCGTTCGGGACGCAAGGGTTAAGCGGCTTGTTTATCTCCGTCGGACTCGTGTTGTTCCTGTTCATTTTTATAGATGATTTACGGGAAGGACAGACCCGTGGCCGAGACCGAGAGCGTTCACGAACGGACAGTGAGGCTATCGACGGTCGGTGGGTTGCGCTCGGGTTGGCGTTTCTCGTACTCGTCCCAGCGAACGCCGCGATGTTGGCACCGAGCGGAACTCATCAGGTAGTTGTCGACGGGGATGATGTGTCCGGAGACATCGAACCCGGCGACCAGGTCGAAAACGGATTCACTGCCAAGAACAGTGGTCTCGTAACGATGCTCATTTTCCTCGAAACGACACATCCTGACGCGGAAATGAGTCACAGCAAACTGGTCGTGCCGCACGGTGAATCGGTGACAGCGACGCTGTTAGTGTCGGCTCCACCGCCGGGTGAACAGACCGCCGTGACGGTTACCGAGCGGCGCTACTTTTTGCTCCTTCCTCAGGGAGTCATCGAGCAGTTACACTTGATACATCCGCTCGTGGCGATTGGCGTATTCAACGTGCTGATACTGTTGAGTGTCTCTGCGATGGTCGGCGCAGTGTTCGGGTTCGGCTCGAATCGAATCCGAGATACAGCCCGTGACATTCCACTCAAGCGTCGGTTAAAGCGTCTATTCAAGTAGAGTAAACAGCTCGGGTTCGGGCAGAAAAAGGACGATATCCCTCACCAGTCGACGTCGTCCTCGTCGTAGAGGTCCCGGACTTGTTCCGGCGTCAGTTCGCGGTCGTAGATACGGGCGTCATCCAACCAGCCGGTGAACCCATAGTCGAGTTTGCCGCTCGGATCGACCCCGTTTCCAATGCGTAACGGCTGGTTGGACGGTTCTGCGTTGGGAACACCAGGGACATCGTGGAGTTCCGTATCAACGTACACGCGATCTCGCTCCGCGCTGTGAGTCCATGTCAGTAGTTGCCATTCACACGGTGTAACCGAAACACCGGTGAGAACGTTCTTCTCCGTCGTCTCGATTACAATCTCGTGGTGTTGGTCGCTGAATGGCTTCTCCGCGATAAAGAACTGATAGCTGTCGTCACCAACCGAGTTCCACTTGCTAAAGAGCCTCGAAAGAGTACTTGTATGTACCCCTGGTTGATACTTCACCCAAACTGAAAGCGTAAACTCGGACGTCAGGTCTAACGCAGTGTCATCCTGAATTGTCAATACGTCGCAGCCGTGCCCGAAGTACAGTGCCCAGTCTTTGGCCCAGGGGTCGATTAGCCGAGACGATGGCCACGAACGGCGACTTCGTGTCGCACTGTGGTTGCTCCACTCGTCGGCGAGTGTAGTCCTACTCGGCTTCTCGTCGAACTTCCACCAGGCGACTTTCGGATCCTCGCAGACGACCGTGAACTCACGAGTCAACTCGACCTGTTGGTCGTTGCCGCCGGCGGTGATGGTGAGGTCGATAGTGGTAGCCTCCTCTCGCGGGCACGACAGCGTTGCCTCGATATCACCTTGTTCGCCGGGATTGAGCTGCCTCGGCGTCTCCACATCGAGGATCGGTGCGTCTATTGGAACGTCGACGCGGAACCATGTGAGTGGTTCGTCGAACCGATTTGTGAGTGTCGTGAGTGTCACACTGTCGCCGTCACTGCCTTCGATGCGTGTTCCGTCGACCCCGAGAAGTGCGCTCGAATCGTCGGTGGTTCCGAGGGTGCTTGTTCGGTCGGCGTCAACCGTCGTGAAGCCAGCGCTATCGACGGCAAGCATCCCCGCACCGGTAGCGAGGAACGCGAGTGCACTCCGGCGAGTCCACTTCCCGGTCATTCTCTAACTTCCGGAGGCCTGTCGGCTTCTCCCAACCGCATACTTCGGTTCTGGTAGACGTGATACGCTGCAGAACCTAGGAAGAGGAGCGAGATGAGAGTGGCCCACGCAAGTTTCGGAATCCACTCGGGGAACACACCGACCCAAACGGCAGCAACGAGTGCCAACGCGACCGCCGAAAGCCCGAGGTAGTACTCGGCCCATGGAATCGAATTGCCCGGGACGACATCCAGATAAACATCGAGGTCTGTCGCCTGCTCTGTCAGTGTAATCGTACCGTTATCGTGGGTAATGACGCCTGCGCGTTCCAGCGCCGGGAGGTGAGTCTGCTGCATTGAGGTGTACACGCGGTGTCGCTCTGTAGACGTGACTTCGTGGACGACTTTTCCGTTTTCCCACGCCGCGACCTGTTCTGCGAGGTTCGAGAGTTCAGTTGGTCCGTCGTTCTGCTTTATTGCGTGGAGAGCGTACCGACGGCGGTGGTTACTCAAGAGACCGTAAACGTCGTCACGGGAAACGAGACTCTCGTCTGTGTCTGCCCTTCCCAACTGTACCATAGACATAATTTCAGATTCCTTGGTAATACGCTTTCTCGTTACGTTCGGCTTTCATGTTACTCTGATATCAGACAGGTGTCACTAAGGGAAACGACACCCCGGTTGACCACGATATCGACGCGGACCCCTTCCGTCGGACGGTTGAAAACTGCCCGCCCGGACGAATAACCCATGTACTCTACGGACGGTCCGGATTAGACTTCGCTGATACGAATAGTCAGCGTCTCGCTCTCCGTGCCGCTCTGGCCAGTTTCAAGCGTTGCACCAAACTCAGACGTTGTATCCGCTGCGACTTCCTCGCTGTGTGGGTTTTGGCCCCCAATCTCTGTGAGGAACGTGTTGCCAGATTCGAGTTCGACGCTGAACTTCTTGCCGTTTCCGTTACCGTCGCCGTTGTTCACCAGCGTAAAGAAGCCGCTGGGGTAGGTGTACGTGCTGTTCGGCAGCAGACGCTCGTCGGTACCGCCCTGTTTGTACCCGAAGACGACGGTCACGTCGTTGGCAATGAGACTCACGTAGTTCTCGTCGATATCCGCAGTTCCGTTCGCATCGAGCGTGTCATTGCTGGTGGGGAACAACGTCGTGGGGTCGGTGACCAGGTCATCGTTACTGTCGCGCAGGGCGACTTCGTCAGCGGAAGCGTCCACGAGCACGTCCGTGAATTGGTCGGCAATCTCCGACCCGTCGTCGTCGCCGTTGTCGTCGACGCCAACGACGTTAACTTCGACTTCGCGCGTCGCCTCGACGGTGCTGAATGCACCCGAGCCGAACGCCGCGCCAGTTCCGATACCAATCGTTCCGATAAGCCCCAGTACACTTCTGCGGTTCATCTTCATACTCATCCATTGACGGGTACCAACTTACTAATGACCTGCGTTAGACGGCCTAAACTGGAGGTTAAACGGTCTAACGCTGTTCAGTAATAAGACCCTGTACGAGAGACATCGAGGAAGATGAAGCGAAGAAGTCTCCTACTCAGTATCGGTGCCGCCAGCGTTGGAACGGGGGCAGTGTTCGGCTCCGGTGCGTTCACCTCTATCGAAGCGGACCGGAACGTCAACCTCAAGGTCACCAACGACAGCGGGTCGGCACAGGTAAGCTTCGACCAAGGAAGTGGCGTTGGCGCGGATGCAATTGTCGGGACAGACAACAGCGAGTCCGCCGAGGTGATCAAGTTCGCAGAGACGAACCTCAACGAACGTGCGAAGACGACGTTCACGGACGCGCTCGAAATCGACAACAATGGTGGCACCAAGGTAGATTTGTACGTCGACGACAGTACCGAGGGTATCGGTGACGACCCGAGTAACGGCGAAGTTCTTGATTTCCGGGTCGACGGGTCTTCTATCGTCGGTGACGGTACGTCGGGGAACGCCATCGAACTCGGAGCCGACGGGAGCACCTCCGGCGGTGAGAACACGGATGTCATAGAAGTGGACATCGTGGTCGATTTACTGGATGACAATGTCGACGGAAGCAGTCTCAAGGATATCGATTCCGTGACGTTCGTTGTGGAAGCGAAGCGTAACTGAAACGAAAAGCAACTGAAAACGAAGCGTACCTGAAATCACAACGCGCTGCAGGCGCGAACTAAAACGTTAGAACGAACACAGAGTTCGCGAACGCAGTACGGAACCCGCAAACACACCGTACAGGCTTCGAACGGACCCCAAGGAAACCACAGATTTGGGACGCCTGAAACAAGCGTGCCCCCCACAGCAGAATAATCACAAGTATGAACCGGACGCTCGTCGCCGTCGTCGCACTCGCCGCTCTCATCAGCGGCACAGTCATAGCGACAGGAGCCTTCACAACTGGGGACGAAATCGCGCCAGCGGACGACTCAGAGGTGTATCTCTCCGCAGCGGACACGGAAAACGGTCATCGCTACGTCGAGTACGACGACAACGGGCAGATACGACTCCACCTCTCACCCGTCCTTCCGAACAGTCGGACGCGAGTGAACGATTTATTTGTCGTCGGGTTTGCTGGCTACGAGAACAGCAATAACAGCACAACAGTTCGACTCGGGAGCGACAGCGAGCGAATAACGATTCACCGTATGGATACCGGCGAGCGCATCAACGGGGAACCCATACTGCTACAACCGAACGAGTCCGTGCTGTTCGGTGTAACCGTCAGCCCTGAAGACCGTGACTTCACAAGCGAAGTCACCGTCGAAGCGACCGTTCCTGAACGGGAATCCAATCCCGATGAAGACACGGACGAGGATACTGACAGTGATGACGATGACGACGACGATGATACCACGGACAGGAATGATGACGATACCTCCTCGGGAGATGGAGATACATCCGGACAGTCAGATGGTGGAGATACGACCGGTAAAACTACGACCGACACCAGTCCTCCGGATTCGGGCGATGGGAGTACTACCGACGAACAACCGCCGACGGCCACGGACGACACCGAACAGCCGGTCGAACCTAGTGGATTTATCTTCGGCTTCACCCCCGTGTTCGGTGTCGCGTGGGTGTGGTGGTTCGCACTCGGCGGGGTCGCTGCAATACTCGCGAATTACCTCGTACAGACACGGCACCACGGGGTGCTCCCTATCTTCCAGATGGAAGAGTCTGCACGCCGCCGCCGTCTGAAAGATGTCCTCCGCGGTGAGAGTGTGGTCGGTCTGGGTGTGGTTGTCCTCTCGATACTGGTGGCGCTCTCTCTGTCGAGTGCCGGAATCACTGGAGTGCCACAGCTGATTGGCACGCTCCTCTGTTCCGTCCTCGCCGGAAGCGCAACGGGCTACAGACGCTTGCCAGATATTCGCGTCACCAAACGCACAGCAGACGGTGACCCCCTCGATCCGGACCACGAGCCCTGACACCGCTGGCTGGTGATTACGCGGAGAGGAACGGGTTTCGCTCGGTGCTGTATCCATCGTCCTGAGCCGGTTGCGGTCTGTCGTCTAAGTACCTCGATGATCTGAGTCGAGAGCGCGACATCTGATTCTGAGATAGGAGTGTGACGTCTGAATCTGAGACGAGAACTAACGTCTAGATTTGAGACGAGAACTAACGAGAACTGTTTCGGGCGTGCGGAGATTGTTGTTTCCCGTGGTAACCCGACCCTGTTCAGCACAAAGCGTCGTCAGGACCCATCGGAGTCGTCAGTTCGGCCTTCGTCGCGGTTCCAGAAGAACTCGCCGTTGGTCTCCGGTTCCGGCGGGCGTCGGTACCGGAACAGTCGGTCACCGGTAAACACGACGAACTCATCGCCGCCTCGTTGTTCGATGACGCGGTTGTCCGTGTCGATAGCTACGTCGACCAACCCCTCAAGCGAATCGACCGTGACGGACCAGACGTCGTCTCCGACCTGATCGATTTGTCCGGTCGTAATCCAGTCATTGAACTCCTCGCGGGTCGACTGGTACGCCAGCCATCGCTGTTCACGGTTACTCAGTGAGAGTTGACCGGTAGACCGAGCAAAGACGAGGAATCCCGCTCCAACCGTGCCGAACAAGAACAACAACGGACTACCGACCTGCCGAAGGAGGCCGTAGTCGGGGTCGACAGTTACGTCTACGGTTCGCTCATCACCGTGGGTTATTCGGTCCGCGTCTTCGACGCGATAGCTATTCTGACTTGGATCAATCGGGAGGAGATACGTACGAGTAGTGTCTACGTGTTGGCCGTTCCGCGTTCCCGAAAGGTCGACCCGCGCAACGACCGTCATGTCGAGTTGACCGGGAGTCCCACCGTGTTCTCGGTCGATACGCCGAACGGTTTCGGCTGCATCGCTGATATTCAGCGAGAAGGGAATCGTCATCGACTCGTCAGGAGATAAGGATTCGTCGCGCCCATGGGCTAATGTCTGCTTGACCTGCCAATAGACGAGTTCGTCGGGCGAACCGGCGGACTCAACCGAGCGATAGCGCACGAGAACCGTCGTGTCTACGGCAAGATTACTCTCGTTGCTGACGCCGTACGTGTAGGTGAATGAGCCGCTCAGTAACGGAGCGACATGAGTCAAATAGACCGAGCGGTCTTGGAGAACGGTCCCCTCGACAAACGCCGACGTTCCATTGCGTACCGTAGCATTGTGAGAAAATGAACCGCTTGACTGCCACGAGGAGAGCTGTCGGGTCGCTGTATCCGTTCCCGGTTCGACGTGCGTGGTGTACGTCAAGTAGCCGCCAAGTGCGGCGATAACTAAGAGACAAACGAGAATCAGGCCGTAATTATCAACGATTGTCTTCGTTGTTTCACGTTGCCAATTACTCATTGAATATGATACGACTATGTAGGTAAATAAGGCTTGATACAGCCGATAGCGTATACGTCCGTATTCAGGCGTGAGGAGTCGATTAGTGGAGTAAACAAAACTAACATATGTGGGGAAACCGCCGTGCGTCACCTGGGGTGGCACAGTTCCGCATCGCTCAACTCGAATATCAGTAGTGATACCACCGACAGAAACATTATACGATTCGGGTTGTTATATATAATAAGAGCGTGCGCGTCGATACAGACAAGACGAGAAGGAGGCCGTCGTTAGTGCGACTGTTCAAAGAGCGCACGCACCCAAAAGATATTGCACTTATTCTCACGTTCCCCGTGATACTGACACTTGTTCACCAACTGCCGTTGGAACTCCGTGAGTCTCTCGTGTTCGACTACACCGATCCGACGCTGCTGACCGCGTTCACGTCGTCGTTCGTCCACTTAGAGACCGGTCACCTGTTCACGAACGTATTCTTATACTTTCTCGTCGTACCTGTCCTGTACATACTCGGTGTCGTAAGCGGAAGTCGACGGCAGTTCCACGTGTTCGTGATAACAGTATTAGTTGCATTTCCTCCAGTACTATCGTACATGAACCTTGCAATCACTCGGTCGTCGGTCACATTTGGTTCATCGGGTATTGTGATGGCCTTCGCGGGGTGTCTGCCGCTCGCGTTAGCCGACTATTTTGAAAGTGAGTTCGGGATAGGGCCAGTAGACACGTTCGCACCGATGATGTTCATCACTAGCGTCGGACTCATTTCAGTTCTGAGTGTGCAGTCCGTCATTCCAGAGAACTCCACGGTGTTAGTCGGGACCGCTGGGCTGATACTCGTCGTACTGCTCACTATCCTGCTCTATGTTATTTCAGCATACAAACAAGAAAATGACGTTCGTTCGAAACTCCGTTCCAGTGCCGAGGCAACCGGCTATTTCGAATTGATTATCGTCACCGGGTTTTTGTTCGTCACGATTCTGCTCGTTGCATTTCCGGTTGACCCCACAACAGAGGGCGGTATCTTAAATCTCTACGAACACTTTGTCGGCTATTCGTTGGGGTTCATTGCATCATTCACAACGGTCGAGTTAACGAGACGAATCGAGCGAAGAGACGTGTTCTCGTAAGTCGTCAATCCGGTTGCTGAACTTCTCGGAGGATGAGCCGTCCACGTGAACGAGCAGTCAGACTCGTATCGACCCGGCCAACCCGTGGCGAGAGACAGCTATTCGAGCAGATATGCTCCGGTTCAGAGATACCCACGAAATGCGGCGAGCGATATCGACGGACACGACTGGAGTCGTCTTGTGTCAGTGAACACTGACAGTCTCTCGTGTTAAATAATTCAATTAAATGATGGATGTGTCGGTTTCAGTTCGTACGAGCCCGAATCTCTCGCTCATCAGTAAGGTCACAGTATGGTCCCTCCACTCCGTACTGTCCTACTCGGTGAGCGCTTCGAACGAAACCCCGACTTGCTCACCGCAGTCGTGCTCTTCGGTGGCACGTTCGCTGCCTACGCGATTGGCCTGTTTACTGTTGCGGGGTCGTCTTCCTCCCGATGAACGCGACGTATGCGAAACTCGTCGCCGCCATCGGCTACCTCACCAGACTTGGCTCCGCCCACGTCCGTGGAGTACACGCATAAACCAATCTGCCTCCTAAACAAGGTGTTAATTCCCAAACGTATCCCTGTGTCCAAGTAAATGACGTATAAAACGATAGTATATCGATTACCAGCCACTGTGGGTAGCACCGCTGCTCTCGTCAACCGAGAGATACACAATTTCGTACCGACAGTGTGGTTCGCCGTCGAAATTCCAGACCCTCGGGTCTGTTCTCACCGCCTTTTCTCAACACACTATTCGGGGTCGAATTGAGGGATGCCGTTAACATCCCTGGAAATAGCCGATTGTCGGCAAGATTACCTGAACCATGAACGAACCTGTTTCGAAAGTCGAAGCTGTAAATGGCATGGAATTTCGCTAGGGGCAGCTAGTAAATTAAAGTCACATTTACAACTGTATAGGTGTAAATTTAGAATATCAGGAATGTGAGTGTCAATCACTGACGAGATTGGCCGAATACCGAGCTAACCGAGCGTTCGACAACTCAGCCCCGTTCGTCTCAGCAGTATCTGACTCAGAGGGATGAACCCTTCCGTGACATCGAGACAAAGCTTAAGTATTGTGGGAACTAAAATGTATAACCACGTCCATCCATGAAATGGCAATTCTCTCCATATCTGCTCTTGCTACTCGTTGTGTTTGGTATCTCGCTACTCGTGGCGGTAATGGCATGGCACAACCGCGACCGCCCGGGCGGTCGCCCGCTTACAGCTCTCGTCCTCGCAACTGCATGGTGGTCGCTTTCCTACGCAGTCGGCCGATCAGCGAGGTATCCCCACCCGTTGCCGACGTGTTCGACCCGCAGCCAGACTCACCGACGCGCGCTGAAATCACACCCTCCGATACCGAAGGCGAGTCGCACTACGAGATTCGGATACTGCCATTGAGACGAGAGGACGCGACCAGAGAGCGGGGAGACGAACCCTCCCGAGCGGAGTTCTGGTAGAAGACACCGACCGGAACGCGCTCATCTCGAACCCCGCGCTCAGTGAGGACCTCATCGGTTCGCACACCGACGACGTGCGCGACCATGGGGTTCGACCCTCTCTCTGAAAAACTGCAGGACTTGCTGGCCAATCCGGCCGAAGTCGTCGCCCAGTCCGAAGCGATACTTGAGCGGCGCGAACGGCTGTCTTGGATTACACCGGGATATCTGTCGAGACTTCACATATAGATTGTCAGTAAAAACCCAATTCTCGATACATAAAATCATAATTTGAAAACGTATATTGAATATGTTTACAGAATTTGTATACAGTATTCGTGAATCAGTCCAGCGTATACCACACCAACCATAGACGCAACGACACTGTCACGTCGCAGTAGCAACTTCAACAAAATCTAGGGAAACGGGAAGAGAAACGAGACCGGTTGTCACAACCTGCATAACTATTTCTTCGCCAACGCGGTTCGTAGTCCCCCAGAGTACGTCAGACGAACACTGGTTGAGAAACCACTAAGTAGACAGTGCCGATGGGACGACTTCTAACACGTACTCGGGTACGCCGGCATCGGACTCGTGATTCTCATCTTCGGGACGGCAACCGCCAACTACCTCACATAGGAACCGGCACATCGGAATTCGTCGGGCTCGTCGGTTTAATGATTATCGGGGTACTCGCACCGCTACTCACGTGGTGCCCCGCGCGCAAACTCAGTGTCTACCGCGTCATCAGCGATGTCTGGTTAACTCGCCGGTGAGGACCCGTTCTCGTCGAAAGCGAACCGTAGTGTTCGAGTGAGTCGATGAACTCGGGAGTAAGCGGTGGTTGCACGGTGTTACCACTATATCTCTCGATGACATCTTCAAGCTGCGCGAGGTCGCGGAGTTCTTGGTCGCTGAGACACCACTCGCTGTTCGTGAGGTCTTTGAGTTCACGGTACAAGTGACTGAGCGACGCCGAGTTGGTTCTGACCACGTCCGGACTGGTCAGTCTGTCGCATGTCGGGACGAGAGCGACGGAGTCAAGCCTCGTCGTCCGGACGGTCGCTTAGAATGGGGGGTTGTAGTCTTCGTACTCGTCCATGTCCTCCATCTCATCAGTCTTCGAGGGCATCACCGCAGTACGCTGACCGCCGGAGCGGACGACTTCGACATCTTCGAGACCAGTGACGCTCTCGGGGAGTCGGCGTTCGATGGCCTTCATCGTCATCGGGGCGATGCCACAGCCCGAACAGGCACCGCCGATCGCGACGGTCGCGGTCCCTTCTTCCTCATTGATGTCTCGAACCTCGAAGTTACCACCGTGTTGCTGGATTTGCGGGACGTTGTTGTTCAAATAGTTACGCGCCTGACGTTCGAGTCCTTCTGTGCTCATAGCAACTATTCATATTCTCTTAACTATCATAAAGCTGTTGTTTTAAGGGGTCCTAAAATAGCTCTACTCAGAATTTCTAATCCCTGAATCTCTCATTCTGTATATCGTCCTACTTGTTTGCTGGCAATTTTTCGTACTGCCTAAAAGCTAGATTGTATCCCGGGGTTCGCTTATTCGTACATAGGTCGAACCACTGAAGGGTCTCGCCCGTTCATTCCTCGCGTGTTCCACTGCAGGCACAGTTTATCCATACCATTCTTGCCGTGGGATTTTGTCAAGGTGGCTCGAACTGAGAGACGGCGTCCCGTTAGCAAGACTCGTCCTCGTTGACTGTAGGCGCTGGTTCATCGAATTCGGGTGTGGCCGTTCCCTCGGTGTCACAGGGGAGCGTGGCTGCGAGCCGCTTCGCAACCGTCGGACTGACCAGCCCGGCCAGTTCCATCGCCTCCGTCTCGTAGTCATCGAGTTCCAGCACGCCCCGGAAAAACCACGAGACGGTCACGTACGTCTCGTGCAACTGTGCGGTGTGCTTGCGTCCTGACTCAGTCAGCGTCACACCGTCGTAGGGCTCGTAGGACACGAGCCCATCGTCCGCGAGTCGCTGGAACATCTCTGTCGATGCTGCTGGAGACCTGTCTAGCATCTCCGCGACGACACCAAGCGGAATAGGCGGGTCGCGCCGGTGTTGTGCGATGTAGAGTGCCAAGAGATACTGTGGTGCCCCACTCATCGTGTCTCAGAAGATTTCTTTGTGTCGTCTGTGTCGCTAGGTGCAGTCGAATCACCGATTGGTGCCTCGTCAGTGGGCGTCTCATCGAGCTCGAAGGGCGCTGCATACATCCATGCCCGCAGTCGAGCGCGCTTGTGTCGGGGACTATCGTCCATGAGTGAGACTCTCCTGACCAGCTGTCGCCGTACTGCTTGCTGACAACCCACACAGGTATCGTCGAGCCGAGCGCCTGTCGCCAACACCGGATAATCCCTCGGGGAATCTACCGGAAAGCCCTGGGAAATGTACGGGACTAGACTCCAGTGGCTGATGCCGACACCTACACCGTAGTTCGTCGCGCCGTCAAGGAACGACTGGCGCTGGTCTGCAACGTCCTCACACCGAACGCGATACGCTGTGGGCGTCTCGTGACGACGTTGCAGTTCCTCGAACCCGAGTTCGGTCAGCAGAGTCTCGTCCACCGTGGCGCTCCGCCCGAAAATATCCTTGACGACAGCTACAGCTGCTCCCAACTTCGAGGCTTCCCAATCAAGTACGCGGCCCGGCATCTCAGTCTCCGCTCGTCACCGTCGATGCGGCCGTCTCCGTTGAGCCGCTGCCACCGGTACAGTCCGTGAGCAGGCCGCCGCCGACGAGTGCACCGCTGTATTTCACGTACTCTTTGTGTGTCGGTGTGTCAGTCGTATCGCCGCCGTTCGCGTCCGTCATGGTCAGAACTCTCCGTCGATTATCGAACGCACTCGCTGTCGGTCGAACAGTTGATTCGTATCGGGAACTTCCGGGAACGACTCGGGATCGAATGTGCCGAACTCGTCGGGGTAGAGCTGCTGGGCGACCATCTCGGTCTGGAGGAGGTTGGTCAAGGGACCTTGCGACCCGAACGCACCGGGGTACACGTCGCCGTTTTGCACGGCCGTCAGCTGGCTCCCGACCGCGTGCTCTTCCATTGGCGTGACATATTGCTCGCGGAACGCGGACGGAGAGAACCCGGTCCCGTCACCAGTCGTGCCGATACCCCAGTGGACAATCAGCATCTCGGGGTCGACCTCGAGGAGGTGCTCGTAGTCGATTCTCCCGTTTTCTACGAGATCCGTGGTGAAGGCGCTTCCCACGTCCAGGTCGCGGTAGGGCTTCGTCTCGACGCCCTCCGTCTGAGTTCGCATCGGGTAGAAGGTTCCCTTGCTGGGGTTCGAAGCACTGTTGAGCAGCCCTACCGTCGGGCGCTCGCCTCGGGCTGGGAGCCGCGACTGAATCTCGCTCTGGACCTGCTGGTGGACCTCTACCAGCGCTTCGTAGCGCTCGCGCTCTTGGAAGCAGTCAGCCAGCCGCTCGAAAGCCTCATACAGCGAGTATAGCTTGTAGTCGTGCCACTCGCGACGCCGGAGGAAGTTGTTCCCGAAGAACGGGGCGACTTCCTCGCGAATCTCTTCGGTATCCGATTCGCTCCAGGACCCATCCCAGCCCGTCTTGTGCATATAGTTGGGGTCCATCAAAATGACATCAGGGTCATTCTCGTAGAAGATCTCCTTATCCCAGTTGGTCGCCGATAGCGTGGCGGTCTCGGACTCCGGCGGGACGTCAAGACCGAACGGGTCGAACATGAACCCAGGGATCATGTTCGTCGCCGTCAGGAACCCATCGCGCTGCCCGAGCGCGAACGCCATGTCCGCCCACTCCCCGTTGTTGACGATATAGGTCTCTGGGACCTCGTCGAATTCGACACAGCCGACCGGCTCAATGCACGCCTCGTAGGTCGTAAGAGTGGCTGTCTCCGTAGCTGTCGCGGTGTCGGTGGGGGTCTCGTCGGCGGTAGACGTCGACTGGCTACCCTCGCCAGTGCAACCGGCGAGGAGACCACCGCCGATGGCTGCGCCGCTATACTTGACGTACTCTCGCCGTGTTGGTCCCTTGCGTTCCGTGGCGTCGTCTGCCATATGTTTTAGGCTACCCTAAAAATTTAAAAAACCTCCGGTGTTTAGGCGACCCTAAATCAGTCCCCAGGCTACTCTCTCGGGTCAGCCGCCTGCTCGCCGAACTCCCGGGAAGGTCGTCTATCTCCCGGCCTGTACCCCCAGAGGTTCGCCTACAGGCTGTCGGCGGCGAGCAGTTCCTGGTCTTAGAGATGCACACAACCGCGAAGACGGCCATCTCCGACAGCGCGAGCCGGCCCTTCTCGACGGACATACCTAACGACGTGGCGGTGCTCTCGCCGCGTCGGTGTCTTGTGCCCGGTGGCGTCGTCTGCCATGCATTTTAGGCACGCCTAATAATATAAGAAACTTCTCACTTTTAAGCCAAAATTCTGATGGCTACTGTGGGGCCCCACAACGCGGACACATCGGTGGCCTGCCGTCCGGCAAGTCGAGTCCACAGTGTGGACACTCGTTGTCGCCGTCAGGGGCTGTAATCTCCCCGGCGATATCGGCTGTCCCGCTACGAATCGATTCGACAGTCCCGAGACCTTCTGGAGCCGCTCCAGAGTGGTGACAGTCTTGGGACACTCGTCGAGCGAACCGCACGCGGTCGGCTAGGAATGACGGCATTTCGTCGTCCACCGAATCGATTCGGTCGAGATCAGGGACCGTATCGACCCCCACGTCCGACCGCGCTAGCATAGCGAACGCTTCCGCCGTCCGCCCCTGAACGTATGGACTCTCGTCGGTCAGCCGATTCCCGAGCGCATCCGCTGCCTCGGATAACCGCTCCGTGTGCTCACAGCCAATGACCACGAGAGCCGTGCAGATGTGATACCGGACGAGTTCGCTCTCGTCATCGAGATGCTCTGCCAGTGACGTGACCTGATGCCGGAGCCGGTCCGGATTACCCAGTGCGACGTACTCTATGGCCTTGGCCAGTTTCTCCTTGACTTCGGGTTCATCGAACGACAGCCCGACCCGGAGGTCCGCCAGTATCTCCGGCTCACTGACCTCCTTGGGGTGTTCGAGCGCGACGTATCCCAGTGTTTCGGCACTGCGAGCTCGAACGTAGTAGAACTCTTCATTGTCGGCGAGGCGAGCCGCGAGTGATTCAACGACTGGTAGGACGACACCAGGCTCCGACTGCGCTAGCGTGACGAACAACTTGGCGGTCGTCAGTCTGACTGCCCGGTCATCGTCGTTTAGGAACGTCGCGAGTGCAACGGCGAGTCCGTCGAAAGAACTCTGGCACTCCTCGGCCAAGCCCCGAAGCGCCCGCAGGACACGCTTGCGTGCGTCGGCGTCGGCCGCGTTGAGTCGGTCTAGACACGCCACTGCCTCCTCGTGGTCCTCACCAGCAACGAGGTTAATCAGGCGGTCGGGTGACGGCGGCTGGCCAGAGTCGGTCATCAGGACGTTCGGTACGTATCCGTATGCTGCCGTTAGTAATTATAATCCGGTGGTTCGGAAACTCGTTCAGTGGCCGGAACCAAACGCCGTCCGATGAGTGGAACGGCAACTACGAGTACTACAGCCTGTGGGAGCAGTTCGAGAAGGTCGCCCGCGTGTTCCAAGAGACGGAGCGTACGAGGCGCTGGCCAACGTCCGTGCCGACGTACGACGACGGACCGTACCCCGAGTTCACAGCCGACCACCGCTCATACACATACAGAACCGCTGAAAAGGTAGGTTACCGGCGTGAGCCGATGACCTCCAATGAAAGCAATCTAGAGTTACGCTTCACCCAATAAAAAAATTATCGCGCCCGCTACTCGCTACCTTCGCAGCCCATATCTTGTAGATTCTTGAACATCTCGGGAGAGCGTTCACTGAGGATCTCAACATCGACTTTCAGTGTTTCGTAATTCGGCGTCAGGATTCTCCGGACGCTTGGGCGTGAGCTCCGAACCGCCCAGGGGGTTCGCCGGGATAGTGCCAACAGTCGGGCTCTAGCGGCTGTGAGTAGTATGACCAACCCCGAACGCAATTCCAAACCAGTGGAGACGGGTTGTTCGCGACATTCCGCGCTGGGCCAGTACGCCAATCGTGATTATCGCACGCCGTTGCGCTGTGTTCCGGTGTTAATCGTCTTCAAACTCCGGTAAGTTCGCCTCGTAGTCCTGAACTCCGAGCTCTTTGAGGTATCTGTACACGTCGTCGATTGTCCGGTCATCGCTCGCTTCCTAGCGCCGACGTCGCCGACGAGGTCTGTGGGCCGGTTCGAGCACGACTGGAACGAGACAATAATCGATGCGAACGACCGCTGAGTTCCTGTCTGCCTACCACTGGTGCCGAAAGAGATTGTTCAGCGACTCGATGTCCCGACGGTCGTATGGCGTCAACAGCGCGCCGACCTTACGTCGCCACTCGGGACTGACCTGTGAGTCGGCCAGCAGTTCACGCAACCGCGCGTTCAGCTTTCGGCCTGCCGGGTCGAAGTCGGTGAGAATAACGACCTCCTCCTCGTCGATTTGGGTCGCAAACGGGACCAACCGCCCAGCCTCTGAACAGGTGTAGATTCGTTTCTCGAAACCCGCGGCTCGAAGCCCACGCCGGTCGTTCTGTCCCTCGACGATGGCGGCGTCGACGGCTCGGCTCATCTCTTGAATCAGCTCGAGAAGGTCCTGCCGCCACGCTGCTTGCTCTCGGTACGGCACAACAAGTAGAGTAGGGGTTGAACACCCGAGTACTTCACGGTGGGACCCGAGACAGAATCAATCGTTCTGTCTGCTTGTAGTTCACAGAGCACGATAGTATCGCCGACGTGACGGACGCCCCTTCCTATGAGGACTCAGTCCACTCGGTCACTCCCACCACTCACTCCGTCGGTCACTGTACGTGGCGTTTCTGAATGGTTCGGGCTTGTCTTCGTCGTCCTCGGCACCCAGATAGTGGGCCGTCCAGTAGCCCACATGCCAGCCGACGGCGTCGGAGTCAAGGTCGACGAGGACGATGCCGAGGGTGTCGTACGTCTCTAGCGCTTTGTCTCCGTCGGGGTCGTACCCACTGGCGGCGGCAAAGGAATCCGCACCCGCGGCGCACGGCGAGGTCTCGCCGAAGGAGACGTGGAGGCGGATATCCGCCTTCTCGGGGTCGTCTACGTAGGTGAACGTGAGGTTGTCGGGCATTCCGGGTGCGTCGTCGTCATAGTAGTCGAAGGCGTGGTGAACCTGCTCGCGGGCCGCATCCGGGTCGGCCGCTCCACTATCGTTCATGTAGACGGTGAAGTGCGAGTCAGCCCATGGAAACGCCTTCTCGGTGGCGTTGGTTCGCGGAAGCGTGTAGACCATTCCCGTCGCATCCATGAGTTCGGCCGGCTCGTCGCCGTGGGCGAGACCGAGTGTGTGTCCCAGTTCGTGTTCGATGATTTCAGCTGTCGAGTCGTCGCTGAACCCGGTCCGAATGTGGGCAGTCATCGGCCGGTCGATTTGACGTTCGTCCGTGATGTAGGGTGCACAGCCGACGGCGTCGACCTGCCCGCTACACTCCGGGATGTCGTCCGAAAAGCGGACGACGAGGTCCGGATTCCGCGCGTCCGCGTCGACCTCGTAGTCGATTTCGGAGCCGAGATAGCGCGCGTCGTTCGCCTCCCAGAACGTCGTCGCCTCGTTCACCAGCGAGGTGTAGTTACGGCCGTCGTCAGGGGTTTCTAGGGCGATAACAACCGGTTCGGACCCCCACGGCCCGGACTGCTCCACTGCGTCATCGGTTGGTTCGGACTCCCCTTCTTCGACGTAGACAGGGTTGTCCTCGTCGTGGATATCGAATTCGAAGCCGTCCCCATCATCTTCGTCATCGTCGGTGTGGTCAGCCCTGTCTTCATCATCGAACTCGAAGCCGTCCTCATCATCTTCGTCGTCATCGGCAGGGTCGTCCTCGTCACCCTCGTCATCAAACTCGAAGCTATCCTCGTGGTCGTCCTCGCCACCCTCGTCATCGAACTCGAAGTTATCCTTGTGGTCGTCCTCGTCACCTTCATCATCGAATTCGAAGCTATCCTCGTGGTCGTCCTCGTCACCCTCATCATCGAATTCGAAGCTATCCTCGTGGTCGTCCTCGCCCCCCTCGTCATCGAACTCGAAGCTATCCTCGTGGTCGTCCTCGTCACCCTCATCATCGAACTCGAAGTTATCCTCATCATCTTCGTCGTCATCGATGTAGTTAGCCTCGTCTTCGTCACCGAATTCGAAGCCGTCGTCCTCTTTATCATCGACGTGATCATCGTCATCCACGACACAATCGTCTTCACCCTCTCCGTCATCGTGCGTCGAATTGTCAATCGCGGCGACTCTCTCGCCGTCATCGATACTACGTCCCTCCTCTGCGAGTCCTGCTCCGAGTAGCTGGTCGGCCCCGAGGGTCGATTCAGTCGGAACCGTCTCTGTGGCCGTCACTGACGGTGGAACGCTTCCGAGAACAGTGGCTACGACGATGAATATGACGACGAGCGTAAACTGCTGATGTCGGGTCATAAAACGCGCTGAACTAGAGGACTGGGTTCAGAAGAACAATGTACGTCGATACAGATAAGTGCGAGATAACTTATGAGCCAGAGCGTTAAGCACCGCTCACATCGTGAATAATCGAACAGCGACTTACACCACCGTAATCAAGTCATTGCACACTCGACCGACCGCTGTCGTGCGGTTGGATGTGTCACCAGTTGCAAACGCTACTATAGGACCGCTTGGCGAGGCGGCCCACGTTCCAGACGAGAATCCGTCGTCTGTCCCCGTCAGACTCACGTCCACCGATGACTGACCGTCAGCTCTCGGCGTCGGTCTCGACTACATTCTTGAAGTATTCAAGCTCAACGAGTGTGTGTTGGTAAACCTCATTTTCGAGATCAACGGCAGCCGTCAACGCCTTTTCGGCTACTTTGCCCAGTACTGTCGGTGGAACGCGAGCCCAGACACGATGCGAGAGATGGGTCTGTCCGCCTCTCGGGTCGAGCACCACGGTTCCGCCTTCTTCGACAGTGAATGTGAACGGAAGCAGGGGCAGTGTATAGGTGCAAGTACCAATCCAACTGAATCGTTGTTCTTCGACGACGTCACGGAGCTCAGCGTTGATCATGCCTTTGATCGGGCCAACATACTCACGCTGGTAAAATCGGAGGCCATCGCGAAGCGGCTTTTTTGGGTCCATGACGACCCACATCCCGTCGTGGTCAGGGTTAGAGCGTTCCCAGCGAGTTTCGAATTCCTCCAGATACGGCCACACGGTCGCCGGTGACGCATCAATCTGGACCGCGGCGCTTGTTTCGATCATGTATTACCAGTCCGGGTCGGTGTGATTGACGCTATACCCGAGTATACTCGGGGAGTTCTTGAGCTGCGCCTGCAAATGGAACGCCATGCGCTATGCGTCCGGGGTGCTCATCTGGAATGACGGGCAACTCCACCCACTGGAGACCGCTATCGAAGCCTGTCCTGCCGTGACGATCGACACGAGCTATCAAATCAGCAGAGTCGGTGACCGGCTGGTTGAACTGTGCGAGTTTTCGGGCGATATGGCTCGGCTCGAACAGCTCCTCGAATGCGAAGGCTCCGTCCACGACTTCGCGGTCACGCGAGAAACCGGCCTCGCGTACGTCGAATACAGCCAATCGCCGTCCATGGAGCTGCTGTTCGACATCCTCGTTGCGTACTCGCTCGTTCTCGTGCCGCCTCTTGTGTACACAGACGACTACACAGATCGTGGCGTTCGCCTCACGGTCGTTGGGACTGAATCTGCGATCACATGTATTACAGCTGACCTTCCCCCCGAGGTCGACATCTATCCGGAGTCCCTTGGTGAGTACGTCCCCAAACGCGGCCAGCTTGTGGACCTACTCACCGAACGGCAACGAACGGTGTTCGAGGCTGCCGTCGAACTGGGCTACTACGAGGTCCCACGGGAAGCGACACACGAGGAGATTGCGGCGGCGGTCGGACGTGCTCCAGCGACGGTCTCGGAGCAACTCCAGCGAATCGAAGCGAATCTGCTGCCGCGCTACCTCGACACGGAGTTTGGACGTATATGACCCGAGTATACTCGGAGGTGGCTATACTGTCACCCGTCACGGAGCCTCCGTATGGCCCGTCCTGACGCAGCTGTGCTCGTCGTCGGTGGCTACGGCACGATTGGCCGGACTGTCTGTACGGAGCTCGCCGACCGGACACAGGGGGAAATACTCGCTGCTGGTCGCTCGCAGAAAAATGCCCGCCGATTTGCCAGTTCGGTCGCTGGCGTCGAGCCCCGCACGTTTGATGTAAGCGACAGTGCGGGATATGCGGACGCGCTCGCTGACGTGGGGACGGTGGTCATGTGTCTGGATCAAGACACGCCACAGTTCGCGAAAGCCTGTCTCGAGCGCGGCATCGATTACGTCGATATCTCGCCGACGGACGCGCTTCTCCGGGCTATCGAGTCGTTCGACGATCTCGCTCGGGAACGAGGCGCGACGGCCGTACTCAGTGTCGGACTGTCTCCCGGACTGACGAACCTCTTCGTTGCTGAAGCAACCGCAGAACTCGATACAGTCGACCGAGCGGACATCACCCTACTGCTGGGTATTGGTGACGCGTTCGGCCCAGATACGGTTAAATGGACAATCGAGGACGCACTTGGGGACTTCTCGGTGCGGCGTGACGGCGAGTCGACTTCAGTGACTGGCCTCACCGATCCCCGGGTGGTCGAGATTCCTGGCTGGGGGCGGCGCCGAGCGTATCGGGCAAATCTCGCAGATCAGCACGTGCTTGCCCGGACGACGGCCATCCCGACAATCGAGAGTCGACTGTGTTACGACTCTCGCATCGTCACTCGCTATCTGGCAGTATTACGCCGCACCGGACTGTACCAGCCGGTCGTGTCGGCGCTCGGTGTCGATGAAATCGTCAGGCTGACCGATGCAATCCCGTTTGGGTCCAACGAGTCGGTAATCAACGTCGAGGTTAGCGGTCGGGTCAACGGCCGAGCAACGCGAATCAAGCGGTGGGTTCGGGGACCTGATCAAGCCCGTGCGACTGCAATCGTCACTGCTCGAGTCGTAGAGGCGGTGGGGCCGCCACAACCGGCGGGTGTCCACCACATACAGGAGCTGTTCAAGAGCTCACCGTTCTGTGATGTCTTGGTCACGGCCGGGTATAGCGTCGGGCGTGCAGAACAGTGGGAAGAGCCGTCGTAGTGGGGAAATCCATTGCCACGACGGCATCGGACTCGGTCGGTGAGAACGAAGTCGGCCGCGTGGAGTTTGAATATCGTCACGTCGTCACCGGGTATGGCGGGAAGACAGACATTCATAGGCTGTTTCGGTTCGCCGGACACTGTCTGATTCTGTGCAACGAGGGGTCATGAGTGAGTACTGCGATACTCTTACTAGTTAACTGACCTAACCAACGTTACTGCGACTCTGGGCTCTATGTTGGTTAATCTATTCTACTCCAATCATGTAGACGGAATATTCCGTGCTAGCAAGGTTTATTCCTATGAACCACGTGGTATGGGTATGGAAGAACCGCACTCTGAACTCCAGGCTGATGCCGAGGAGCGAACGAACTCACCAGATTTCGATGCTCTGTCCCCTCCGGAGGAACTTGTTCGTGGGGGCCGAACGCGAGACGATTTTTTTGATGCTGTGCTTGGGCTTGACAGTCCAGCTACCGTTGGGGACATCGCCGACCTCGCAGGCCACGGTGTCGATGCCGCGAGAGAGTACTTAGAGTGGTTCGAACGAATGGGAATCGTGACACAGATTACCGAGTCGCCAGCGACGTATGAACGCAACCAGTCGTACTTGAACTGGCGACGGGTCCAGACGCTCCGAGACGACTACACGACAGCAGAACTCCTTGAGTTCCTGAAGACGGAAACAACACGTGCAGAAGATTTGGCTGAGGAGTTTGCTGTCGCGTCGCCGGCAGCGGTCTCTCTCTCGAAGCACGCTGCCGCCACTGAACAATCGATAGAAGATGTTTGGGAAGCTGTTTCCGCGTGGAAAACGGCTCAACGTCGGATAAAGCTCCTTGAACGGGCGTTAGCGAGCGAGTCGGGTGGTGCAACCGACCAACGAACAGCGGTATGACAGGCCAGGATGAGAGTACTGCGTCTGAGTCGGTCTCCGGCGCTCCAATTGATTTTGACCGCCTGGGCATTATTCGAAATCGGTTTACTACCGACGAGCGGTTCACTCAGGTAGTTGATCAACCTGAATTCGCCCCTGAACGGCTGGTTTGCGTGTATGATGGGCGGTTCTACCCATCGAGTGTTCAAAACGCTCGTTTAGAGCTCGTCTGGTTCGAGAACGGCGACTTCTCGCTACACTACCACGAAGACCACGATGAAGGAACGTTCGATCACCGATGGGACCGCCACCCGTCGGACCACAACACTCGCGACCACATCCATCCTGGGCCAGATGCACCAACCCATGGGGACGATACATCCCACCCCAGCGATTGGCGTGACGTCCTCTCAATGGCACTCACTGAAATTGAAACCCGCCAGCGTGCATTTTGGGAGGGCTGATTCTGAATATCGCGTCTACAGCACGACAGTGAGTTTGTCCAGATAGCCTCGCTTAGGTGGAAAAGTGGTGGTGTGGCTGTTGACGACCAATTCGAAGATGTTCTATGACCGCTTGTACTATCTATTAGGTCGGTACTCTTGACCGACTTCCGAGAGTCGGGTTATTTCGGAACCAAGTCAGATCCCCACATTGCCAAAATAAAGACGTACTCTGATGACCTCAACTAGCAGCTCCCTCTCACGGGAATTCCAGTTGAGTCTTCTTTTTGACATCTCTCAATTTGGAGTCTAGACGACAGCTAAGATCAAAAATTTTGACTTGGGTTACTTTGTTCAATTCACTATAACTGTCATGTTCGACACGACCCATATTTCTACAGCCTTCATCAAATTCGCGTTTCGCCGAGCTTATTTCATCCAATATTCCCATCACTTCAATAATATCTTCTTGAATATTTTCATCGCTAAAGAGGTGGGTGTTCTGTCGAAGAGCCCCCCTTAGTGATTGTTCGTCAACTGCCTCAAGAGGCGGAATGT
Organism: Haloferax mediterranei ATCC 33500; assembly: GCF_000306765.2. Taxonomy (NCBI): domain Archaea; kingdom Methanobacteriati; phylum Methanobacteriota; class Halobacteria; order Halobacteriales; family Haloferacaceae; genus Haloferax; species Haloferax mediterranei. The sequence goes on from NC_017944.1 coordinate 124,259, forward strand.
GATCCCGGTTTGGTACCTCCTCTATATTCTCTTCAAATGAATTCACAAACCGAGAGATCTCAAACTCTAGTTGCCGGACTGCCTGTTGGCGACGATCTGCCTCAACGAACATCGACTCTAACTGCTCTCGACTCATCGGCTGCTTCTGGTCGTTGACGCGGACAAAATAGGACGAATCAGATGCCTTGACTGGCTTACGCGAGGCCTCAAAGACACGAACTGCAAGCGCTATTCTGTCGGTATTCTCGCTCGGGGGGATGAGTGGGTCGGAGACATAGATTTCTACAACTGGCGTTGTATCCTTAATATATTGATTGACTGTTCGTCTGACCTCATGTTCCGGTGGTTCAAACGGCGCTGGATCAATCGAATCAGCCATACCAAAAACAAGAATCCCACCACATCCATTGGCAAATGCAGTGAACTCTCGTTCAAGGTTTCTTCGCCACTTTTGTTTTGACTTATCTGAATTTTCTCCAGTAGGATACGATAGATGCTTCTTGTATTCCAAGTAGGTACTCTCTGGGACGTCGTTGTCAGCTAGGAACTCAATCGTATCCCAAGTCCAATCCTTAACGTCGGACGGATACAGCTGGTCTTCCATAGAAAAGAGTGTTTTCAGAGACAAATAAAATGATAGACCAGATGTCAAGTGTACTGAGTAGTAGGGGGAACCGTCTTCACAACCAAACACTCAGTAGTTCTGAGAATCACCTAGTTTCGGATAGGTGACTAATTATTCTGTGCTAGTTCGGTTGGAACTACTGTATGGGTGCAATTTGCGTGTCCTGGAACGGTGACTCCGTCGTTCCAGTTGCCTTGTCTCTGCTGAGAATACAGCGCTCGGAGGAGCTCCGAGGTTGCATGTTTTCCCCCCGCCAACTGCTGGGTACAATCTGAAGTCGTGTCTTCTCGAGGAGAGCGCGGGACAAAACACTCTGAGTCTCCTCGCTCTTCGAGAATCTCCATTACTGATTGGTTATAAAACCGACTCAGTTGCGACCGTATCAACCGTTCTTTCCACTGGCTGTTGAATACGTGATTGTTCCCCATATGAAGTGAGTTACTGGGTGGGAGCTCTGATGAGACACGTTGCTCAGCGGTTGCATGGTCGATCTCTCCTTTAACAAGCTCCGACAGTATCGTCCTGAAGTCTTCTTTTCGTGTACCTCCCTCGAGGCACTTTCCTATGATTGGTTCATCAGCTATCAACTCCAGAGCATGCAGCCTAATCTCACCGTTGTTGGAGAGTGCTTTTGGGATTTCGTCGTAGTGTTGTGCCCATTCTGTCATGATTCCACACATAATAATGTCTATACGATAACAAATATCTATCCCCGAATCAGACATTTTGTGCTCAGGCAAGAGCGACAAAGTGCCGAATGCACCCTAGTGAGCAGTTCCGAGAATCTGGTTTTCTCTTTTCGGAACCGAGAGCCAAAGAGAGTTGGCCGTGGTATGCTCCGAGCATTCATATTTGAGCAGTGTCCGCATCTGTACGTGGTTAGAAAGTCTTCACTACTGCTAGCTGTTTCTGCCTTGTGCTCCCCAGCACTGCTGTTCTGGTCTGAGACCTCAGGGAAGACAAATCTAGTAAATCACACACCCCCGTACGATCTCCCAGCATTTGCTCAAATCGTAGGCGCACTCGGGAGCCTAGTGCTGTCCGCTGGTTTGGTGTATCTCTATCGGCGCCAAACAATGATTCTGAACGAAGAAAAAAAGCAAACAGAATTCCAGTCGAAGGCCCTGTTACGTATCGAGGATTTACAAGTTATTCCAGCCGAGAAGGTTAGCGAATACGCGACTAATAATGGCTTGGATACTTGGCCCCATCTTTTACATGCAGATCTGGTTGAAGTCACCCTGTCAAATTTTGGTCGGGCACCGGCTGAAGAACTCAGAGTAGAAGCAATGCTAAATGGGAACAAGATCGGTTGGGAATCGCAGGGACCTTTAATTCAGGGGGAATGGAAAACTGCGCTGAAAAAGATGACTGGACCTCGTATGGATGCGATCCGCTTGAATGACCAGGGCGGTGTAATAGGAACGAACGAACGAGAGAAAGTTTACACCACTTCGCTCCATGCGGTGACCGACGAGATCGAAGAGCAGCTGGGTGATGATGTGTGCATAAATGAAACTATGGGTGACAATCCTCCAGGATTTCTCTCAGCTTCCGAGCTTCTGTGGATATTTCAAGATTCTGGCGAGTCTGAAATCGACGCGGGAGTTCGATTGTGGTACAAAGATGGACTGGGTGATCGAAGACCGATAAGACTTGGATACACAACCGTCGAGTCGAAGAATATCACCGACTTCCATTCAGTTATCTTTAATGCGAGGCCTATGATGCCAGATGACGTTCCTGAAGAAAACAAATGGTGGGAAAAATCCGAATAGACCTTTGATTCTCCTCCCCGAGTCCTGCAGATCCGACTAGCAGATGGCTATTCTATACGCTTCCGAGAATACCCCATTCTCGTAACCTCCGGCGCGTCGAAGTCACCAAATCGGCCTGTTTTCACCCGAGATCGACCCGACCCAACTAGCTAAGGTTCCGGAAAACAGAGCTACCTACCAGAACCGGAACCATGCAGGCACGCCCATATCCATCGAAGTCAGGAAAGCGACTGTGGCTCTCTCGTGATGAGCAGGCCAAACTGCTCTCACTCGTCGAGGACGAATACCCGCGTCGACGCATCGCCCTTGACCTCGCACTCCACGGTCTCCGCAGCGACGAAGTCCGGAACGTCGAGCCGCGACACTTCCAGCCGCTCGACGACAACGGGAAGTGGCGACTCACGATTCCCGACGGGAAGACCGGCACGCGGGACACGCCGGTCTCGCGGAGTCTCCGCGAGCGCGTGAAGTATCTGAAGTCAGCAGCGCGACTGCGCGTCGACGAGCCGGTCATCGACGTATCCACTCGGTCGCTGCGAGACTGGATTGTCGAGGCGCGCGAGCAGTTGGCTGACGACTTGGACGACGACCGCTGGCACGACCTCGGGATGCACGACCTTCGACGAACGTGGGCGACGGACACGTTCTACTCACTCGCGTTCGAGGGCGTTCCGATTGCCGAGGAGTTGACCATGGCGTGGGGCGGGTGGGCGATGACCGACTCGGGACGTGAGACGTTCCGGCGGAACTACCTCGGTCCTGTGCCGGACCACGTGACTTCGAGGGCGATGGCTCACCTCGATTTCCGGTAAAGAGTAGCCGATTCGACGAACTAGCGGCGGACTTAGAATTTCTTGAAGAACATCGTCCGGACCTCCTCGACGACCTTCGAGAGTACGATGAGGTGAAGCGGCTGATTTGTGACTCGTAGGTCAAGTTTATGTGCGAGTAAGCTCAATTATTACCCGTGTCCGTCGGGGTTGCTACTTTCGCAACCTCCTTCCAATTTTGATGAGAGAAATCTTTCCATTGAGTGCAGTTGGCCGACGGATACGTTCTACTCACTCGGCTCTGTTGAAATCCTCAGAACCTGACACAATCCGTGTGATACAGACAGAGGGTGTGTTCAGTAACTATACAGCGTGTGTCGGGGGAATCCGGGACCAGCTAAAATGGGTTGATGTGTAGATGGCTTGGTTGAGAGATATGAGATTGCTCAGAAGCGTTCACAAAAGTTAGTTGTGGTTGAATCATGTATTTGGAAATGAGCGACTCACAACACACTGATTACTCTGAGAAAGACTGGTTCAAACAAGCCGACGGAACTGCTACCGTCTGGAGATACATAGACTTCTCTCAGTATGTGAATCTCCTCACAACGGGCAAGACTTGGTTCAGCAGAGTAGATCAGTTTGATGACCCACGTGAGGGGATGCCGTCAACAAAGACTCTTGCTAATTCGGGCGAAAATAACGGTATTCTTACGCAGAAGTTTGAAGACATTCAGCAGTGGGTATATGCTAGTTGTTGGCATCAAAATCCCGTCCAGTCAGACGGTATGTGGAAGCTCTACTTGAGCAGCGACACAGGCGTTGCTATTCAGTCCACAGTAGACGATCTTCGGGCTGCGTTTACGACAGATCATGATCTGTTTTTCACGAGAGTGAATTATATCGACTGGGACGATGATGTGGTCCCGCTGAGTCCAGTTATCGCACCCTCCTTGCATAAGAGAAAGTGCTTCCAGCACGAGAGGGAGTTTCGCGTAGTTCTTCGACATAAAAAATGGAGACCTGAACCGTACCACCCTTACGAGAAACCAATTACTGACGCTGGACTCCCAGTCACCACCTCATTAGACGACCTAATCGAAAGGGTGTATACTGCCCCAAAGGCAGACAGGTGGTTCCATAGTACTGTTGAGGAAATCACGGAGGAGTATGTCAATGCTCCCGTGCTGAGGTCAGATTTATATGAGGATGTTGGAACTGGGAGGGATAGGCCTCTGTCCAACTGAGTACGCTATAATTTAGGTTGATAGCTACTACCTTCGGTTCACATGCAAGATACGCGCGCTGTATTCACCTATGAGCAACCCCGTTGGTCTCCATGTGAGGATCGGTTAACAGCACCGAAATCCACCATGTGAGGAGCAAACAAATAACCAGAGCGAATATTATATGTATGGTATGAAACCAAGTTACCAAATTGTTCCTGTAATACAGACTCCTGAGATTGATCCAGGAGGGCCAGTAAAAATTAGTATATTTATCAGCGGCTTTGGTGATGTAGATAAAAACAAACTCTATGTGAACCACTATCACGAAGAGATCATTGATGAAGAGAACCCAGGTACGCTACGGTACTGTATACATGATGCTCACGACAAGGAATCAGGTGAGTATTCACAGCCTGCTTCCGGTGAGGACTACCTCTGTACTCACCAACTAGACGCAGTTAGCGTGTATCTTAACCTCGCAAAGTCATATTTTGTTGGTGATAGTCGGAATTTGCATAGCGAACGAGCATTACCTCACTCAGTCGCCGAACAGACTCATGATCAGCTCGCACCTCTTGAATATGAATTAAATACTAAAGACGATGCGCGACCGGGAAACTACGATATCACGTTCTCGTTGTCTTATACGTACGAAGACATGGCCATGCAAGATACTCAAACCGTCGTGGTTCACGTGAATAATTGGAAAGAAGCCCATCAAACAAAGCTTGAAATTGTCGGGACTATCCTTGCTCTTGGGATCTTGCTTGTTTCGGCGGGAATATTCTGAACAGATTTTCAGCCGTATTCTCTTATCTGCAGTTCCTACCTAACAAGCCCCTGAACCAGCTTGGTTTCGTGGAGCGGTGGTATGGGGCCATCCTCCCACGGGTCGAACGACATAGACTCCTTTCCCGAGTCGCTGGACGTGCATGTTCTGTTCTTCGTGGTCGTCCTCGTCTGCAGAGATCACGCCGTCGAGGACGAGATCGTCACGGTCGAGTGCAACAAGCGGGGTGCCGTCGTGGCTCCGGAGCTTTCGAAATACCATTGTTGACACCCCATCGGCCACCCAATCCTACTTAGTTCTATCTTCGATGTGACTCGTTACGAGTGTGAGTCCGTGGTCGGTCCAAAACGTCGAACCGACAGACAGCGTATACTTCGAGAAGTGGCCACCACCACACACCCCCCACCGGGCGTATACTTACTTAACTATGGGGCGTTTTGGCGGACCCCCGGTGGTGGCCAATCCTCTGTGAAGTCTCGATTTAGGGTGGTGGGTTGCTCGAGGAACTGCGAGATCGACGTGGGTCAAGATACTGGTCAAGCAGCTAGATTGATATGACAATGGAATACATTGTTAACATGGTTGAGTTCTTCAAACTCGCATATAAGGCTCTGTCAGAGGTCAAATGTACAAATTGTAATTCAAGAATAACTGGCACACCAAAATTTGAACCATCAAACCAAGAGGGATTCAAAACTCAAATCAAATGTTCTGATTGTGGTGGAAGAAATTGGATATTCATTAAGGATATTGAAAGCCATCTGATCTTATCAATTGCAAACCGAGAAATTGATGAACCATTTGATGGGGATGAGTACATTTCTCGGAAGACAATCTATAAGCAAGATCTGGAAGAAAATCTTGTTGAACGGTCAGATTCTGAACTCTTAACAGCATTCGACGTTTTAAAATTGAATTATCAACGGAGGGACAGTGTATTCGATCAAATAAGCTTAGAAATGGTTTTCCATCCAGATTCTCAGGCCTTCGTCTATACTGAGATTCACAATTATGTTTCGTCAGCATATACTTTTGATGAGATTCTAAATAATACTGTTGAGAAATTGGGAATTGAAGAAGAGGTTGAGTTTCTATCTGATGACAAGTATGATACCCACCGGAAACCAATTCTTGGCCTAAGGCATTATGTTCAGCACAATCAATTAATGCCAATTTCGATTAATATGCATCCAATTATTGAAGGAAAGTCAGGTTCAGAACCACCAATCTCGATTAAAAAAAAGACGATATTCGAAGACTGGACTCTGGTGTCTCAAAAGATTCTAAAGACGGATACAATTGTAGTTTTGATTGGCATTATTCAGAAATTGGGGGAAGAGAAATCAACCTAATTGAACTGGGAAGAGAACACTACCGTGCCGCGAATAATCGTGTTGGCGTTGTTAGAAAAATAATAAGCCGCGCCGAGTAGGCACGCGACCCTCATTTCATCTGTTTCATCTGGAGTCTGCGAAGCAGACTCCGGTAATCTTGGTGTGTGGCTCTTTAGCCACACCGCGGTAGTTGCAGTAACCTCCTGTATTACTGCTATGCCGGCTCTACGCACCAAACGCTGCCTCTAACTTCTCATACATCCATTGACGGCGAGCTTTCCGCTTTTGCTCCCATCAGGTAGGTTCGAAGGACAACTTCGTCGACGAACTCCACTGGCCATCCTCTGAAACTGGGCGCGCGCGACTCACTAATTTTATATAGCGATATTCAATTCATCCATCTCAGACCAAACTATCGCGCCATTTCGCTAATCCTCATTGTCTCACTGCGACAATGATACTAGTAATACAGTCAAATTTCTGTTCTTTTTGTCTACAAACCTGAATACCAGCAAAGGAACGCACCAAAAAATCGGCTAAGCCACAGCCATCGACTTCCCTGCCACCAGACCTACAGAAACATTCACAAAAGTACTCAACCATCGAATTCCGACGATAGAAGCGATAAAACCGTGCAATAAAGTATGAACACATATTTCTTCGGCAATAAGACTTTTATTCATTATCGAATAACGAATTTTCAGGATGTCCGATAGAGAACCTCAGACAAACGACGACAGGGCGGAGTTCGGAAGACGCCAGTTTCTCGGCGGGCTCACGTCGCTGGCCGCAGCAGCATCGTACACACTCGACGTCCCCGACACGGTCGCTTCGACCGTGTCGAATAGCGATGATGAACTCGCCCAAACAATCTCGTCTCCGGATGGTGCAGTCGCAGTCGAGTTCGATGTCTCGTCGGGGACGCCAACGTACACCGTTTCGTACGATGGACGAACCGTCGTCGAACCGTCGTCGCTGGGGTTCGAGTTCGACGGGCAGCCCGCTTTCGGGACCGAACTCACGGTTACCGGGACCGAACGCTCGGCGGTAGACGACCGATGGACACCCGTCTGGGACCAATACAACGAAATCCGTGAGCACTACAACGAACTCCGTGTTGGTCTCGCCGAGACGACCAGTCCTGAGCGGGCGCTCACAGTTGCAATTCGTGTGTTCGACGACGGTCTCGGACTGCGGTACGTATTCCCCGAAGACAGTGGCTTCGGCGACTTTGTCATCACCGCAGAGCGGACGGAGTTCGCATTCGGCGGCGACTACACCGCGTGGTGGATCGAGAACGACTTCAACAGCTACGAATACGGGTACAAGGAGACGCCGCTGAGCGAAATCGGCGAACGAAGCCCCTTCGGCGGTGCTCACACCCCGATGACGATTCAGGCCGACGATGAAACGTATCTAAGCATTCACGAAGCCAGCCTCGTCGATTACGCGGCGATGGGGGTCGAACCCACGTCCTCCGGGGGGACGGCCTTCGAATCGACGCTCGCACCACTCCCCGATGGGACGAAGGTGGCGGCGACGGCACCCCACGCAACCCCGTGGCGGACGATTCAGGTCGGGTCGAGACCGGGTGACCTCGTCGAGTCCAACCTCATCGTGAACCTCAACGAGCCACACGACCCTGCCGATTTCCCGCACGGAACCGACTGGATCGAACCACAGAAGTTCCTCGGCGTGTGGTGGCTCATGATTACCGGACGCGCAGATTGGGAGTACCGCGGTCCCGAAACCGGAAACCACGGCGCACAGACCAAGCGCATGAAGCGCTACATGGACTTTGCCAGCGAGCACGACATTCCGAGCGTCCTCGTCGAGGGCTGGAACGAAGGCTGGAGCACCTACCCCGGCGACGGCAGCGCCATGGACTTCGACGAGAGCTACCCGGACTTCGATATCGAGGAGGTGACCGACTACGGTCGAGCCCTCAACCCACCGGTTAGAATGACCGCACACAACGAAACTGCGGGCAACATTTCGAACTACGAGTCGCAACTCACTTCGGACAGTTCGAGTCCGTTCGCTTACTACGATTCACTCGGAATTCACTCGATAAAGACAGGATACGTCGCCGACAGCGGCGTTAGCATCGACGGTGAGACGTACAATCACCACTGCCAACCACTCGTCAACCACCATCGACTCGTGTACCGCGAGGCGGCCAAACACCGGCAGATGTTGGAGATTCACGAACCACTCAAGCCGACCGGCGAGCGCCGAACCTTCCCGAACGTGATGACACGAGAGGGCGTCCTCGGACAGGAGTACGACTCCTTCGGACGCGTCGGTCCATCGCATCACGTCACGTTCCCGTTCACCCGGATGCTCGGCGGTCCCGTCGAGTACACGCCGGGAATCTTCGACATGGACTCCGGGTCCGGCGGCATCGAAACGACGCGAGCGAAGCAACTCGCCATGTACCCGACGTACTTCAGCGGCCTGCAGATGGTCTCCGACCTCCCGAGTTCGTATCTCGCCGACCGAGACACGGCACTCGAAGTCGGAAGCGTGACACAGGCGGAAGATGCAGAACGGAATGGGTTCGCAACAGCCGCGAAGTGGGCCGGGGCATTCGGCGGTAAGTACGTCCCGGTCGACCCCAACACCGTCGACCACGGGGCCTCACTTTCGTGGCCTATCGAAAACGTCCCGAGCGCCGGTGAGTACGACCTTCACTTCCGATACGCGAGCGACGCGACAAACAACGCCGTACCCGAAGGGACACCTCGAACAGCGACTGTACTCGTCGATGGGGACGCACAAAAACAGGCGACGTTCCCACCGACGGCGTACTGGGACGAGTGGAACGCGATTTCAGTCCGCGTCTCGCTGTCGGCCGGTGCAAACACGGTTACACTGACGCTCGGAGACGACGACACCGGCGGGTTCAACCTCGATTCGGTGGCAGTGACGGAACCGGACTCCTCGATGCCCGAACCCGAGACGGACCCGACCCGGAGGCCGACAGTCGATGCGTTCGACTTCATCGAGTCGGTTCCCGCCGGTCCGTGGGACGACACTCGCGTGCTCGATGCGGAGATTGGCTCGTACTCCGTCATCGCACGAAAACGCGGAGATGAATGGTTCGTCGGAGCCATGACCGACGAAAACGGCCGGGCACTCGACATCTCACTCGACTTCCTCGACAGCGCACCGGGACAGCGAGACGGGCACGCATCGAGTCCGGGGAAATCGAGCGGTAAGGGTCACAGGAGTTCGAATGGCAAGGCCCACGAGAACGCCACCGGTCTCGGCCACACGAAGGGGAAATACGTCGCAGAACTGTACTCCGACGGTGTCGACGTCGCGTACGGGTCGAATCCGAACCTCGAACCGGTTCGCGTGGACGAGGCAATCGTCACGGCGGATACGACGCTTCTCGCCTCGATGGCCGAGACGGGCGGGACGGCGATTCGACTCAAGCCAGCAACGAGTGACGACCTCGAACGGCTTCCGACGTACCAGCGACCTGAGCAAGACATCGAAATCTCGATTCGAGACAACCCGTTCGTCAGAGAGTCGTTCGTGACCGCGACGGGGTCGAACTCGGGGGACTATATCGGCGGCACCACTGTCGAAATCGTCGTCGACGGCGAGAACGTGGCTACGTCGAACGTACGGTTCCCACCCCACACGACCGACCAACAGGACACACTCTCGTACGCTATCGACACGCCCGGAACCTACGAAGTCACCGTTCGAACAGCCAACGGACAGACGCTCACTTCCGAGACGGTAACGGTGAAGCCTCCGGAAACCGTTGCGAAACTCTCCGACCCGACGGGTGACGACGACGGTCCGGGAGCCTACACGTACCCGACAAACGGGGCGTTCAAAGAGGGAGCATTCGACCTGCAGTCGGTCACCGTCGAACAGACACCGGGCAGGTATCAGGTAACCTTCGAAGTGGAGGACTTGTACAACGCCTTCGGGAGCGGTCGAGGGTTCTCGCCACAACTGTTCCTCCTGTGGGTTCGTGACCCGAACAAAGACGGCGGAACCGACAGGAGTCTCGACGACCTCGGCGCAACCGTCTCGTTCGAAGATTCGTGGCACTACCGCCTCGAAGTGAGTGGATTCACGAAGAGCGCCGTCGACGCGACTGGAGCAGCCCTCAGCGACGAATCGGGGAACGCCATCACACTTCAGGAAACTGTCGACCGCGAGTCGAATACGGTCACGCTCACGTTCGACCGAGCGGCCTTCGACGGCGTCGACGCGGGAACACTGGAAGTCGTCGCTGCGGTGCAGTCCGAAGACCGGGGGTCGCTTCGTCCGGTCAAAGAAGAACGTGGAGCGTACGTCTTCGGTGGTGCGAAGTCGGGCGCAGTCGACGACGCACCGCTCATTGCAGACCTTATCGTACCGGACGGGGATTCGCAAGCAACGGTGCTTGACTACGCCGACGGGGACCCAGCAACACTTCCGTACGTCGCACTGGAGTAAGTCGTCGGATGGTAGAAGCCGTCCAGAAAAGAGCCGTTACGAAGTCGAGTCGAGAACGGTGACACCGGTTATCTCGAACCGTGCGCCACCCGATTGACTCTCCGTAACGCCGATTTCCCATCCGTGGTTGTGGACGACAGTTTGGACGATAGAGAGTCCGAAGCCGGTTCCCTCGGGCGAAGTAGAGTATCCCGTGCTGAAAATTTGGTTCCAATCATCGGCCGGAATACCGTGGCCGTCGTCTTCGACGTAGAACCCATCGGCGAGACTACCGACAGATACAGTCACACCGTCACCCCCGTGTTCGATGGCGTTTCGAATGAGGTTCTCCAGAAGTTGTTTGACCTGTGATTCGTCGGCGCGGACGACGTGGTTGGTGTCGACTGCCAGTGTTGCCTCCCCTGTCTCGACAGTACCCCAACACCGAGTCACAACATCTGCGAGAACGATTCGACCCGGGTCTCTGACTGCTGTTCCCTCTCGTGCCAACATCAGCAGGTCGTTGATGAGTTCGAACGTCCGGTCGAGAGCCTCGGCGGCTTTCTGCAAATCTTCGTCGTTGTCGTGTCGTTCCAGTGCAAGTTCGAGTCGCCCCTGGATGACGTTGAGCGGGTTTCTGAGGTCGTGGGAGACGACGCTCGCGAACTCTTCGAGACGCTCGTTTTGCCGACCGATGAGACGTTCGTACTCCTTGTCATCTGTCACGTCGCGGTAGACCCAGAGGTTTGCTGGACCTTCCGGGAGTGTGTAGGGAACGTAACTTTGCTCGAAGACCCGGCCGTCGGTCAGTTTGAACTCCTCGCGGTCAATCTGCTCTCGGTGTTCGAGAGTCTCGTCGATAGCCGAAACGAACGCTTCCGAATCAACAAAGAGGTAGGCAACACTCTCTGCGAGGCGTTCGCAGTTCATACCCACGAGCTCAGATGGAGAGCGTTCGAGTCCGAACATCTCGACGAGTCGCTCGTTCGTTGCGAGAATATTTCGTGACGCATCCTCGACGAGGATGCCTTCCGGCAGATGTTGGACAACAGTCCGAACAATGTGCGTCGAGTCGTGTGTGTCGGTCATGCGGGGGCCGGCGAGTCAGTCGCTCGTACCGAATGGAGTCTCACCCCACATATAATTAATCAGTGTTCATCAGAAGGAGGAGAAAACGTACAGGACGTGTTAGACGGTCTGTTTCACGTATCGCCGTTCCCAGCGGCGGCGGTTCCTGATTGCTTTTTCGCCTTTCTCCGTGAGTACGTATTCGTTGGTTCGTCCGTTTTTACTCCCTTTGTCGACGAGACCCTGTTCAACGAGTTCATCGAGGTTGGAGTAGACGCGCCCCGCGAGCAGATTACGCCCCTGTGTCTCCCTCAGTTCCGATTTAATCGCTTGTCCTGACGAACCGCTCATTCCACTGATAACGAAGAGCAAATCGCGCTGAATCGCAGTCAGTTCGTGAACATCCATGAGAGAGCGCCACGGGTGCGACGTACATGAACCATCGAGATAGTTGCTCCTCTAAAAAGGTCCTAGAGGGGGACAACGATTCTCTCGCTCAATTGTAACAACTGGAACCGAGGTGAAAACCGTTCTAGTAACCAGATAATAATCCGGGAAGCCGCCTATGTTCAAATTGGGTCGACGGACGCTGCTCCCCACCGGCGGTTGTCGACCTATCCGCGAACTATCGCAGAACCCGGCTCCTGTCACGGGCTGCGACTGGGGTGGCCTCACTCTTTCTTTTTCTGCCACCACTGTAAGATGTCAGACACATACACAACGAAACCATACACGAACTGGCGATTGACCACAGACGTGAAAGAACCAAGGCGGCTGCATTAGCCTCTATATTAGCAGTAGAGACATCGAATAAACTTACAGCAACAGTATTTCGACACGACAAATACACAAAATTAATATTTTGGCAGAAGTCCGACCAAATAATTTAATTTGTCGTCTGTAACCGGGATTCCCCTCCCCCTACACACAATCACACAGACAAATCGTAGTTATTCACACAAAAAATATATGAAGGCTGTCCATATGAAGCCCAGATATCACAAGAATACAGAACATCTGTTTGTCTGAACTGAAATGGCAACCCAACTCACTCGCCGTGACTTTTCGACTGCGACGGGAGGACTCGCGTTGTTCGGTACAATTGGTGTACAACGGGTCTCGGCGGGATTCACAGCAGGCCTCGTCGGAACCGCCCCGTACCTCAGTGAACGTCTCTATCCAACAATGGGGACGGACGACGAGAACCCGACGCTCGTCGTCTACGTGAATTTCCTCTCCGAGGACTCGCAGTACTTCGTTCAGCACAACCTCGAAGACATCGTTCGCGAGTACGTCCTTCCGGGCGAACTCAATGTCGAACTTCGCTTCCTCTCGTACCGCCCGGACGCTATCGACGACTACCTCGTCAGCGACGACGAAGGAGAAGCCCGCGCGTCCCGCGCCGCCCACGGGGTCTGGGACGTCGAACCGGAGAACTTCTGGGAGTTCTTCGAATTCATGTTCTCGAACGTCACGACGAAATCCTACACGCACACCCAGTTGGAGTCCCATATGGGCCGCAGCGGAGTCCGAAACACGACAAAGATAGCCAACCGAGCATACCGCGGCCGATACAACAGCCTCGTTCGTTCTGCGACCGAAGAGGCAATCCGGTACGGCGTCCCCACCGTCCCTCGGGTTCGCCTCCTTCGTGACCACAAGCGCGGGAACTACACCGACATCCTCGGGTGGACGCAACGACGTCTCGATAGAGTCAACAGCGGAAGCGTACAGACGCACTCGCTGCTTCCGGGGACAAAATACGAGACGCCAGTCCACGTTATCGACTCGGGAAAACCCGGACCCGTGGCCTTTGTCGTCGGTGGGATGCACGGTGAAGAGCCGGAGGGATACACCGCCGCACAACAGATAGCGCGATTTCGTCCGACCGGCGGGAAACTCGTTGTCCTCCCCCGGGCGAATCAGCCAGCTATCGGTATCAAGGCACGGTACACTATCGACGGCGATCTGAACCGCCAGTTCCCCACCGGAGAAGACCCGACGAGCACGCTCGCGCGGGCCATCTGGAACGAACTCGTCTCACACGACCCGGACGTCGTCGTCGACCTCCACAGTTCGAGCGGTATCTACAAGTACGACGGGAAGGTCGGACAAGCAATATTCCCCACCAGTGCCACACCAGAAAACGCGAGAGACGCCTGTAACGCCGTCAACGAGCAGTACATCGACCGGTCGGAGTACCCGCCGTACTACGACTTCAACCGCGGGAACTCGCTGGGTGGCTCGCGGCCCCTACTCATCCACAAAGTGTACGGCGACCTGCACCTGCCCGGATACATCGTCGAAACGACGCGTAAGGACACTCACTTCGAAGACAGGGTGATGTGGGAAGTCGCCGCCGCACGCGACCTGCTCTGGCAACACGGTATGCTCTTCGGGTGAGTTACTTCGACGAGTCCCAAACACCCGACACAGATACCTTAATCGACCGTTGTAGAGGCCGCACTCAGCTGTATTCTGGCTTATCTCGCGCATAATAACGCCCATCGTTCGACTACGTCAGGTATGCAGGCTATCGTACTCGCGGCAGGGAGAGGAACTCGAATGAAACCGCTGTCGAACGACGTGCCCAAACCCATGCTCTCGGTCGCGGGCCGACCTATCGCGGCACACACCGCTCGTGCGGCGGTCGAAGCCGGAGTCGACGAACTCATATTCGTCGTCGGCCACGGACAACAGACAGTTCGAGAGTACTTCGGGTCCACGTACCACGGCGTTCCGGTCACCTACGTGGTTCAGGACGAACAACAGGGAACTGCAGATGCCGTTCACGCCGCGAGAGAATTCATCGACGGCCCGTTTGCCGTCTTCTACGGCGACAACCTCTATGACACCCCGAGTATCGCCTCGCTATTTGAAGTTGCTCCGAGTGTTGCCTCAGTTTGTGTCTCGAACCCGTCGAATTACGGCGTCCTGAACGTCTCCGACGGCAGCGTCACTGGAATCGTCGAGAAACCAGACAGACCGCAGAACAACCTCGTAAACGCCGGTGCGTATGTTTTCCCCGAAGAAGCCCGCGACATGCTCGACGTACCACCAAGCGAGCGTGGTGAACGCGAACTGACCGACGTTCTCGAACAGGTCATCTCGGAACACGACGTTTCACCTGTCGGACTCGACCGATGGGTCGATGTTGGACGCCCGTGGGAGCTACTGGAAGCCAACGAGTGGAAACTCAGGACAATCGAGCGTCGAATCGACGGCGACGTGAGCGACGATGCGACCATCCAAGGCGATGTTGTCATCGAGGAAGGCGCGACTGTTCGCTGCGGGAGCGTCGTCGAAGGCCCCGCGTACATCGCCGCAGGCGCGTCAGTCGGTCCGAACGCCTACATCCGCGGGTGCAGTTTCGTCGGGCCTGGCGTTCGCGTCGGCCACGCCGTCGAGATTAAAAATAGCGTTCTCCTCGAAGGCACAAACGTCGGCCATCTCTCGTATCTCGGCGATAGCGTCGTCGGGCGGCACGTCAACTTCGGTGCGGGGACCAACGTTGCCAACTTACGGCACGGCAGTGAAGCAATCACCGTCCCAGTCAACGGAGAGCCTGTTTCGACCGGTCGCAAGAAGTTAGGTGCTATCGTCGGTGACAACGTCAAGACGGGGATTAACACTGGACTCAACGCCGGCGTGAAACTATCCGAAGGCACGCAGACGAGACCCGGCGAGACTGTGGCGCGAGGCCGTTAAAACAGACGTTCAGGCGTCTCGTTCGAACGCTACTGAGAACGAGGTCGACAATCTATCCACGAACGCACCAACGATCATCAAAATCTATCCACGAACGCACCAACGAGTCACGAAACGCAGAACAGCGAACAACTGAGAGAACCCCGACCAAATCAGGAGTCCGTGAGCAGTCGCTCTGGGGGGCACAACACGTCGTTCGGTGTGAGGACGTTGTTGTCCACGGCGGCGTTCATCCACGTGGTGATGTCGTTGATGCGGAGTTTGACCCTGACCGGTAGTTTGTGGATACACGGATATCCGGGGAAGAGTTTGTGGTCGAGTTCGTTTTCCGCGTACTGCGCCTGCAGGTCGGGCCATGGTGCGCTGAATGGCTCGATGAGCGGGAGTTTCCGTCGCAGGAATTTCTCTATCTGGTTCTTTCGGTGCGAGTGATACGGCCGGTCAGGTGGGCGATGCCTGAAGATGTTCGGGTCGAGTTTCCGAATCGCCTGCTTCATCGTCTTCGTGTTCCGCTTTTCCGGCGGCGTCTTCAGGTGCCAGTCGATGAGTTCCGCGTCGGCCGCGACGAACGACTCGATGTAGTTATCGGACAGTTCGAAATGGAACGGGAGCGTCGGCTGGTTCTGGATACCGATGAGCGAGATGCTGTTGTAGACGTTATCGTAGCGGTCGGACCACTTATCGAGTTGCTCTTGGATGACATCGTCGATAAACCCCAGACTCGTGTCGAACTCGTCGTAACACTCGGGGAAGACGTGGTCGCACGCCGGATGATAGACGAATTTCGACGACAGAACTTCCGTGACGTTCGGGTCGGACTCGAGACCCTTCAACGGGAACTTGTTCCCGAAGAGGTTGACCACGTTCCGCGGGAGGAAGTGACCGCGGAGGAACGTATCGAAGAACAAGCCGTGGAAGATGGTGTCGACATCGATCTTGTCGTCACACCCTGCATGGTGGATGTGAATCGACTCGCGTGTCCCGAGAGTGTACTCGATGGTCTCTTCATCGACATTGAGATAGTTCTCATCCACGATGAGCGTCTCGTGGTCAGCGCCGTACTGGTTCGCGATGGAACGGGCGGCTTTTACCTCCGGGTGTTTAGGCGCACCGAGCGTGTAACACACGTCAATATCCGGATGCTGTGCGACGATGGCCCGGGAGTCGTAGCCGCCACTCAGGAGCAATCCATGTCGGCCGGGATAGATTGTTCGGCGCTTGATGGCACGTTCCAGCCGTGATGCAAGTTCGTCGACGTAGTCGAACTCATCCGGGTCGGCAGGGTCGTAAACGAAGCGCGAAAGCGTTCCAGCTCCGGAAGCGGTGATGTACCCATCGAACGGGATACACTTGAGGCGGGTGAAAACCGTCCGTTCGTCGACGACGACGCCCATATGAACGTATTCGAGTAGCCCACGGGTGTCGACTTCCGTGCTGGGAATGGCCGACAGAACACGCTGAGGGTTCGTCCCGAACACCCGACCGTCGGGTGTGTCGGCGTAGAAGCACTGCCACGTGCGTGCCGGGTCGGTTGCGATGATAGCATCGTCGTCGTATTCGACGAAGGCGAGGAACGACCCGTTGAGCTCAGAGAACGCTTCGCGGCCGACCACCTCGTATCTATCCAGCGTGTACTCGGCCAACGGAGTCGAGACGCCGTCCGGCGGGAGAATCTCCCCCCAGAGGACACAGCTGCCTCGTTCGTCACTGTACGTCGACGACCGACCCGGGAACCCGAGCGCCGGGTCACGAATCGCGACGGTGGCGCACTCGCCGTCTACAACCCAGTCGAAACTCGACCGGGACACGAGACTGTCGAACATGCCGTCATCATCAAGGACGCCAAACAGTTCTTTGTTCATCGTCAGGAGATGCGATTCGATAGGGGATTCATTCGACAGTGACACTCTTTGCGAGGTTGCGGGGCTTGTCGATGGCCCTCCCCAACTCGGTTGCGCAGTAGTACGAGAGGAGTTGTAACTGGACGTTTGCGAGGAGGTTCGAGCAGACCGGATGCATATCGGGGATCGAGAGGTGGTCGTCCGCGGTGTCGACGATGCTGTGGTCCGACGTCGAAACGGCGATAATCGGTGCTCCACGCGTCTGTGCCTCCTTGGCGTTCGTCACCGTTTTCGAACTATCGTCCGCACAGACGGCGAAGACCGGCGTACGGTCGGTGACGAGTGCCAACGGACCGTGTTTGAGTTCGCCGGACGCGAACCCCTCGGCATGCTCGTAGGTGATTTCCTTGAACTTGAGCGCACCTTCCTTTGCGACTGAACACCCGAGTCCGCGTCCGATGAAGAAGTACGCGTTCTCGTCGAGGTACTTCTCGGCCAGACGAGTAGCGTTGCTCGACTGGAGCACACCCTCGACGGCATCAGGAAGGTCGGTCAAATCCGAGAGGAGTGCTTCGATGTTATTGACTCGAGATGCGTACTGGTTGACGCGGGCGAGATGCTGGCTGAGGAGCGTGAGCATCGCGGCCTGCGAGGAAAACGTCTTCGTCGCCGCCACGCCGATTTCGGGACCTGCGCGGATGTACAGCGGTTCGTCTGCTTCGCGGGCGACGGTCGATTGGACGACGTTCGTCACCGCGAGCGTGTCGAGGCCGACATCGTTCGCACGGCGGAGTGCGCTGAGGGTGTCCGCGGTTTCACCGCTCTGGGTGACCGCGACGAAAAGCGTGTTGTTCGAGGGAGTACCCGCGGTCAAATCGTACTCACTGGCGCGAATCGCACGCGCCGAAAGCCCACAGCGGTTCAACAGACACGCTGCGAAGAGCGCAGCATGATACGAAGTCCCACATCCGACGAGGTGGACGGTTTCGACCTCCGAGAGGTCGCTTTCGATGTCGAGGTCGGTCGAACCCGAATCGAGATCGACTCGCCCCTCAATCGTCTTCCGGAGTGACGTCGGTTGGGTGTGTATTTCTTTGAGCATGAAATGGTCGTACTGGCCTTTGCCCGTCTCGTCGGGTTGCCAATCGACCTGTTCGACTTCGCGCTGTACCGACTGGTCGTTGTCGTCGACGATGTTGACGCCATCCGCTCGGACCTCGATTGTGTCTCCGTCCTCGAGATAGACGACGTTGTCAGTGTGGTCGAGGAACGCCGGAACGTCGCTTGCCAGAAAGTACGTGTTCGCTTCGACGCCGAGCACGAGCGGCGACCCCTGACGGGCCGCGTAGATGGAGTCGTTTTCGTCGACGACGACGGCAATCGCGTAACTACCCTCGAGTTCGTTTACCGTGTGCTGGAAGGCTGCAAGCGGTTCGTTCCCGCGTTCGAGGTAGTAATCGACGAGGTTCGGGATGACCTCGGTGTCGGTGTCGCTCGTGAACTCGTATCCCTCGTCGATGAGTTTCGCCTTGAGCGCCTCGTAGTTCTCGATGATACCGTTGTGAACGGCCGCAACCCGGTCCGTTTGGTCCGTGTGCGGGTGCGCGTTCTCGTCGGTCGGCGGGCCGTGTGTACTCCATCGAGTGTGTCCGATGCCGATTCGCGCCTCGGATTCCACGTTGGCGATGGTCTCTTTGAGGTCTGAGACCTGCCCCGAGCACTTCCACACGTCGAGTCCCGTCCCGTTTTTGACGGCGATACCGGCGGAGTCGTAGCCGCGGTACTCGAGTTTTTCAAGGCCGGTTACGAGCGGGTCGAGAGCTCGCCCGTCACCGACGTGCGCGATAATACCGCACATATTAGCGCCACCTCCGAGCGCGTCTCGTTCGACGTCCACTCACGCTCCACGAGCGGGGCGCTGTGCGCGATGCGGCGCAGTCTGTTTCTTTCGAGCGTTGAATCTGGCGTATCATGGTTTGTGAGGGGAACGGTAGACGGCTGGCCGCCCCCTACGAACCACATACAGTGAAACCCCCATTACTATAAACGAGCTAAGTAGTCATCGGGCGGCTAGAACTGGTAAAGCCGTCCTCTCGTCGGTCGATTCCGCGGTGTACAGAACACCCGAACCACCGTCTCCCTGGCCGTGTCTCACCTCCAAGCAACGGATAAAGCCAGCTTACCGGGCCGATAATACTGTCTTCCAGCACGAGTTGTTTGGGAAATGAGGGTGGTAGCTACGTTCCGGAAAGAACCGGCGTTGGTTCCGCGCCGGGAAGCGTACAAATCGTAACGTGGCCGTTCGAGTAGACGTAGTTCGTCGTTGGCGGACAGACCGCCGTCTTCGGCGGGTTGTAATTCTGTACTGTCCCAGTCGCATTGTTCATGAAGTACGAGGCGTGTTCGGACTGGTACGTCCGATACACCATGATTCCTTGCGAAATCGGTCTCCCTCGTTTCATCGGTAACGCTTCCGCGGGATAGGCTTCTGTCCGCTCCCAGACTGTCCCGTACGGCAGGTCCGTGTAGAGTTTCGCTCCTTTTCTAGTCGGACGAGCAGCACCGAACGTTTCGACTGCGGCGAGTTCTGGGTCCGTGTACGACAGTCGTTCGTGCTGGTTCGGAAACACCGGGCTGTCCATCGCGCCGTCGTTCGACATAATCATCACGTTCGGGTAGAGCAACACGAACAAGAGTAAGACGACACCGATAACCTTGAGCGAAGTTCGGTCTGCAAGGTGTCGGAACCCGACGACCCCGATGATAGCGAGAAGAGCGTACAGGAATCCGATCCATCGACCCGGAACGAAGTTCTCGATACCGAAAAGCGGGAGTCCGAGTACGACGAACATCATCGCAATAATCGACCCGACGAAACAGTAGGTCGTCTGGGTTGCCCGCGACCGTCTGAGGACGGTGAGACACCCGATGACACCGGCGAAGATGAGCAAGAGGAACCCAGCTTCGGTGACGTAGGTAGACACCTGAGAGAGGAAGGTTGGACCGGTCGACTGCGCCGTTCCGGAGGCACCGGTCGAGCCGCCGCTGCCGCTGACACCGCTCAGGAAGCCAGCGTTGAACAAATTCACGTAGAAGTAACTGAGCACGGTTTCGAGGAAGGTATCCCCCTTGTACGGCGTCAGCGACCACGTAAACACGATGAGACCGATATTGAACCCCACGAGACCGGCGAGGTTCACCGGAGTAGAACCGCCGCCCGTAAGCGAAAGCGGGTCCGGTTCTTCGGTGAAGAAATCGAGCTGAAGCAACACCTGTGCGACGAACCCGAAACAAAGCAACACCAGCATGATGAACGACGAGACCTGATGGGTCAGGATGACCGTCGTACTAAACAGCACCAGAAGCCCGAAGTCACGCCACCTGTCGCTCGCGTGCATAACCCGGACGAGACTGTACATGCACGCAAGGAAAAACAGGAGACCCATGCTCGTCGGAATAAGGTGGATACCCCACCGGACGACCTGGTCTCCCATCGCGTAGAGCGCGGCGGCCGCAAGCGCCCACCGAAGCGGAACGAGCAATCGAGCTGTCCCATAGACGAAAAGCGAGACGAGCGGCATCACGATACCGAGCGAGAGGTACAGCGCGTTCCGAAGCGACAGACTCAGCAAGTGCGTCGACGACGACGCAAGCAGGTGAAACAGCGGCGATGCGTAGTACTTGTTGTCGTTGATAGCCGACAGCGAGTCGGCCTGTAGTATCATCTCGACGAACGTCGTGTGCGACCAAACGTCGATGCCGACGTATCCCGTTGTCGTGTAGAGCGCGGCAAAACGCACGACGAACGAGTAAATCACGACCTGTGTGAGAAACACCCCTGAGCGCAATTCTTCGTCCGGTGAGAGCAGTATTTGTCCGAGAAGTAAGACGCCGACGACGCCGCCGATGTCCATGAAGAGGACGCTTCGTTCACCCTGCAACACCGCGAGCGTGACCATCGCCGCAAGTCCGAAGAAGATGCCAACAGACAGAAGTCTGGTGACTGATGGCGTCAGCGTCGGAAGGCCGTCTGTCGTTTCCGTGCCCCGGGACGCGGCAAGGTAGAGAATACAGCCGGCCCCGAGAATCGGTGGAAGCGTCACGATGAAAATCTGTGACGAGAAGAATCGGATGGGGAACAACCCGAGAGCGAGCACAAGGCCAACGACCGCTGCGAGTACGTCGAGTTCTGTTTGTTGCAACCGTTCGCGTATCGATGAGATGAGGTTCATATGTTGAGACGTGCGTAACGCTGGAGTCGTTCGAGATAGACCACAGACACCGTTAGATAGTTCTTAGTTCTTTATCTGGACCGTAGAACACTTCCTGCCAATCGCGGGCGACGCGCGTACCCCAATCGATATCGACTGGGGGAAGTTCACGTCCGAGCGCATACTGCACGCCGAGCGCAGGCATGTTCGCGCCAGCGCCGACACACGCGGCAATCGACTCGGACAGACACGGGTCAACGGTGAGGAGTTTCGGGACTCCACTGGCAGTGTACTTAAATTGGAAAGCGACGTTGTACTCCAACTCCAAGAATGAACAGATTTCGCGGGTCCGCTCGATGAGTTCCGGGCGTTCTTCGACCGTGCTTGTAAACGAGTGGCCGTCACACGATTCGTTGTGGGAGCGAGAGACGACAACTGGAGTGTCTGCTGTACGAGAGAGAGCATCCACGGTGAACTCTTCACCGGGAAGGTACTCCATGACGACGAGATTCGGGAATTCGTCGATTTCCATGAGGATGGGAAGGACGTTATCCAACGTAGTCACGGTGCTGTTCGGTTTCTGATTCGTCAGAATTCCCGACCGGTCTATCTTCGAATCGAGAATGTGAAAACCACGCATCTCGTTGGCGATAGAGGGCTTGAAACAGACACGTTGGTGAGGGTAGCCGAGTGCGTGAACTGCGTCGATAAACTCTTCTGGAGTAGTAACGCGATAAAATTCGGGCACAGAGGGGTGAACCTGTTTGGCGAGTCGGTCGTAGAGTTCCCCGGTGTCGCTTGTAATCGACACGGCACGCGGGTCCGAAACCATCACTTCGATGCCGTCGTTTTCGAAGGCTGATTTCGCTTCAGCAAGCAACCGAAGTTCCGCGGCCATGAGGGGAAGAATCACATCAACGTCTTCCCTCCGGGCGATTCCTCGTACGTCGGAGATGTAATCGCCGCCGTTAACGGGGGAGACAGTAGCCGCTGTGTCGACGAAACTGAATCCGCACGCATCAGGGTCCGTATCTACGCCGACGACGCGAGCGTCGAACGCCTCGGTCTGACGGAGGGCTTTGACGATCCCCGACGTGCCGAGTCGACCGGCACCGGCCACCATCACGGTCACATCACCGTCACGGCTCGAAGATTGAACTGTATCCAGCAGTGTCATAGTGATAGTTCAAGAACTACACGGTCCTTATTATATACTTGGTAAATGATGTGTGCCCGCGCGATTCGACAGAACACGGGTTCCCACGCGCCCAGCATATCGACCAGTTTGGTTCGAGGCGGGAGAGAAGAGGGGTACTTACCCCCGGACCGAGCATGGGTCGGACACTCGACCAATGGGTCAGACACTCAGGCCACCACCTGAGAGACGACGTGAAATTCGCGGCTTACGTTCCGGCCTCGAGAACCCGCTGGACGATAATGTCCGTCGCGTCCACTTTTTGATTGAGGAGCGCCCGGCGTCGTTCGTCCCAATCGATGTCGGACAACCGGAGAATGTCGACCGCTCGCTTCACGGCGTGCTTGTTTCGGTTCTCGCCGTGGTACCCATACAGCAGGTCGAACGACGCGAGGTCACGCATCAGTCCGGGGGCCGCGCTGTGGACGTACACGGTCGGTGTCCCGAGGACCGCGCTCTCCGAGGCCATCGTTCCACTCTCGCCGACGAAGAGGTCGGCGTACGCGAGCACGTGGTGGATGAGATGGGGGTCGATATCGATATCGTACCCGTCGAGTTCCGGAGGGAGCGCGTCGTCCTCCGCCGACACGAGAACCGTCGCACCCGCGTCTTCGAGACGGCCGACCAGTTCAGTCAGTCTGTCGAGACCGGCATCCCCAACGTCGTGTGCGGCACCCCAACTGACGAGTCGGAGGACGGCGTAGGTGTCGTCGGCATCGACCGGCAGGTCGTCGAGGGTGGACGGGTCGGGGTCGAATCGGTCGGGATGGAGGTACGCAAGCTCGTGATAGCTTGGATAACGATAGTGATTCGGGCCAGCGTCGTCGTGGTAACAGCCGGGTGTTGCAACCTCGTCGGCGAAGGGGAACGTAAGCGCATTCGAAAGCGTCGCGTGTTCCGTGTCGGTGAACACGACGCATTTCGCGCCGACGAGTTGTGCGACGTGTGACGCCTCGAAGCCGCCGATTGCGGCCATCACGTCCGGCTGGATTTCCTTCGCTTCGCGGTAGAGCCGATACTCGATTGCGAGTGTCGACAGCGCGACGCGGGGGAGCGACCCGCCGCGAGAGCCCAGAACCTCGTACTCGATTCCGTACTCATCGAGCAACGCAAGCGCCACGTCCTTGTCGAGCGCGCGGACGTGCACCTCGTGGCCACGCGCCTCGAACTCGTCGATAGCGTGTTTGAAGAAGTGGACGTGTGCGGGGTGCTGAATCGTGATGAGGATATCCATCGGTGAACAGGGATGGGAAAGCGGTGGTCTCACAACTGCGCGTAGTGGAAGCCGTGGGCGGCGGCCTCGTCGGCGTCGAACACGTCCGCCACGTCGACCATGACCGGGTCGGAGCCGAGACCCGCCGCCATCGCTTCGAGGTCGTACGCGGCGAACTCGTCGTGGGCGGTTGCGACGACGACGCCGTCGTAGGCCTCGAAATCGACCGTTTCAGTCACGTCGATTCCGAAGACCTCGCGCGATGCATCGGGGTCGGCGTGCGGGTCGTACCCCACGCAGTCGATGTCGAACTCGTCGAGTTTCTCGATCATCGTTCCGACCTCGGAACTCCGGATGTCGCCGACGCCGGGTTTGTAGGCGAGACCGAGAACCAACAAGCGGGTGTCCTGAAGGACGCGCCCGGAGTCGTTGATGGTCTTGACCGTCTTCCGGGCGGCGTGGACGGGAACGTACTCGTTAATCTCGCGCGCCTGAAGGACGAGTTTCGGCGAGAAGCCCTCGCGTTTGGACCGGTAGGTGAGGTAGAACGGGTCGACCGGGATGCAGTGGCCGCCGACGAATCCCGGCGAGTAGCCGTCGTGGAAGTTCCACTTCGTCCCCGCGGCTTCGAGGACATCCTCGGTCGTCAGGCCCATGTGGTCACAGGCGATAGCCAGTTCGTTGACGAGCGCGATGTTCATGTCGCGCTGGACGTTTTCGATGACCTTCGACGCCTCCGCCGTCTCGATATCGGGTGCTCTGTGAATACCCGCATCGACGATACTCCCGTAGAGTTCGGCGAGTTCGTCGCGGACGCGCTCGTCGTTCGCGCCGACGACTTTGACCACGTCGCGGACGCCGCGACCGGTGTCGCCGGGCGAGGCGCGCTCGGGCGAGTAGCCGACGAAAATGTCTTCGCCGACAGTGTAGCCTGATTCGGATTCGAGCGCGGGCACGAGAACCGATTCGGTCGCACCCGGGTAGACCGTCGATTCGAGGACGACCGTCGTCCCCGGCGAGATGTACTTTCCAACCGTTTCAGCCGCCGATTCGACGAACTGCAGGTCGGGATTTTCCATACTATCGACTGGCGTGGGGACCGTGACGATGACGAAATCCGCATCCGAGAGCTGCGCCGGGTCCGTCGTGAAAAACACGTCGGACGCCGCGACCCCCTCGTCGGTCACATCGCCGGTTGGGTCGGTTCCGCTGGAGAGTTCGGAGACCTTCTCCGAGTCGACATCGTAGCCGATAACCGACTTTCCGACGCGGTCGAACTCGATAGCCAGCGGAAGCCCGACGTATCCCAGTCCGACGACACAGACCGTCTCAGTCATGGAGACCAATCCCCTGATAGACGACGCTTTCGTCGTCTCGATACGCCGTCGCTGCCTGTCGACCGTCGACGAGGACAAGCGGGCAGTCGCTGTCGCCGTCACCGTCGCTGTCACTGTCACCGTCAGCGTCGCCGAAGGCAGGAATATCGAGGTGCTCGAACTCCTCGTGAGCCGTGACGAGAACCACAGCATCCACGGAGAAGTCGTCGCTCGTGATGCCGGGGGTGATTGTCGCACCCGCGTCCTCGAAGACGCTGGTGTCGTCGAGAATCGGGTCGGTGGCAGTGACATCCGCGCCAGCGTCCACAAGGTGCTCGATGACGGGAAGCGCCGGCGTCTTTCGAATCTCTTTGACGCCGGCCCGGTAGGTCAGTCCGAGGACGAGAATGGAGGCGTCTTCGGGGTCGACGTCGAGTTTCCGGAGTTCGTCGAGCGCGGACTGCGCGGTGACGTGCGGCATCTCGTCGTTCACGTCACGAGCAGTTCGCATGAGCGGTGCATCGGTCTCGAACTGCTTGATGAGGAACTGCGGGTAGTACGGGATACAGTGGCCGCCGACGCCAGCGCCCGGCGTGTGAATCTCGCAGAACGGCTGGGTGTTGGCCACGTCGATTGCCTCGGTCACGTCGATTTCGAACTCGTCCGCGTGAGTCGCAAGCTCGTTTGCGAGGGCGATGTTGACGTCGCGGTAGACGCCCTCGAACACTTTGACCGCCTCCGCGGTCGTCGTATCCGAGACGGTGATAACCTCGTTCGAGGAAATCTGGTCGTAGATGAGCGCCGCCGCGCGGGTGCTTTCGGCGTCCGCGCCGCCGACGACCTTCGGATACGCACCGCGGATATCTTCGAGAGCGCGGCCGGAAGAGGTTCGTTCGGGGCAGAACGCGAGACCGAACTCGCCGAGGGAGAGTCCGCTCTGTTCTTCGAGTCGCGGGAGGAGGACATCACGGCACGAGCGAGGCGGCAGCGTCGATTCGAAGATGACGAGGTCGCCTTCGTCGAGACCCATCCCGATATCGTTTGTCACCGCTTCGATGACCGAGAGGTCTGGGCGGTCGTCCTCGTCGACCAGCGTCGGGACGATGACGACGTGAATACTCACCTCATCGGCGACTTCGCGGGGTTCGGGACTCGCTTGGAGTGCACCGTCTGCGACAAGTTCCGAAACGAGGTCGTCGAGACCCGGTTCGCCGACGATGTGGCTTCGCCCGGCGTTAATTTCGTTGACGACGTTGGTGTCGATGTCCGCGCCGGTCACGTTCTCGGTGGTCTCGGCGTAGACCGCAGCAAGGGGGAGACCCATCTTTCCGAGTCCGTAAACGCCGACCGGGATGTGGCCGGAAGTCAGTGCGGCTACCTGCTCGTCTTCGGGTCGTTCGGACCCATAGAGGTTCGTAACGGTTGCTTGTGAGCTCATATCGAATTTTTTTCTTGGAGTTCCGCTGGAAGCGGATGGTGTTTGGTCGGCGTTCCAACTGCGAGCGTCTCCGGTGGAACGTCCTTAGTCACGACGGCACCAGCGGCGACGAAGGCGTTCTTGCCGACAGTCACATCTGGGAGGATAGTCGCGTTACCGCCGACAGAAGCGCCGTCTTCGAGCGTGGGGCCAGCCATTTCGACGTCCTGTCGAACCGGGTACGGGTCGTTCGTGAGGACCGCACCGGGCCCGACAAAGACGTTGTTTCCGATGGTGGTGTTGGTGGGGACGTAGACCCGACTCTGGAGGCTCACGTTGGAGCCAATGACAGATGTTCCGTCGATGACGGTCTTGGTACCGACGACGACATCGTCGCCGATTTGGGTGTTCTCTCGGACGAGGGCGTCGTGGCCGGTGATAAAGTCATCACCGATGTCCACGTCGCTGTAGATGATGGTTCCCGAGCGGATTCGGGCCTCGTCGCCGATGACGGTCTGCTTCGGGTCGTCACCGACGGGATAGCCGATGGTAACGTCGTCGTCGATTGTACACCCGGTTCCGGTGACGTACTCGTTCATGCCGACGTCGAGTCAGCGGTCGTCTCGTATTCGTCCGGGAGCGACGACCCACGGCCGACAGAGCGGTAGGTGGAGACGAGTACGAACAGTGCAACGAGTGCCGTAACGAGTTTCGTTTTAGTGCGCATGTGTTGGTCGGGGCGGACCGTCGCGGCCCGCGGTTCGAGAAAGAGGTCACAGGAGACGGCCATTATTATCGGGACGGTAAGAGAGTGAGCGAAGAAGAGCGTGTTACGTTATCGCGTACGAATCGGAGGGGTTGGCAAGTCGATAGTGTTCGGGTCGGTGCAGTTGGGTGGTCGGTAGTGTGCAAGTTGGAGAGATTGGGTGGTCGATAGTGTTCGGGTCGGTGCAGTTGGGTGGTCGGTAGTGTGCAAGTCGGAGAGGTTGGGTAGTCGATAGCGTGCAGATCAGTGAGAGTGAGTCGATAGCATTCGAACCGGCGACTCAGCTTGCGAGAATGGTTGGTTTATCCGATAATCAGCTCCTCACGAGGGTCAGACTGCCATCTACAAGCAGACCTTACCAGGCCGATAATCCGATTTTACGGCTCTTCTCGAAATGAACGGTCGCACCCATTTTTGAATGCACACTGTCAATCCGCGGGTGATGAAGTCGTCTTACCGTCGGTGGACACTCGACTTACTCCTCGTCGTCGCCGGAGCGGTCGCCGCACTCGCGGTGATTCTCCTCGGGGTCTCGGGGTCGGTCGTCCGGAGCCTCTTCGTTGTTCCATTCATCGTCTTCTATCCAGGCTACGCACTTCTTGCTGCGGCCTTTCCGGAACGGCGCTCCGACATTGAGTCCAATACGATGGGGAAAGATAGCTCGTTAACGCGACCGATACGACACACCGCCGGACTCCTGTACTCCGTTCGATTAGTCCTTGCAACGACATCGAGCGTCGCCATCGTCAGTGGAGTCGGTATCCTGACAAACTACTTCGGCTGGGGATTCCACGCCACCATCACGGGCGTCGGCGTGTTCGTGGTGACGATACTGTTCTCTGCTCTCGCCGTCGCCCGGCGGGCCATGCTTCCGGAGGAAGAACGATCAGGCCTCCCGCCGCTCCGTGCTCTTATCGGCAATGCGAAAACGGCTACAAGTGGGGTTCGTTCACCCCTCTCGGTGCAGTCGGAACGCTCGTCAGTGTCGCTCGCCGTTAACGTCCTCCTCGTCGTGAGCGTCGTCGCGTTCCTCAGTAGCGTCGGCTTCGCAATGGTCGAAACACAACAGCCAGAATCGGATTTCACCGAAGTGTATCTCGTAACCGAAAACGGGTCAGAATACGAAATCGGCGGATACCCCCAACAACTCTCGAAAGGAGAGCCGACGACACTGACACTCGCAATAGAGAACCACGAACACGAGTCCAAGACGTACACCGTTGTCACGGAACTCCAACGACTGGACAGAGCGGCCAACGAACCGTGGGTTGGAGAGACAGTCAACGAAACACAGCCCGTAGCGAACAACAAAACGCGGGCTGGGGGGAACAATGGAACGCTAGCTGTAGCGAACAACACACGGGTTGTAGAAGAACACGAACTCTCGCGGGTGCAGCGGTCAGTTGCAGACAACGAGACCGCGTACATCAACCACGACGTGACACCGCCCATGTCGGGTGACTCCTTGCGACTCGTGTTCTTTGTCTACGAAGGTGAGCCACCAGCAGAACCGAGCCGAGAAAGTGCGTATCAAACCGTCCAACTCGTCGTCTCTGTCGACGGCGGTGAAGGCGACACAGAGCCGGCTCAGCCACAAACGAACGAAGAGGCGAGCATCTGATGTTACCATGGGAGCACTTGCTCTTCGGTTACGTATCGTACTCGGTACTGAGCCGTGTCGTCTGGCGTCGCCCGCCGAGCGACAAAGCGGCACTGGCTGTCGCACTGGCGACGCAGATGCCTGACCTCGTCGACAAGCCCTTCTCGTGGACGCTCGGCATCATCACGACAGGCTACGGACCAGCACACTCTGTTTTCGTCGGCCTCCCCGTAATAATGCTCGTCGCTGGTTCGGCGCGAATACGCGACAAGCCCGTATCCATCGCCGCTCTTGTTGGGTATGCATCACACCTCGTCACCGACGTGCTCGCGCTTCGCGCGAACGGACCCAATTTCGGGCGGTTACTCTGGCCGCTTGCACCACAGGTACCATACGAAAGTAACATCAGTTTCATCGAACGCTTCGGAACGTACGTTGGAACATTCCTCTTTCAGATGATGCACCCGGAGAACCTCGTATTGGTACTCGGATACGTGGCTATCCTCTCGCTCGGCGCTGTCCTCTGGGTACTTGACGGAACACCGGGTATTCGATGGCTTCGTCATCGTATCGGAAGCGACCACTGAACGCCAACAAAGATGAGATAGGTTTGAGAAGACATATATCCATTCGGAACTTTGTTTAATTCTTTTAATTTTTAATAGTTTTAGAAATTATATTATATTATTAACGGCAACAAAATTCAAATGATTACAATGTTGACGGTCATGCGATGCGCAAAACAAGCGCAGATGGACAGCACAGAACAGTATCACGTCGGCAAGCACTGAAAGGAATTGGAGGTGCACTCGCAACATGCTCATTCGTGGGGACGGCCGCAGCGGACGACGGCCGGGTAAACATCGTCGATGAAGGTGCGGACCCGACAGGACAGAAATCTATCAATCCGATCTTAGAATCGATTCCTTGTGACGACGGGACGACGCTCTACTTCCCGGACGGCACATATATGATGGACGATATGTTCCGACACACCAAGTTCAAAGGATTCGAACTTCGTGGGGAAAACGCGACTATCGTCCCGGCTTCCGACTACGACGGTCGGTGGTTATTCAAACTGGGAACGTACACTCATCCGGGTGAAGACCTCACCGTCGAGGGCTTTACCTTCGACTTCACCGAAGACAACACGGGACTTCGTGTCGTACAGGCACAGGTCAAAGACGGCCTACTCGCCCGAAACCTCACCGTCAGTGGACAACACGACAGCGGAAAATACGGCCCGTTCTTGTTCGATATTACCGGTTCATCCGGTCTCGGGACGATACAGAACATTCACATTCCGTACGGGGGCGAATTCTCGAAGAACACGCCGGGGGACATCTCCGTTGGACCGACAGGGATTCTCGTCTCTCCGTACCACCACGGTAAACTCTGGGTTCGGAATTGTGAGGTTGGCCCGTGGCCGGACAACGGACTCTACTGTTCGACTGACGACGGCCGCGTCGTTGTCAAAGGGGGCTCCTACAAGAACAGTAACATCGCAAACATCCGACTCTCCGGCGACTACAGTTCCGTCCACAATGCGACAGTCATCGTCAACCACCAACGCGACGGAGACACGAACCAGCGCGGGATTCGCCTCGACGGTGGTAAGTACAACTGGGTCGAAAACACCGA
Source organism: Haloferax mediterranei ATCC 33500 (assembly GCF_000306765.2). Taxonomy (NCBI): domain Archaea; kingdom Methanobacteriati; phylum Methanobacteriota; class Halobacteria; order Halobacteriales; family Haloferacaceae; genus Haloferax; species Haloferax mediterranei. The sequence continues at coordinate 155,204 of NC_017944.1, forward strand.
GGTACACCTCAAGAAACCCAATGGACGGGCAGTCAGTATCCAAAATGACGTCGAGTGGGCACGGGTTCAGAATTCGAACATCACCGTCGAAGGCGACGTTCCCACGAGAGCCATCACGGTGTCACCAGACGTGGGGAAAGTCGACATCTTAAACAGCGAAATCGAGTTCAACACCCCAGGACAGGCGATCCATATCCAAGGGCCAACCGGTGCAGATGCTCCACCGGTGGTCGTCCAAGAGACGAACGTCACCGGAAGCGGCGATGGCTCCTGCGGGCGTCACGCCGTCCGCGCAGAACGCGGAAACTGTACCTTTGACCGCCTCGACATCAAACAAACTGGCGACGATTACCGTCGAGGTATCAAAATCATCGGTGACGGCTGTACAATGGTCTGGGGAGACGTCACTACGTCGCACACGCCAATCGTCAACGACGCCGACGAGACCGAGTTCCGCAGCATCACCGCCAAGTCGCTCGACGGCTTCGAGGGGATGAAAATACTCGATGGGTCCGAGAACGTCAAACTCGTCGAATCGGAGATCTACAACGGGACTACGGAACGTGGGAACGTCGATGTCCTTTACGAGGACAATTTGTTCCGCCGATAGTAGTTTCTGACCGGGTCTCACGTCCATTCGTACTTCACGGGGACAAGGTTGTCTCAATAAGTCGACTCACAGCACGGCGAATTCGCTGTGAGACTCCCGATTTCGAGATACCGAGGCGGTCTGCGAGTTCTCTTTGTGAAGCTTTCCGGGGAACGTCGAAGTATCCGTTCCGATAGGCAACCAGCAGTACTTCGTGCTGACTCGGGAGAAGCATCGTCTCGGCACCAACGTCGGTGTCGCGGGCGATGTGAAGCCGTTTGACGCGAAACGTGATGTCGTGGTCGTGGTAGTACGATTGTACCCGATGCAACGCGGAGTGAACGGGGAGATGCAGCTGGATAAACCACGAATTGCGCTTGTATCGAATAGAGAGGACTTGCACACCCATCTCAGTCGTCGATGGGGGAACCAAAGAGACGCCATCCGCGAAGCGAACCCGAAATCGATGGTTGTCGCCGATATCTCCGAGGAACTCTACCTCAGCGACTGTCGGATCGGACTCGAAAGCAGCCACCAACGACTCGCGGTCACCGTCCTCAACGATAACAAACGCGCAATCCCACCCCTGTTCTTCAGTCGGTTGGAACTCTATTTCCAACACTTCAGAACGATTCGTGGTAAATGACGAGAGCACCAACTGTGGGTCATCGAGACAGATTTCGAGGTAGATCGGTCGGGAATCTACCTCATGTCTCACGTTCATCGATATCTTTCCGTACCCGACGGCGACAAGTTATTATGTAGATGGTAAAACACGAATGGCGGAACAAAGGGGGCTTTGTGCGCATCAATTCCGAGCAGTTACATCGCCTATCATGCACATAATAACGACCCCAAAGCGACCACCCAGCGGTAGAGCTTTCCACGACAATGTACAAAGACAAATCGACCGCCGTCGTCGTGCCAGCGTATAACGAAGAGGGATACGTCGGCGAGGTCATCGACACGATGCCCTCGTTCGTCGACGTGGCATACGTCATCGACGACGGCTCCACCGACGGAACGTGGGACGAGATACAGCGGCACGCCGAAGCGTTCAATACCGAACACTCTCCGGAATCCCCCGACTACGACGATGTTATCGTGCCCATCCAGCACGACGAAAACCGCGGAGTCGGTGGAGCGCTCAAGACGGGATACCTCCACGCCCTCGAAGACAAAGTCGATATTACGGCCGTCCTCGGCGGCGACGGGCAGATGGACCCTGACGAACTAGCGAAGTACCTCGACCCTATCGCCGAGGGTGATGCGGACTACGCGAAAGGGAACCGCTTTATGAAGCGCGAAGACCTCGATGCAATGCCGGGATTCCGTCTCGTTGGTAACTCGATTCTCTCGTATTTGACGAAGATTGCGAGCGGGTACTGGAAGACGATGGACCCGCAAAACGGGTACACGGCCATCTCATACGAGGCGTTGAAGCAGGCCGACATCGAAAACATGTACGAGTATTACGGCTACTGCAACGACCTCCTCGTCAAACTGAACGTCGAAAACCTTCGGGTCGCCGACGTTGCGTGTTCGTCGACCTACCTATACGACGACGACTGGAAGAGCCACATCGACTACGGAGAGTACATCCCGCGTGTGTCGTGTATGCTGCTCAAAAACTACTTCTGGCGGGTGAAAAACAAATACCTGCTTCGGGACTTCCACCCACTGGCGGCATTCTATCTACTCGGAACTGCCGTCTCGGGTGTCGCATTCATGGGCCTCGTCGCGATGGGTCTAACGAGCAACGGCGACAAGCCCACCGGAATCGGAAACTGGATACTCGGTCTCCTGTTTGGGGTTGCGTTCCTCCTCCTTGGGGTTGTCTTCGACCACGGGGCCAACGAAACACTCGAGATTCAGGTCGACGACGAGACGTACGACACCACCGTCACCAACCACGAGCAGTAATAGTACAGTCTTCTTGAATGTCTTCTTTTCCAGATAGTATTTAAAACAATTCATATGTGAAGCGGGGTGCATTGAACCCCTAGGTGCGTATCCTCAGATGTGAAACGAACAAAGACAAACACCACCTTTGGGGAAAGGGGGGATGAGATTACGAACGGGCCGAAAATCAACAGGCGGACGTACATACAGGGTGCCACCGGCACTCTCGCAGTGGGAGGATATGTGTTCCACCCAGTCAACAACGTACGGGCAAGTTCGATGAGCGTTGAGATTCCACAAACGTACCTCGACCGGTTCGAGAATATCGTGAACGTAGTTGAGGCGGGTGCCGACGCAACCGGGAACGTCCCAATCGACGATGTTCTCTCACAGAACGTCGGGAACGACACACTATTTGTCTTCCCTGAAGGTCGGTACCTGATGAACCAACAACTCCGGGAGACGGGGTTCGAGAACCTCGGCTTCTACGGACCGAATGCGACCGTCACACATGGAACAATCGACGCAATTGAGGACAAGATCGTGACTGCAGGTGAGTTCTCGGGACCGTCACGGTTCTTCCGACTTGGCGTCATTTACGCACCCGGGCGTGACCTCCTCTTCGAGGGGTTAACCTTCGATTTCACTGCCCCACAGTCGGGGATTCGGGCTATCGAGGCCTACGTCACTGACGGATTGGAAGTCCGTGACATCACCATCACCGGACAACACGACACCGGAACTTTCGGCCCGGCGCTTTTCAGTGTAACCGCGGCAAACGGGACTGGAATCATTGAGCGATTCAAAGCACCCGATGGTGCTGCGTACACCGAAGACACGATTGGGGATATTGATCTCGGCCCAACTGGGATGCTCATCGACCCTTACAGCGCCGGAACGCTCCGAATCGTCGACTGCGAACTCGGTCGATTCCCCGACAACGGTCTCTACGTCTCCGGCGCGAACGGAACGGTCCACGTCGAAGGCGGAACATATAAGAACAGTTCCATCAGTTCGGTTCGCCTCAAAGGGTACGGAAGCAGTGTTCGTGGCACGACGGTCGTTATCGACGAGTTTGTTCAGGGAATTAGTCAGCGAGGCATTCGTCTCGACGACGGGTCGAACCTTCGAATCGAAGATACCACAGTATCAATCACCGGCCCGATAGAAGATGCCATTCGCGTCCTCAACGACGTTGAGACCGCAGCAATCCGGGACTGCGACATCGTCTTAAACGACGACGGGGGATGTGCGCGTGGTATCCAGATTACCCCGGACGCCGGGCGCGTCGAAATCCTCGACTCCACTATCGAGATTGAGGGGTCAAACTTCGCGGTGTACGTCCAGGGACGCAACGTCACCGAGGACTCGACGGTACTGATGAAGAACATCTCAATCACCGGGCCGGCACCCGGAGAGACGGCCCGCGAAGCACTTCGCATCGAACGTGCAAACGGTCGGTTCGAGAACCTCGCTATCGACCAACCCGGCGAGGACTACCGGCGCTGTGCCGAGATTCTGGCCGACGACAACCTGTTCGTCGGCGGTACCTACAAATCGACGCACCACCCGTTCATCAACAAGGGCAACCGGACGCGCTTCGACGATATCACCGCGCAGTCGTACAGCGGGCGACAGGCTATCAAACTGTACAGCGAGGGCACCGACGTAGTCATCATGGACTCGGTCCTCTACGGAGGGTACACCGACAAGGGCGCAGAAGGGTTCGTGGTCGACAACACCGAAATGCCCCCGGCCTGAGGTGGGGAAGGACTTACCCACCCGATAATCTTGAGGGCGGACTTCGAACGAACCCCAACGCATGGACCACGACCGATTGGCCGATATGGACCTTCTCGTCATCTCACACGGGTACAAACACTTCGTCAAATCGCAGGTCGACGTACTCGCGGACTACGTCAACTCCATCCACGTCTGCGTCAGATACAACTGGTTCGCGGACGTGGCGTCGCGCCTACCGATAGACGGCGGCGAAGGATTCGGAAAGGACGCGAAAATCGCCCAGACGGGCGTTCCAAACAACGTCCACGTCATCGAGACACCGCTTTTGTATCTCCCGTTGGACATCCAGCGCGAGCATCTCCTCGGACAACAGCACGTCCGGAAAGTCCGGAACCAACTCAAATCGTACCCCGTCTCGTTCGACCTGATTCACTGCCACATGTCGTGGACATCCGGATACGTCGGGGCACGCCTGAAAGACGAACTCGACATTCCGTACGTCCTGACCGTCCACGCGAACCGTGACTGGTTCGAGTCACAACTCCAATCCGGCAACGAGCGACTGTACGAGGCGTGGGCCGAAGCCGACCGACTCATCCGCGTCAATCGCCGCGACCGCTCGAAACTCGAACCCTACAACGACGACGTGGTCCACATCCCCAACGGGTACGACACGGATATTTTCGAACGAATTCCCACGTCGAAAGCCCGCGAGAGACTCGGCGTCGACGCCGACACCCCCCTCGTATTCGCGCTCGGGACGTTGAAGCCGCGAAAAGGGTTCCAGCACTTGATGCGTGCGATGACGCGAGTTCACGAATCCGAACCGGAGGCACGACTCGTCATCGGCGGGCAGGGAGGGATGCAAGACGAACTCGAATCGCTCGCCGAAGAGTTGGGCATCGACGACCAGACCGACCTGCTCGGATACGTCGAATCGGAGACGCTGAACGACTGGATGAACGCCGCCGACCTGTTCGTCCTCCCGAGTTACAGCGAAAGTTTCGGTGTCGTTCAACTGGAGGCGATGGCCTGCGGGACGCCCGTCGTGGCAACCAAAAACGGCGGGAGCGAGGAGGTCATTGCGAGCGACGACTACGGATTACTCGTCGAGGGACCCGAGTCACACGATGAACTCGCCGACGCCGTGGTCAGGGCGCTCCACCGAGACTGGAACGCCGATGCCATCGAGGCGTACGCGAACGAGTTCACGTGGGAGAACGTCTGTGAAGAGATAGCCGACCTCTACGTCGAAGTCCTCGAAGCAGACGAAGAACGCAAAGATCAAACCGTCACGATGAGCCACTAATCCCCACCGCGTTTCATCGTACCCTCCATTTTAGCCACCGTCGTTCCCGACGGGCGTCCGGAAGAACCAATCGGGAACAGTGTAGCGCCGAGTACGAGAAAGTGGAGATAGTCGAACGTCGGCCACTAGAGTGCGTTTCGACCAGCGAGTACGGCAACACCGACGAAAAGAGCCGAATGGAACAACGGAATCCCACTCGTTGGCGTCCACAGTGAACCCAGCCAATCGACCAGAGACATCGACTGGACCATCAACAGTGCCGGCCCGTCGTTGGTTGAACTCGTGTTCTCGCTGGTTGTCGTCCCGTCTGTCGGTGTCTCAGTCGACCGAGTCGTTGTGGTCGTCGTCTCTGTCGATGTCTCAGTTGTCGTCGAGGCTGTTGACGTGACTGTCGTCGTTTCGGTCGTCGTTGTGGTTGTGTCGTTTTCCGGCGTGTCCGTCGTCGTTGCTGTCGTTGTCGTCGTCTCGGCGGGCGTATCTGTTGTCGTGGTCGTACCGTTCGTCGGCGTGTTAGTCGGCGTCGTCGTGTCAGTCGGCGTCGTTGTGCCGTTTTCCGGCGTGTCAGTCGGCGTCGTCGTCGTATTGTTCGTCGGTGTCTCCGTCGTCGTTGTCGTCGTATTGTTCGTCGGTGTCTCCGTCGTCGTTGTCGTCGTGTTGTTCGTCGGTGTCTCCGCCGTCGTTGTCGTCGTGTTGTTCGTCGGTGTCTCCGTCGTCGTGTTGTTCCCAGGTGTGACTGCTGTAGTTGTGTTATTACCTGGTGTGTTCGTCGTGGTTGTCGGACTCGGTGCATTGTCATTGTCATCGTCGTCATCATCGTCACCACCACCGAAGAACCATCCTCCGCCGTCGTCGGACTCGGTTGTCGTCGTCGAATTCGTCGGCGAGTCCGTAGCTGACCCAGTCGGTGTTGGGGAGGCGGTTTCGGTCGCCGGGGCATCGGTTGTAACCGGTATCGGCGTGTCCGTAACGGGGACTGGAGTATTTACATCGGGGACTGGAGAGTCGCCGTCAAGAGACGGACCAATATCGACTCCGGGGACGCCCACGGCGAGTGCGACCCCCGAAATCGAAAGGAGGACACCGAAGATGAGAAGGATACGCTGGAGCGTATTCTCGTTCCACTTACTCCACGACGCCTGCTCCCGTGACGGTGTCCTATCGTCGCTGGTGCCGTCCCGGCGTGCTCGCGCGGCAGCGGCGTACGGCCCCACAAAACCGGGAAGCGATTCCATCACGTCCAGCGCCTCGTCGACGCTGACCGCACCAATCATAAACGCCACCGTCACGAAAACGAGAAGCCCCGTCGGTGGGACGACGATAAGGGCGGTGAGACTGTTTTGGATGGTCATCGAGAGAAGGACGATAGGAACGCCAGCGATGAATCCCGTTGCGACCACACGACCGAGTCGAGCATCCGAGAACGGCTTGAATCCGATGTGTCGAGCGCTCAGAAGATTAAAAACCGGAAGTGACGAGTAGCCGGTTGTCGTTGCAATTGCCGCACCGATAATGCCGTATCGCGGAATCAAAAACGCGTTCAACCCGAGGTTCAGCATCGCCGCAGCACCGGTTGCGGCGATGAGCGGCTTCATGTCTCCTTTCGCGTGGCTAATCGTGAGAATCGGTCTGACAACTGCGAATCCGATAGTCCCCGGCAGGAGAATAAGAAGCGGTGTGACGACCGGCATCGACCCGTCGCCAAGATAAAGCGGGACGAAGTCCTTCGCCAGCGCCCCCAGTCCGAGCGACAACAGGAGGACGATGAGCATTCCATAGCGCGTGACCCGCGACGCAATCTCGTTGATCTGGTCGATGCGGTCTTCGGCCCAGAGGTCGGAAACAGACTGAATGAGCATCGACTGAATCGAGCGGGGAATTACCCAGAGGAGTTGGCTAATGACCAGCGCGGACTTATAGTATCCAACTTGCGTCTCAGTGACGTACGACGCGAGCATCAGCACGTCGACGTGGTACATCGACGTGAGAAACAGCATGTAAACCACCGACAGATGGTTGAAATTAAACAGCTCCTTGGTCGGGAATCCCTCCGGTGTCGTAGAGAATACGCCGCGAAGCGAGATACTGGTTCGGAGCCACCACAGCGCGAGCAACGCGACGAGCGTGTTGACGACGATGAGACCAACCATCAGTCCCCCAATCTCGAATCCGAGGGAGGCGATACCGATGAGTGTGATTCGGGTGCCGACCTTGTTGAGCACACGCAGCGGCTCCGAGCGGTGCTCTTGCTTGAGACCCATCAAGGAGCGACGGGAGTATTCACGGAACTGTGTCGCGATGGTCAGCCCGGCCAACCCATAGAATCCGATCACGTACTTCTGACCGAGATACTGAGAGACGAGACCAAAGCTGGCTGCAGCGGCGAACGCGACCGCCGTCAACACCGCAAGGACGGTCCCGAGACGAAAGTAGTAGCCGAATACGTGCGTCTTCCAATTGTGGAACGGGCGTTCTTCGGCGAGGTACTTTTTAGCACCGCTGTTGATACCTGAACTCATCAGGATAGTTGAGATACCGAACACTGCGGTGAGGGTGCTGTAGCGCCCGTAGAGTTCGAAACCCAGAGTCGTAATAAAAATCGGCGTCAGGACCACCGAAGACAGCACGATGAAGATGCGCCCCCCGGCGATAGAGAGAAACGCGGTGACCATATTCCGGTTCATCGGCGCACGCCTCCCGCGTCACTCTGAAACCGTGTACTTGACTGCTCAGTGTGCGCGTCATGACCTCTCATTGACTTCACAATGCGCGCGCCCTGACAGCGCATCAGTCGCTGGCCGCTTGTTGTCCGGTGATTCACGTACATAATAAACGAATGAGGAGCGTCAGTTAGCCGACGCTCGCTTGCTTCCAATCGAGTTCCCTGGGAGCGTCACGTCCATCTGCTCGGTGTACGCCGCGTCGATATTCGACGTGTTCGACGTATTCGACGTGGTGGTCGTGTTCGACGTGGACTCGTTTCCGCCCGAGTCTGTCGATTCATTGTAAGTGGTCGTATCCGAGTCGGTCGTATCGGCGGTCGCCGGCGAAGTAGTCGTGACTACTCCCGTCGTTTCGACGGTGGTTGCGTTGGTGTGTGTCTCACCAGTGTCATCCCCAGCGGGTGACGAACAACCGGCCGTCGTCATCAGAAGGGCGACGAGGAGGGCAATACTGGCGCGTTTCAGTGCTCGTGTTGAGATGTCCATTTCCAACCCAGACGGGACATCACACCCACCCCTCGTTATTATCGTGTACGTAGATACTGCTTATCAGCCGGATAATGCGGAACAACAGACGAGGGCCACATCAAAACGGGACACGAGTGCACGCGCGAAAAACGATTGACTGCGAATTCTCACGCTTGGTACTCACGTATCCACTTGTTGTCAGGGAGGTCACAAGCTACAGGGCTGTAGTCGACTCCTTGCCGAGCGAAATCACACGAGCGTAGCTGCGATTTCGTCGACAGATGCTGTTACCAGACCGATAATAAAGCAACTCCAACGCGGAGTAACAGTCGATACTCGATGCCGACAGTGAGCGTCATCATTCCCACGTACAACCGAGCAGAAGTCCTCCCGCGCGCCATCGACAGCGCTCTCGACCAAACGCTGTCGGATGTCGAGGTAATCGTCATCGACGACGCCTCCACGGACGACACGGAAACAGTGGTAACCTCGTACGACGAGCCACGAGTAACCTACCTCGCCCACGAGACGAACCGCGGCGGAAGCGCCGCCCGCAACACCGGAATCGAGGTCGCGACGGGTGACTATATCGCGCTTCTCGACTCCGACGATGAGTGGGCACCGACAAAACTCGAACGGCAGGTAGAGACGTTAGAACAGCGGTCCAGTGAATGGGTCGCCGCCTACTGTGGAACAACCCTCATCGACGACGAAGGGGCTAATCCCGTCTGGGAACGAATCAAGTCATTCGTGGGACTCCACAGCGCAAAGGAGGGGAGAGAAGGCGGCGAAGAACTCGTCAAAGAGGTCCTCATGGAGAATCTCCACACCAGCGCCGGGTCGACACTCATCGTCGACTCCGATGTCGTGGACCAAATCGGCGGTTTCGACGAATCGTTCGACCGGTATCAGGACACCGAGTTCCTCATTCGCGTGCTCAAACAGGGGAAACTCGCTTACATCGACGAACCCCTCTTACGACGGTATCCCTCCGGAGGGCCGAGTGCAGATTCAGTCCGGCAGGCGAACACCCATTACCTGCGGACGTTCGCCGAGGACGTTGTCGAACTAGAAACGCGTGGATACGACGTCACGGGGATACATCAGTACGCACTCGCCTCGCTCTACCTGCGCGAAGGTCGGTTCAACCGCGGACTCGCGTACCTTCGCGCTGGTCAGACACCCGGCCTGCGGCAGCTTCCCGGACTTCTCTACACTGTCTGTACCGGCATCCAAACGAGACTCACAGACTGAGATTGTGACGACCGCGTCGGCCGAAACCACCGAACAATCACTCGTCAAACGGTGATTTAGCACCCTCGGGCATCGCCCCCGCCTCGGCGACGATATTCTGCCGTCCGACGCTGATCTTTTCTACCATCCCGTTGTCGCTCATCTTCGAGAGTAATCGACTGACCTTGGATTTTGACCAGTTCGTTCGTTCGACGATTGTGCTCTGATAGACCCACCCGTCGTTCTCCCGGAGCAGTTTGAGTACTTTTTCTTCACCGGTCGAAGTTCGCTGTGACGCCTGCTGAGATTCGAGTCGGTCGAATTTTTGTGCGGCAGACGGACGAGACGGGGAGGACTCCGATTCAGAGTTAGACTCCGGGGCAGGGTCGGATTCAGGTTCAAATCCAGGCACCACCGTTACGATGACCGCAAAGAGCGACTCAATCTTCGAGAACCACGACGAGATTGTCCCCTCCAACTGGTACCGCGACGAGGCGAAGAACCATCGCCCACAGACCGTGAGGATACCGAAGAGCGTCCCACTAGCGAACAAGAGCATCGGCGTCGTCGTACCGTCGCTCGTTTCCGTTCCCAGTCTCGTCTCAAAACCGTCGCTCAACCCGTCACCGTCCGTATCGGCATCGACGAAACTACTGTTGTGTTTGTACTCATACGAATCGCTAAGCCCGTCGCCGTCGGTATCAGCGGTCGCATCCTTTGGCGGCGACCCGTGCTCGACTTCGACGCCGTCGGGGATGCCGTCGTCGTCGGTGTCGGGGTCAGTCGGTGACAGCGACCTGGACAACTCGGCAGCGTCAGTCAAGTTATCGGCGTCAGTATCAGCTTTCGCTGGTGATGTGCCGTAATTTATTACTTCAGCGCCATCTCCGAGGCTGTCGTTGTCGGTGTCCATGAGAAACATCGACGAATTGTTCGCCAACTCGTTTGCGTTCGTGAGTTTGTCGCCGTCGATGTCGCCATCCTTCCGAATAATCGAGATGTTGATGGTGTCGGTGCCGAGTTTCTTGGGCTCCGCCGGAAATTCATCCCAGAGGACGACCGTGATGTTGTTTGAACCCTCGAACGAAGAGAGATTGTCGTAGTCAAACGTCGCGGTTCGGTTACTGGGGTTCAGCTCCTTGTACTGACAGGCGGCTGTCTGGCCAGTTTCGTTTTGCACGCATACCTTGTAGAAGCTCGACTCGTTAGAGGCATTAAATCTCACCACGAGCGTGTTTGGTTGCGACTCCCAAAGGAACGTTGACCTACCCGTCTCTTTAGCCGGAACCGTATCCGTAAATTCCCCTTCGACGAATACCTCGTGGTCGGTGGTGTCGTTCGAACCAGCAACGGCCACAGGAACGATAGCCGCGACGGCTACGAACACAGTCACCAGAAGAAGGGCCTTAGTTCGAGACATCATCACAGGACCGGAGTTCTAGGTGGGTGTAGCCACTGAAAGCGAGACACTGAGTCGCTCCGCTCACAGTGGTTTGCGGGGCAACTCTGTCCGAGTCTCGACTGATATGGGAGCACGTGGCTGTATTCATGGGATTCAGTTGTGTATTATTTGATAGACTTTGCTTCACCAATATGAATCTCACGGCAGATAGAAGAGAAAAAGCCGATGACAGAGAACATCAAGGGTTCAATGAAATTCGTCGACCACAACCAAATCACACAGCATACACAGTTTGAACTGGACGAGTGATTCAGGATACAAGGATGCAGTGCAGTAGGACGCTATTTGTCGTCAGCCATCTTGAGGTCGTCCATGACCTGACAGAAAGTAAGCGCCGTATAGACGCTCATGACTGCAAGAGCAATAAACAGATGAGGTAGCGAGCCAACCACAGGAAGGTTGAGACCCGAACCGCCGATAAGAAGAGCACTCATCCCAGAAACAGCAAGATAGTATGTTCCCCACGGACGGCCAGTGGTGGAAGTATCGTCGTCGGTATCGTCTTCCGGTTTCTCAAGGTACTTGATGAGTTCGTCTGCGAGTGGATTCTTCTTGACGATGCCTCGGCTTTGGTTATACTCAATAACACCCTGTTCGTCTAGCTTCGGCAGGTGTGCTTGATACAGAGCGATGTACACGCGCTGGCGCTGGTCGGACATAAGCGCCTGCACCGTCGTATCGTGTTCCCACGCAGCGACTTGTTCTGCGATATCTCGCATTTGAACTGAGCCTTCACAGTCACGCAAGTATTTGAGCACGTTTCGACGGCGTTCATTCTGAAGAAGATGGTATATCTCGTCCTTTCCGAGTTCTTGTTTCTGCTCGTCCGTGGTCACTTGTTGGTCGATGAGCGAATTGTCAGGACTGTTGACCTGGGTGGACATTCTCGCTCCAACCGTTATTTCGACCCCAAATAAATCGCGGACTTCGTTCCGGATAGTCCGAACTGTTGTGAACCGTTTAGCACATCACTAAGGGAATCCCATCAGTTTAGCAACTGTTTCAGGCGGTTTAACCACACATAATCAGCAGACATCACGATTGTCTGATTTCAAACATATGTCTGACAGAGAGGTCGAGAGCCTCACTGAAGTCCACCCATGTACGGTCATGAAGTAAGAAACACCCAACGACCAACAACCATCTCACCTCGCTCCGGCAACCACCTCACGCGTGCTATCAGTGTCAGACTGGGCCTCCTCATCGAGCGCTTTCGTCAACTCCAGCACTCGGAGCCCCTGCTCTCCGTCGACGACCGGTTTTGAACCCGTCTTCGCGGCGTTAGCGAACGACCGAAGCTCACTCATCAGAGGTTCGGCCTGATCGACGTTCAGCGTCTCGACGAGATTCTTATGACGGTGACGGACGGGCGACCCACCGTCGATATGCGTGGGAACCGACGAACGGTGAATCTCGATATTCTGGTCGATGTAGTCCACCTTCACTCGGCACTCTGCCGCAGAGATGGTGAGAGTTCTGACTTTCTCTTGGGTGACGCGACTCGTCGTGAGCGACGCCGTCACCCCGGAATCGAACCGGAGGTTCGCGTTGGCGTAACGGCAGTCGGGCGTTCCGACCGCGTTATACGAATCGACTTCGCTGTCGACAATATCCAAGACGATATCGAGGTCGTGAATCATCAGGTCCATGATGACCGTGTCGTCGATGGCACGGTCGATCGGCGGGCCGAGTCGTTCAGTCGAGATGCCGCGGATGGTGAGTTCACCGGCGAAATCACGGAGGACCTGTACTGCGGGGTTGAACCGTTCGATATGCCCGACCTGCAATACGAGGTTACGGTTATCTGCAATATCGATGAGTTCCTGTCCATTAGCAGGGTCGTCGACAAACGGCTTCTCGACGAGGACGTGAACGTCCGATTCGAGTGCACGCTTGGCGTTCTGATAATGGAACTGCGTCGGGACGGCGACCGAAACGACATCCGCCGTGTCGAGGAGGTCTTCCATCGAACAAGCGGTTGTCTCGTAGTTGTCGGCCACGGCTTCAGCACGGTCATTGTCGACATCGAAGACGCCGACGAGATTCGTCTCCGACAGTTCGTCGTACACGCGAGCGTGGTTTTGGCCCATGCTTCCAACGCCGATGACACCGGCGTTCACGGTATTGTTAGTCATTGGTCACCTCCATCGTGGAACGAGAAGCGTCTGCGGGCGGAGTGATAGTTACCTCATCCCGGAGAACGGTCCCAACCCGTTCGATTTGATCCGTACTGAGGGCAGGGTGGACTGGAATCGAAAGCGCCTGCTCGGAAACCTGTTCTGCGACGGGCACACTCGCGTCTACGTCGTCGTAGGCAGGTTGGTTGTGGATACAGCGCGGATAATAGATTCCGTACCCGACACCGTATTCGTCGAGTTGTTCAGTCACTGAATCGCGGTTATCCACGCGAATCGTGTACTGGTGGTAGGAGTGCTGGTAGCCATCGGGAACCGTCGGTGTGACAGCCGCCGTCTCCGCAAGGAACTCATCGAGACGTGCCGCATTTTCACGGCGAGCCTCGACGAACCCGGGAAGTCGGTCGAGCTGAGACCGACCCATGGCGGCGGCGATGCTCGTCATTCGGAAGTTGTGGCCGAGCGAGACGTGCCGGTAGCCGTCGGACTCGCGGCCGTGGTTGATGAAACTTGCCGCACGTGCTGCGATGTCTTCGTCGTCGGTAGTGACCATACCACCTTCGCCGGTGGTCATGTTCTTCGTCGGGTAGAACGAGAAGCTCGCAACATCACCGAGCGAACCGACCGGCGTGTCGAAGTACATCGCACCGTGTGCCTGTGCCGCGTCCTCGACGATAGTCACGTCGTACTCATCAGCGATGGTACGGAGTCTGTCCATCGGGGCCGGCAGGCCGTAGAGGTGGACAACGACCATTGCCTCAACGTCGCCATCGAGGGATTCGAGTGTCTCCTCGACGTGGTCAGGGTCAACGTTGAATGTGTCAGGGTCGATGTCCGCGAACACCGGTTCCGCTCCCGTAAAGCGAATTGCGTTCGCCGTTGCAACAAACGAGAAGGGTGTCGTGAGGACCCTGTCGCCGGGACCGACGCCAACGGCTTCGAGAGCCGTGTGTAGCGCAGTGGTTCCGTTCGACGTGGCGACGCCGTGGTCAGCGCCGCAGTATTCCGTGAATTCAGCTTCGAACTCACGAACTTCGGGACCGTCTGCAATCATTCCCGACTCAACGACCGACTCGATACGCGTGAGCTCTTCGTCGCCGAGAATCGGATTGGCGATGTGGATGTCTTCGCTCATCGGTCACTCTCATCGACGATGTTCGATTTCATCGCGTCACAGTAGGACAACGGCTTGTCATCGGCCTGGGTTCGGTGTGTACCTCTCATAGTAGTCGTGCGGTCCAAATGCCGCTGTATGAGGGCAGACGCTATCACTGCATTATTATGAGTCAGATAAGCTATCTCAAACACGAACTAGGTTGATTCCGACCGCTCACGGGGGTGAGACACCCGGGTTTTATTTTTATAGGTTCCGTAGCGGCACGTGTCAATGGCACCATCGTGGGGGCCGAGTGGTCCAGGCGACACTGGAGAAGACGCTGGTCCAACACTCGACGACAGACCTGGTCTCGGTGGCGTTACCGAGACACGGCGCCGCAACACCATCGTTTCATTGGTCAACAACCGCCATCAGTCACCATACACAATTGGCGAACTGACTGTCGACCTCGCAGCGTGGTTCCGAGACGAGACCGATGGGATGGTCCCCACCGACGAGGAGATTCATAGTATCCTCTATGATTTTGACCTTCCTCATCTCGACTCGACGAACCAAGTGGTATTCGACCGAGAGACAGGCTGCGTCTGCTCGATGAACACGAGCGACCGAACCGCAGGGAAGACGTTCGACGAAGAGACGGCCGAAACTAAATGCACTACTGAGACAGCCACCAACGGAGACGGGGGCTCCGAGGTGGATATATTGAACACAGAGCGTGTTCAGTTGTCGGTAAAACAACTGGTGAACTTCAGCGTCTTGCTCTTCGGGGTGATGTGTACCGCCATTACCGCATCGAGTTCGAGTCCCTTCGATACGCCCTGTACACTTGTTCCTGCAGTGCTTGTCGTCTGTTTTTTCGGCTACCGCGGAGCCACTTACTAGTGGCACCATTTGAAACCCGCCGATGGCACACTTAAGACAGAACGTTCCACGAGCGGGCCGTATAACAGTTGCACCCCCGCTTATGGCACCAGTAAATGTGAACTAACTACCATATAAGGAAATGGTGAAAAAGCCAACAAATTATCATGAATGACTCAGGGATAACTGCGCGTATCGACCCACAAACCGATAGTCCCGGGAGGAAAGAATAAGCCCATGTTCACAGGACAGTTCGTCCCCGTGAGCGCCGTGTTCGTCGGGCTTGCCGTGGTCACGTCGGGACTGGGGCACGCGAGTCAAATCAGCCTCTCACTGGTGTGGGCGCGACGGTTCGTTTTCCTCTTTCTGCTTTGTGGGACGATAACCCTCACGCTCTGATAGTCCGCCGTAGTGTTCGAGACGGCCGCGTTCGTGTCGGTCACATTTGCGGCCAACCATCGAACCGCATTGTTACGCGTTGGGGTTAGCATCAACTGGGGAATACACGGTAGGTGACGTAGAACGAAGTCGAGAAAGCGAACGGTTCGCGTGTCCCGCAGTCACGTCTCGCGGTTCTGTGGGAGGACGACACATTTTCCGGGGCCGAGTCGATGTCGTTCGATGCGACCCTGTGTCTCCATTCGACAGAGCGTTCGACTGATTGTTGAGTCAGACCAACGAGTACGTTCGACCAACGTTGCTTGCGGGAGTCGACCGCCTTCGATAATAAGCAGTTGCAAGATTCGACGCTCGGGGTTGAGGAGTTCCGGGTCGACGCCGAGGAGCGGATTATCAAGGTCAGGGTCGTCAGTTCGAGGCAAACTATCGCGACAGTCGTCAGTCTCATTCAGACGAGTAACAGAACCGTCGGTTGCCGTTCGAACGTCCCTTGCTGACCCAGGTGCCGTCGAATCAATAGCTGATGCTCCAGTTAATCCCTGACTGAATCGAGTCCAAAGCGGTACAGCGAGTCCGCGAAGGATACGCCTGCAATATGCGAAACAGAGGGACAACAAAGATTGGCAATAGTTGACAATTCCACCCTCAGACCCTGGCCTGTCGAGTGTTGGAGTCGAAGACTGGGAGTCGTTTTGGCTTCTATTCTTCATAAACTAGTATCTCACTCATGATGTTGCGCTTTCTGCCAGCGGTGTCTGATAGGTGATACGTAATCACGTTTCGTCTGAGCACGTCAACGTATCGATTGGGTTGCGATACAGCCAATCACGTATCGTAACGTGACTGGTACGGAAAGAATGGCTGCCCTCCTGAGCGAACACTGTCGAACGCCGGGGAAGTCGGCATGCAAAGGGGACGCACGGAACATCGGATGTTCAGTCGGTCCGAGCGTACGTTTGAAGGTTGCTTTCCACTGGGCCCCGCTCACAGTGAGAGGTAGGGTTGCGAGTCTGTCACCCGAGTTCAGGCACCCATTCCGGGTTCACTACTCTGTGTTATTGACATTGAACTTCTGGTTGCTATTGCAAGGTGTCAGAAGGGAAACTCCATCGTAGAACATTCGAGGAGTGTATTCTGAACAAGCCGCTCGTGGCCTCTACGGAGGCGTTGAGACGTTGCTTGATGAGAGATACCAAATCTGTTTGCGAGCTCATTTATATTTGTTTTGCGCGGTACGCTGTAGTAGCCCTCATTAAAAGCAGTCATCAGTGTGTGATGCTGTGCTTCGGTAAGACCAAATCGAGTGGGGCACGAAATATCTCCACAGTCGACGACAGATTCGACAGTGTGCGTAAGACCGGCGCGTCGCCACACATCGGTCAACGTCCCGAGTGCGTCGCGGTCTTCCGCCAGTACACGCAGTGCCCACTCACCGTCTTGTCCGTGTGCACCAACCACGCTTAACTGGTCGTCGACGAAGATACGCATAAATTCGTCTGTAGCCGGATTGAGGTGGACGCGGTAAACGCTTCTATTTTTCGAGGAGAAAAAACACGAAGGGTCAGAAATACTCGGGTCCTCGCGTAGCCATGGCTCGACAGAGGTGGGGTCAGCACCGTGAAACCACAACAACGGTGCCATGGTACCACGGTCAACCTGAATAGACCGGAGCGGCCAAACTTCAAGGGCCGAGGTCCGAGAGAGTACTTCTTCAAGAACGAACACGGACGCAGGGACACGAAGGGTAGCAACGCTGCTCATACCAGCGTACCGACTCCAACATACCTTATTATCGGGCAAGTAAGTATTGGCTGAAGCAGTAGAACCAGCCATTTAATATCCGTTATCACGAGGAACGCCAGAATGCATTTACACCAGGTATACCGCCGAAAACAGGTATTGTGAGCCATCAAAAGCAGTGGTTTGACCTCGCTCAGAGGTACTTCCACAGCTTAGAGTAAACAGGAGATAACAGCAGGGGCTATGGCGTAGTTAGTCGTGAGTGCAGCCCCTGGACTAACAACAACACTCGTGGTCAATATGGCAGCCGCCAGACAGCAGAAACACGACGATGAACAAAACATCCATGATACCAGACTCCGAACTACGGGTCGAAACGTGGCACACGACGACAGCGGGTCCACAGATGGGTACAACGTCATTGGGTCGCACGAC
The DNA here is from genome assembly GCF_000306765.2 of Haloferax mediterranei ATCC 33500. NCBI lineage: Archaea > Methanobacteriati > Methanobacteriota > Halobacteria > Halobacteriales > Haloferacaceae > Haloferax > Haloferax mediterranei. The sequence continues at coordinate 173,317 of NC_017944.1, forward strand.
GAGTTGGTTCGCTGGTCGCGTGCGTACTGCACTCGTGCGGTGGATAGGTACGATTTCAGCGTCGACGTAACCCTCGTCCAGTGGGAAGTATCAACCCGGGCAAAACGGAGAGCAGCAGCAGTAAAGACACCGAACGTTGATGGCACAACCGTCGGTAAGCCGATAGATTGGACAACTCGTTCTATCGGAGGTGCTACCACAACACCGCCAGCGTGTACCATGTCTCTTTCGTGGCGGGCGTTCGAGTCCTTCGACCGAGACGAGTGGGCCGCAACGCTCCGACACGAACTTGTCCACGTCGAGCAGTTCCAGACGTTTGGCGCAACTGACCATGGACCGTCATTCAGGCGACGTGCCGAGTCAGTCGACGCACCGATTCGCGTTCGTCGATTTACCGACCCAAAGTATGTGCTCAGCTGTGGTGACTGCGGTACCGACGTTGCCTATCGGTACCGCGACTGCAAACTGGTTCGGGAGTCGTCAGCGTACCGGTCGGCGTGCTGTGGGGCAATACTGGACTGTCGGACAGAGAGGGAGACGAACGATAACGACGCAACATAGGGAAGAAAAGTAGAGAGTGACCGCAAGGAGAGTTACCGGGCCGGAGGGTGTTCTCGTGCCTCTCGAATCGCAATGAACGCGATGACAAGAACGAATACGAGAGCCACGAAGAATTCGATACCGGGGACAACACCCGAGACAGTCCAGACGTACACGTCTTCGACGCCTAAAATGAGGAACAACACGAGGAGAATCGCAACGCCAGTCCGGCCGATGTCGAGTTCCATATAGAGATATTCACTGCGCAGCCACATAAGGATTGGATAGATAGACAGTAACAACCAAATTATACTATTGATAGTAGCTACTAAAATAAAGTATTAAGCTACGTCCAGCACGAGGACTACATAATATTGAGAGGAATAGACACATCAGCAGACCGCTGTAATAATATTTTTGATATTTGTTGCCATATATGCAAAGTGCAACGCACGGATGCCGACTCCCCAGATATGACAGCACATACCAACTCATTACCGACCAATGCGAATATAAACCGATTTGATAGGTGTCTACAAATGGGAAATACGAGTATCTCCCTATTGACGGAACGGTATATACCACAGGTGTATGATAGTTATATTACACCGATACATCTGTAACGATCATCGACTTCCAATGAATTCGATTACAGACGGGGACAATAGATCCCGAGAGATTCCGTCTCTCGGTTAGATTTCGGTGATTCGTTCGTGAGCGTCGTCGAGTGCGGAAGCGTCTTCGGGCAGCAGCGCCACGACAACGTACTCGGCGTGTTCGTGGACGTACTCGACGAGGGAGGCGATTCGCTCGGAGTCGATTGCCTCCAGCGAGTCGAGCAGCATGAACGGGAGTTGTTCGGCCACGTCGTGGACGAGGTACCCGGCGAGACCGAACACCAGTCCGATGACCTCGCGCTCACTCTCACTCAGGTGGTCAACCGTATCCTCGTAGACGGACCCGGACTCGGTCTGTCTGACGATGTGGAGGTTGAACTCGCGGTTATCGCGGGACGCGCCACGGCCGGTCTGTTCTTGGTGAATCCGCTCGATCCACACCCGTTCGATGTTCTCGTATTGAAGAATGTCGAGAACGCGCTCCATGTGGTCGTTGAACGCGTCGACCGCCTCCGCTTCGATTCGGTCAATTCGACCCCGGAGTTCTCGAATTTCGTCGTCGATTTCCGCACGGCGGGCTTCGAACTCGGCGAGTTCCTCCTTCCGTGTCTGCGCCTCGTTTAGGCGGTCGCGAACGCGCTGGCGCTCGGATTCGAGGCGGTCACATTCGAGCTCCGCGCGGTTCGCTTTCGAGTGAAGTTCGACCAGTTCGTCGGTTTCGTCGTCGACATCCTCGGCTTCCTCCTCGACGGCGGCAACCTCCTCGCGCAGTTCCTCTTGCCGGGATTCGAGGTCCTCGATACGGTCGGCCGTCTCTTTCCGTTCGGCGATTGTCTGTTCGAGTCGGGAAGACAGCTCTCGGCGTCGGTTTCGGCGCTCTTCGATGGAATCGACTCGTGACGAGAGTTCGTCAATCTCCTCGCGGGCCGACCGGCGTTCCGCCGCAAGCGTTGCGCGGTAGTCCTGAAGATGCTCGACGGTTGCTTCGATTGTCTCCTGTGAGACCTCGGAGCCACAGGTCCAACAGACGATTTGGTCGTCACCGAGGAGTTGGTCGGTGACGTTTCCGTTTTCGTCGTCTCGCAGCGCACTCGCCACACCCGTGTTGCTGCCGGAGAGCATCGACTCGTTCGCGCGGACGATGTTTTGAATCTCGTTCATCTGCGATTCGAGTTCGCGGACGCGCTCGCGACGCGACTCCAATCGAGATTCGAGTTCTTCCGGAGAGTCGGTCGTCTCGTCGGGCAGTTCGTCGAGCGCTTCACGAATATCTGCTTCGTCGTCTCGAAGTGCTTCGAGACTCTGTCGCTCCGTTTCGAGTCGGAAACGAACGTTTTCGAGCGTCGAACGGAGTTCGTTAAGTTGGTCAAGAAGTTCGTCGTCGCCATCATCGGACCGCTCTGCGGTCTCGATTTCTGCTTCGAGTTCTTCGAGTCGCTCGTGGGCCTGTTCTATCTTATTGTCGAGTTCGGCCTCTCGCTGCTCCAGATTCGCGATGGTCTGGTCGATGTTATCGCTCTCACGCAGTTTGCTGTCGATTTTTCGGCGTTCAGCCTCCAACTGCGTAATCTTCGCTTCGATAGCGGTGGTGTCGACGGGACGCATGATGAGTTCACGCAGGTCGTCCCCTCGCTCGACCGCACGACGTGCCTCGTTCGACTCCAGAAGGAATGCAAAGAGGTCGGCAAGTTCCGGGTCAGAAAGATACGGGTTACCGCTCGTAACGACGTTCGAGCCCTGTCGTTTGAGGACGCGAGTGTACGTCTCATCGCCGAATGTCAGGCTGACTTCGCCCTCGTCAGCATCCGCCTTCAGCGATGCTGTATCGCTCCCGAGTGCGGCCATCAACGCCTGTAAGAACGAAGTACGGTTAGTGGCATTTCGGCCCACGAGAATCGTGATGCCGGGTTCGAATTCGACACTCGTGTCTTCGATTCCGCCAATGTTTCGCGCTTCGACGGTAACGCCGGTAGCGCGACTCGTGACAGTCATAGCGTGATACAATAATCCGATTCAGATAATGGTTCGGATTCGATTACACCCGTATTGATGTAATGGAAACCATTATGGATGCGGTTCTCTTTCTACTCACATATGCCTGATAATCGACCGAATCCAACTAACTCGAAGGTCGGCCGCCTCATCGAATCGTACGGGTTAGACGGACTCGGTGAAGAGCTTGAAGAACGATGGACGGCTGACGAGGATTCCGACAGTCTTCGAACGCTCGCAGACGTGTTCAACAACGAACTGCTCAAGGTTGCAGCGATAGACGCCGGGTTGGACCTCCTCAACGGCGAAGTGGAGACGTTGTACGACGCCCTGACTGAAGATGCCGCAACGGGTGCCGAACGAACGCGGGCGCGTGGACGGCTCGAACGAGCCGGTATCGATGTAGATAGTCTGCAACAGGACTTCGTCTCGCATCAGGCGATTCACACCTATCTGACTTCGTACCGGGGAGCCTCCAAAGAACGAAAGCGGAGTGACCCGACAGAACGAGTCCAGCGACTCCGTGGCCGTCTCGCTGCAGTCACCGAAAGTGCACTGGACTCCACGGCGAATCGCGGGGACTTAGTCGTCGGCTCACCCGAAGTGCTCGTCGACGTGCAAGTGTTCTGTGCCGACTGTGGGAGCCAGTATGGATTCGACGAACTCGTTGAACGCGGAGGGTGTGACTGCGAGCAGTAATCCAAAAACTAGCAATACCGAAAACGGATTTGTATTAGATGTCCAACTAGTGTGAATCCAAACGGGACGAGGACGGGACTGATTTTTAGCATCCAGTGGGAACCTTTTATAAACTAGCCAATAAAATGTTCAAAATTTCTAAAATTGTAAAAATTTTAGAAATTTTCAGACAGGCTCAGTTATAGATCAATGGGTAGCTCCGGGAGTAGTATTGCTGAATTTTGAATTACCATTGAGAGAGTTGGCTGATGAAAACCATCTCATCCCGTGTTGTCCGCCTCATCAATCTCGTCCGTCTCGTCCGCCTCATCAATCTCGTCCGTCTCGTCCGCCTCATCAATCTCGCCCGCCTCGTCCGCCTCATCAACCTCGTCCGTCTCGTCAGGTTCGAGCGGTCGCCGAACGACAATCACTGGACCGACAGTTTGCTCTGCGACGCGCTCGGACGTCTCACCGAATAACTGGCCACGAATCGTCGGTTCCTCCTCACCCATCACGACGACGTCGTGGTCTTCAGCACCCGAGATAAGTGCCTGAAGCGGCTTCTGTGCGACGACAACAGAGCGAGATAGTTTGTCACGGTCGAGACCGAGGGTGGTAAGTTCGTTTACGACCTCGTCGAGGAGTGCTTCACCGTCCGGGACGGCCTCGTCGTTAGCGACGGCGTGGAACAGCGTAATATCGACATCCCGACCCCGACCGAGACCCGCGACGACCTTGCTAATCGTGTCGATATTGATGTGTTCTTTGACCGGGACGATGATTCGGTCAAGAGTGGGGGCTGGGTTCGAAAGTAACACCGCGTCACAGTCGGCTTCTGTGGCGGTCCGCTCGATTGTCTGGCCGGAGTCGTGGGTGAACACGAGATGTGTCTCGACTGCAGTTCCCTCGGTTTCGAATGCCTCTACGAGGTCTTCGAGTTCGGTCCGAGCCTTGGGTTCGAACTGTTCGCGCGCTTGCTCTGGTGCCGTCTGTTCGGGAATTTCGTGGTACGCCAAGAGAACGACTGTCGCACTCGAAAGTAAGCGTATCACCTGGTCCGGAATCACCTGCCCCTCCAGCACGGCGACGGGAACGAGCACGCGAACGTTACCAGCATCACGCATCGTCGCTCACCCCCTTCAAACGGACATCGCGTGCGTAGGCGAAGTACCACGCCAAGGCGGAGAGAGCGACGACTGCCCCAACTATCTGCGAAAGAGGCTGCATGAACGCAACGAGGCCGAAACTCGCAATAGCCCCGAGGATTGGCACCAGCGGGTATCCGGGAACGCGGAACGACGGGTCGTACCAGTCGGGATTCGACCGGCGAATCACGATGAGCGCCAGACACATGAATCCGTACGTGATGAGGTGCAGAAACGACGCAACCTCCGCGAGCACTTCCGTCTCGCCGACGGCGACGAGGACGACAGTCGGGCCACCGACGAGCGTAAGGGCGAGGTGAGGCGTCCCATACCGAAGGTTGATTCGCGCGAGCTGCGGCGGAACCAGCGCGTCACGACTCAGTGCGTACAACGCGCGAGACGAACTCAAGATAGAGGCGTTGGCGCTCGAAACCGTCGCAAAGAGTCCGGCGATGAGGATGGCGACCGCACCGGGGAACCCGAGATATTCTCTGGCAACCTCGACGATTGCCGTTTCCCCGAAGGTGGCAAGTTGCTCACTGCCGAACGCACCCGTCGAAACCAAGATGGTTACGACATACAGAACACCCACAACGAGCACGGAACCAATCATCGCGAGCGGGAGATTTCGACTCGGTTTCGTTATCTCGCCTGCGACGGTCGCTACCTGTGCGAAACCGAGGTACGAGGTGAAGACCAGCGCCGCCGTCGTAAAGATACTAAATGTCCCGTAGGGAACGAACTGCTCAGGGACAGTTTGGCGACCAAAAAGGCCGAGCGTGTCGAGAGACCCGTAGACGAGGAAGACGAGGAGAATCCCCAACAGGAGACTCACGATACTGTTCTGTAGTTTCGTCGTATTCTCGGTCCCGAATATACTGAGTGTGGTCAATACGAGACCAAACCCGACACCTAACACAGCCACAAGCGAGACATTACCGACGAGAAGCGCCGGTACACCGATCTCTTCGAGCACCGCAATCGCGTACTGTGCGAACCCGACGAGATAAAACGCCGAGGCGAAGACGAGACCCAACCAGAGTCCGATGCCAACCACAGCACCGAAGGTGGACCCCATCCCACGGGAGACGAAGTAGTACGCACCCCCGCTTTTGGGCATCGCCGTGGCCAACTCGGAAGTCGGTAACGCAACGAGCAGGGCGATAACAGCGCCGATTGCGAAGGACACGGCCGCTGCGGGACCGGCTTCACCCGCCGCGAGACCGGGGAAGACGAAGATTCCGGCACCAACCATCGTCCCGATACCGATAGCGAGGCCCCCGCGGAGTCCGATTGTTCGCTCTAACTCGGTCCCGCTTTCGAGGATAGTCACCTCGTCAGCCGCGGCTCCAACGTCCACGGATGGGTCTGACGAGACGAGCGCATCGGCTTCGGGCATCGCTTTACCCGCCGGAGTACCGTCGTTGCCATCGGTCATGTTGTACGTATACTATTGATGCGTCAACCAGATATATTCACAGGCCACCATACTCACGTGAACTAACACTTCATATTCAGGGGAATGATGTTTCAGGCCGAACGCGGCGAGAGAAAACGTTAATCCCTCTCCGACATGCTCTGAAACCAGAACGATGGTGCTCGGAACGCGACACGGCGAAGCCAGCGGGCGAGGTGAGCCACGGTGAACTGGTCTCGGAAGTCACTCGACGAACTGGAAGCGTTCTACTGGGATACCGTCGCGCCAGCGATGGACCGCGAGGGAATGGACCCGACACGCGACGTGCCCACCTACGAGTGGCTCACCGACCACGGTTGGTCGGGTATCGCCTACGCACTGCGCGAGAAACACGACCTCACACCGCGAGACTTCTTCGTCGACGTCGTCGGTCTCGGTGAGGACGAATCCGATGCGGGCTACGAGTGGGGCATCGACGCCGAGGCCACCGTCGAAGCGTTCGAATCCTACCTCGACATGCTCGAATCGCGGCGCGGACTCGCCGACTCGACGCTTCCGACCCGTCGAACCCACCTCGCACGGTTCGCCCGCACCTATCGCGACCTCCACGGGACCGCCGACCTGCTTTCTCGACTGGACGACAGGGACGCCGAACCTGACGAGATCGACCGCTGTCTCAACGTCCTCGACGAGTTCGACGACGAACTCGCAACCGACGGGACGAAACTCAAATATCTCCAGACGGTCCGCGCCTTCTACGAGTACCTTGTCGACTTCCGTCGGGCGCGGTACAACCCCGTCGAGAACGCCGCCAAGCAGTTCCGCTGGGAGCAGGGGCAACCGGACAACCGAACCATGACGGCCGAGCAGGTCGGCAGGGTGTACGGCGTTGCCGACGACCTCGAAGAACGCCTGCTCGTCCTCGGTCTCGCCGGGTGGGGACTCCGCCCGAACGAACTCGCATCGCTCGACGCCTCGCAACTCGTCCTCACCGGTGACGACCCGCACATCGCGTTCGAGGAGCGAAAGAACGGCCCCGGAACGGTCGCGCTGCTCTACGGTGTCGATGCCGTGGCGGCGCGAACCGACGACCTCTCCGACGACGACTGGAACGGCGCGCTCTTTCCCTCGTCGCGTTCCTCGACGGGACACATCGCCCGCGAAACGGTCAACCGCCGGTTCAAACGCCTCGCTAGCGAGGCGGGCGTGACCGTCGACGGGAAAGTACCCACAGCGAAGCTCTGCCGCCGGTTCTGGTACACGGCGTATCAGGAAGCAGTCGACGACATGCTGGCGCAGTTGGAGGGTGTCGCCGCCGACCAAGGGTCGAAAAGCGCCAGCGTCGTCATGTCGAACTACCTTTCAGAGGAGCGCCGCCGGTCGTTCCGCCGGCAGGCGATGCGAGAGAAGTTAGCTGCAGTGTTCGAATCGGAGGCAGATGGGGTTGAGGTGGGAGCCGAGCAGACGATGGTAAACTGAATATTGCTATATCTATTCCAGTGGTCAGAAGACAGGCACGTCAAGAATAATCGGTTGGACTGGTTTGCTGATTGCGAGACAAGTAGAGGAACAGAACCTATAAGGGGAGCAATCTCGTCGATGTCAATATGGTGTCCACTTCCCACGCCAATTGCTGGCGTTGGCACGCGTTTCGGGAAGTGGACAGTATCGCGGTTTAGGGTCGGACGGGCTTAACCCGGCAGATTCGACCGCGATGCTCACTCGCTTTCTCAATCGCATCGCCTCCAAAGTAACTACAACCATCAAACACATATGCCAGCAGAAGACGACTTCACCGTAACGCCATACGCCGTCGAAGGCGACATCGACTACGACCGACTCCTCGACAAGTTCGGGGCTGATGCCCTCACTGCCGAACAGAAGGCGAAGTTTCCCGACCCCGGCCATCCGCTCGTGCGCCGTGACGTGTTCTATGCAGAGCGAGATGTAGACCCATTCCTTGATGCCGCCAACGAAGGTAAACCACACTCCATCGTGACGGGACGGGGCCCCTCAGGGCCGATGCACATCGGTCACATCTTCCCGTTCTACTTCGCTAAGTATCTGCAAGACCAGACGGGAACTCTCGTCTACATCCCCTTCTCCGACGACGAGAAATACTTCCTAAAAGACAAATCGCTGGGCGAGATTAGCGACTACACCCGCGAGAACCTCCTTGACCTTCTCGCGGTTGGGTTCGACCCCGAGCGAACCCGAATCATCGTAGACACGGCTGACGCTGACGTGGTGTATCCTTTAGCAACTGCGTTTGCCAAGGAAGTGACGCAATCGACCGTGGACGCAACATATGGAGAGCCCGAGAATATCGGTCTCTCGTTCTACCCTGCTGTCCAAGCCACACACCTCCTCTTACCACAACTTGTGGAGGGTCGCCATCCGACGCTCGTCCCGATTGCAGTTGACCAAGACCCCCACGTTCGAGTCTGCCGTGACATCGCGGCCAAGCAACGGTATGACGTGGCCAAGCCCGGTGCCTTGCTCTCAAAGTTCCTCCCGAGCCTCGAAGGGCCGGGGAAGATGAGTTCGTCCGACGACGCACCGAGCATCCTCCTTTCAGATGACCGGGAGACGGTCTTCGACAAAATCCGTACTCACGCTTACTCTGGTGGACAGACTAGTCTCAAAGAACATCGAGAACAGGGAGGGAATCCCGAGGTGGATGTCTCGTATCAGTTCTTGTACTACTTCTTTGAAGAAAGTGATGAGCAGGTGGAACGGCTTGCACGCGAGTATCAACAAGGGTCGCTCCTGAGTGGTGAACTCAAAGAGATGGCGGCAGAGAATATTGCGAACTTCCTCGAAGCACATCAAGAACGTCGTAGGGCACTCGGCCCGCTCGAAGAAGAGTTGGAACAGTACCGCCTGACAGAGAGCGAGCGGCAGGATGCGCGGCGACGGGCAGGATACCCCGACAATTCTCTGGTTCAGCAATAGACGCACCCACAGGGGCCTTCCACCTCGAAAACCTCCAAGATTATATATAATCCATTTCTCGTGCTACCCAGTAGTGTCGGTTATTCAACCTACTGAATCACCGTTCGACCACGACAGGGACTTCACGTTCACCGTCAACGACGAGACCTACAACGGGAGTATCCACTTCCTCACCCACTACGCCGAGAAGCCCAATTTCGTCGAAGTCCTACGAAATGCCTTCTTCCGCGACGAAACCTACGGTGATGCCCGTGTGGACTGGCATCGGAATACTACGTCGTTTTACGCGTGGGTGAAGGCTCATAGCTCCGGCTCGCGTGGGACTGCCGCGAAGGGTTCCTCCGCTACTTCCTCCACTCATTCCCCAACATCTGCCGTGACTTTGGCTTTCCCGTCGCGCACAACCGCGACACGAGCGGAGCGCCGAGTCAGTCGCGGCTCTGGGAGATGTGGAACAAGGAGTTCACCGACGTGCAGCGCGAATTTGTGCGGACGGCCACCGAGGAAGCCCTTGACTTTGCCCGCGAACAAGGCATTCCCGCCCCCGACCCCGTGTTTCGGCCCGAGGAACGCGACATCTCCTCAAAGCGGAGCGAACAGCGACTCGTCGCGGAGAAGACCAAGGAGGTCTGGCAACAGGCCAAACCGTTCGTGGGGATGCGCGAGAACATGTACGCTCAGAGCGGCCAGCACTCCTTCTATATCGACACCCAGCGCGACCGCACCCCGAGTGCGTCGAACCACCGCTATCAGATTGGGAAACTCACCGTTGAGGAGACGCGCTCGATGCTCCACGAGACCACCCGGATGCTCATCGCCCGCGCTCGGCACAACGCCGAACTCGTCGGCAAACTCGTGGCCGCAATCGACATCACGAAGGGCAACCCGTGGGCGGGCAAAATCGAGCGCGACGGGGGCAACAACATCACGGAAGATTGGATTCTCGGCTACAAAGATGGTGAAGTGTATTATCAGTGGGCCACCATCCAAATTGTCGGCTATGACATCCCGCTCGTGCTAGACGCGATTCCAGTCAAACGTGGGATGAAGCGAGCCGACATCGTGGACAGCCTACTGGAGAACGCGCTCAACCTCGTGGACGACATCGAACTCGTGATGATGGACAGAGAGTTCGATAATGATGGTGTGAAGAACGCCTGCGACAAGCATGGTGTCTACTATCTGAACGGCGCACGGAAACATCAATCAGGGAAGGCAACCTGTACCCGGCTCCGTCGTGCCGAGAAGACAGTTCACATCGAAGAGGAAACGGTCTCAGGCGGCCCGACTCGCAAGCGGATGTACCTCCCGTCGAGTACGAGCGACGACCCCGAGACGGAAGACGAAGATAAGGGCCGTGAAACGGAGGAGAGAGCGGACATCCGCGAGCAAATGCGTAACGAACTCGCTGACTTCGGTATGGAACTGGGTGAGGATGACGCCCAGCACGGGTTCAGTACCCTCACGAAGGAACTCCGAGAAGAGGAGGCAAGTGAGCCGCCCGTGGGGAGTAAGGAGGATGCGCAGGCGTACGCGCTGTTCGAGACAAACCACCCCAGCGTGACGTTGAATGACGAGGATAGCGAGATCGAACGCATCCATATAGTTGAGCGGATGGTTCGCCGCTACCGCCACCGTTGGGGCATCGAGAACGGATACAAGCAAATCAAGACGTTCCGCGTCCGCACGACGAGTAAGCGCCATACGTATCGGTTCTTCAATTTCGTGTTCGCGTGTGTGCTGTACAACGTCTGGCGACTCGTGGACTTGCTGGTGAATCTCGCAATCGAGGGCGAAAACTCGACGTACGCGCCGCGTGTGGACGCGAACCAGTTCCTGACCGTTGCGAAGAAATACTACGGTCTCGACCCGCCAGACTAACGCTGAACCGCTCTGTGTCCGCTGACTCCTGAGCGACGGCACTGTCCCGTGTTCCTTATTTTCGGATGATTGTTGACTGCTTCTGAATTGGCATCCCCATCATCCTCTGACGATGTTTTCGTACGAGACTGATGTGGTGCAAGGAACACCAGTTCAACCGATTATTTGGCTACATGCCTGCCTTCTACAGTAGTCCTGAAGTCAGTTACCACGGAGTTTGACCCCAACCATATCTGCATTGGTAAGACGGCCCACACGAACCCTCATCTCCCTCAATGCCCCTGTGTAGGGGCATCCGGGCGAAATCGCTATTCGGGAGGGAAGTCGATAACACCGAGTTGCTGAAGCAGCATCAGGTTATCCGAGAGGAACCATCGCTCGGCAATCAACCCGTCTTCGATGCGGACGAACGCCATCTGTTGAACCTCCATCTCCTTTCCTGTTGGTTCGATGCCCCAGAGGATTCCCTCGTGCGTCCCTCGGCTTGTGATATGGAGAACGACCATGTCGCCGTGAACGACACTGTGCTCAACCGTTTGCGTGACGTCGGGGAACGCTGAAAGGAACGACTCGTAGGATTCTCGAATCGCTTCTAATCCCTCCTGAGACCCGAACGGATTGTAATCGACGGCGTTCGGCGCGTACAGGTCGTCGAGCAAGTCGAGGTTGCCGTCACCGAAGACATCTTCCGGAATGCGACGTGCGATGCGCTCGTTCTCCCGTTCCTGCGGCGTAAGCGAACCGGTCGTCATTGAGCCGTTCCTCCCCGAATACGGGAATCGGTCGTTGAGTGTTGTTTCATTTCGACCACAGTAGAGATAGAGAGCCTCGGTTAGCGTAGGATTGATTGGATACATGTTGCTGCTTTTAAATATAGTTGGAGAATAGATGCTGTCAATGCCGCACCTGAAAATCAAGCTGAACGGGGAGGAGGTTGGAGGGTGGCTCGCGGAACTCTCAACGGGGTTTCCGACCGATGAGTTCCGACTTCTGGCGACGCAACTCCGTGATGAAGGCGCGCTGGTCACGCTCGAAGTCCAAACACCCGACGGTGGCGATATCATCCAGGAATTCGAAACGACACCCGAGGTAGCTAACGTGGAAGTCCTTCATGCGGACTCGCAGGTCGTACTTCTCCAGTTCCTCACTCGGCGTTCGAAGGTCTACGATCCGCTCTACGAATCCGGCTGCATCTCGATCTATCCGACACTTCTCCAAAACGGATGGTTTTCCGTACACGTTGCCGCCGGTCACGACAGCCTAGCTAACTATTTGGAGGAACTGACGGCAGCGGAAGTTCCGTATCAGGTAATCTCTTTGTCCCAGTCCCACGAGACTGCCACAATACTCACGAACCGACAGCAGCAATTCATCGAGACAGCCATCGAGCAAGGATTCTACGACGACCCCAAAACGTGTACGCTCACCGAACTCGCAGAGACACTAAACATCCACAAGTCTGCTGCGAGTAGACTTCGACACCGTACAGAGTGTCGTTTGATTACCCACTTCGCTACCGAAACTGCACGATAGGGCAGATAGTGGTACTCTCGTGGGACATATTACGAGTTAATCGAGAACCAACTCGAGGTGGTCCGAAAATCCGATATCGGACAGGAATAGATCCGACGTGCTCCGCCTATGTCCCAAGGGGTGGCAAAACTCGGGTTCGAGAGCGGTGCCAGAGAAATCCCCAGAGACGCACGTTCTACAGATTGACTAATTACCCCCAACTACGGCCGAATTGACATCCCCCCACCCTAAAGGTCGGGTTTTAGACTTGAAACTTCGATAATCAACCCGACCTACCCGAAGAAGTAGCAGTCAATCTACAATTTCGGCGTCGAACATGGACCGCCAGCGGAGGCTGTTAACTAGACAGGCCGCTGTTTATATCATATCACCCACAAGTTCCATGGCAATAATCACCACAGTTAGGCGTGTCGCAATCGGGGACACCACAGCCATGGTACCTGACACTTCCCCAACAGCAATCAACTATTTCACCGTCTTGATAGCAACAGAACAGTTCTGTCTGTTCATGCCTCGTGTAGGTATATCTACAGAGCTCCGTCTGTAAGCAGTTACTTCCAGTACAAGCCTGTGGTTCAAGTTCGAGATTATAGTTATTCTCGGAAGTGCCTCCACTCTGACTCTTGAAGATAGAGACTTCGGTGGGATTCACCACAATTCCTTGAGCCTCCGCCAGCTGAGGGAATAATTTGATCACCACCTCACCCTCGGGGAGATTTTTCGAATATTCTATCCGGGTAGTAAACTGATTATCCTTGGCTATTGATTCGACGTAGGTTCCTTCTTCGGCTTGGAAGTACTCTTCAGCACTCATAAGAGTGAAATCACTAATCGAAGGAACAACCTCACTATGGACAAGCTCTGACTGTCTCATCTTCGTTAAGAGGTCATTTCCAACGATTTCGAACGATTGTTCAATACCTTCGACGGTATTGAATCGTGTAACTTCCTCTCTAACCTTACCGAGGTTGTTGTTAAACATCCCAGGCATCGCCCCAATGCTGAGACCTCCAACTGCAGAGAGGACTTCTCTACGATTCACACGGTCATGGTTATCATCTACCATGTCAGTTAATAATCACAAACCACAATAAAGATGTTGGCTAGATAACACCAATGAGCAGGTTTGCTGGAGGTTTGGGTGCAACTTCAATTCGGTTGTACTACAGTCGCTCCCACGGAGCAACACAAGTGCACTTCTAGTCGGTGGTGCTTTGGTTCGAGCGTACCGATTCCCCCGCAGAACCGACTGCACTGGATGGTTCTAAGACGGGTCCAGAACAACATTCCTGTTTCTCGGTGTCAAAGAATAATCTGATTCCCGCCGATGTGACACTTCTAATTGGAGGGTATTACGAATTCAGAAAGAAGTGATAAACCTGATCGCTCTATTTATCGGGGTTCTAAAAATAACAACACAGCCGAGCTTACTCTACGATGATAGCACCGCGTCCACCGAGCGCCGTGTGCGGGCCACACTCATACCGGTAGATGCCGGTTTCGGTAAACGTGTGTTCGAAGTGTTTGCCGGGGTCGGACTTTGGGGCGTCCGTGCCGAAGTCCTCCTCTTTGAAGCGGATACTGTGCATTCCACCCTTCCCACTCCAAATCCAGTTGATAGTCGTTCCCGGCGAGATTTTAATGGCGGCCGGGTCGAATGCGAGGTCCGAAGCGTTCCCTCTCGCACCGACGGTGACGTCAACCGAACTCGAAGTCGTCCGGTCGAGCACCGACCCGTCGTAGTTACTGGTATCGGCTAACCATTTGTCGACTTTCGGGTACTCGCTTCGTGCAATGGACTCGACGACAACGAGGCCTTTCATCCCAATCTCGGCGTGGGGTTCGGAGACGTATCGATAGTTTCCTTCCTCCTCAAAGGTGTACTGGAACGTCGAGCCCTTGTTTGCAACCGGTTTCCCACTGTCGAACGTTCCGTCCGTAGCGACGACGTTGTACGCCGTCTCTTCGTCGGTCCACTTCCATGTGACCGTGGTACCGGGCAGAACCTTCACCGCGGCTGGCGAAAACGAGTTCGTACCCCAAGTACCGAGGTACACCGTCGGAGGGTCATCGAACCGGTAGTCTCGGAGTCGAACCGCGTACGAGTCGTTCGCGGAACGACGCCAAGCGTCCAACGACTCGTTTTGATTTTCGGTCATCTGCTCTGCGGTTTCGTTGGAGGGCGTTCCCTTGGCATCTGAATCGGAGTCACTCGCGGCCGTCGAACCGGTATAGCCGACGAGTCCACCGAGACCTGTTACTGCTAGTCCGCGCAGCAACGTTCGCCTATTTGTTGGAACCATAACAATTGATGGTGGAATCGGACTGCTACAAAATGGTAAGACCGTTTGCCGTGTTTTGGAAACACGGTGTGACACTTTTGTAAGATAAATACGTATTGTCAGTACTTGTAGGCAGTGACATCACCAACGGGATCCGACCCGTGTCGAAAATCGTACTCCGTCGTGGATTCACAACCGCAAACTCCGCTGCGCCGTCGATAGCACTGTGTCTACTCAGCCGACACCTCGCGCATCAGTCCGGGAAAGATATCAACCAACTTCATCCCAATCGAGCGGTCTTCCGTCCCACTTGTTGATAATCGGTTCGCGAAAGTCGGTGCCGAACGCTCGGGAGCTGACAGCGATAATCGGTGGTGCCTGGACGCGTTTGAACGTCGAGCGCGTGAGTCGGTTGTAGGTGTCGTAAACGGTCTCTTCGAACGCTTCTATGGTGTATCGGTCGTAGACGGAACGGCCCTGGCGGTCGCGATATCGTTCGGAGTCGAGTTCCTCGGTTTCGAACTGCGCGACGAGTTCAGCAGGGTCCATACGGTTTTCGAGCAAGTCGTCGACGAGTGGTGCGACCGTCGAGTAATCGAACGGGTCGACCTGGTCCGCTGCGAGTTCGGCCGATGGCTCGATTTCGAACGTCTCCGCTGGAATCAGCTCTTCTCCGTGCCGCTCGTTGACGTATCGAGCGACGTCGTAGACTTCCATCTTCGAGAGGTCGCCCAAGATATCGAGGCCACCATCCATGTCGCCGTACAGGGTTACGTACCCGAGAGCCATCTCAGTCTCGTTGCCGTTCGAAACCAACATCGCGGACTCATCTGCTGGCGAGTCGTTCGCTACCAACATCATGAGTAGCCCACGAACGCGTGCATACACGTTCTCTTTTGCCGTTTCGGAGTCGATATCGTCGTAGTGCTTCTCGTAGGTGTCCAGAATCTCGTCGTAAATGGACTGAACCGGAATGGTTCGGTATTCGACACCAAAATTAGCCGCGAGTACCTTGGCAATGCTCTTCGTGGTCTCTGTGTTGACCGCCGAGGGGAGGTTGAACGCAATTACATTCTCCGGCCCGAGTGCGTCGACACAGACTGCCAATCCGAGTGACGAATCGATGCCACCAGAGATTGGTTCGAGGATTTTCTCGAAGCCGGTTTTGCGAGCATAATCACGAACACCCATAACGAGTGCATCGTACAGTTCTTTTTCCCGGCGCTCCGTCGAGATAGTCGTCGGCGTGTATTGGGAATGGGAGTCAGACTGAGAGCGGGACTGGGACTGAGAGCGGGACTGGGACTGAGAGCGGGACTGGGAGAGCACGGCGTCGTCTTGACTCACCGTGACGTGGACGCTGTCTTCGGTGAACTGGGCCGCTTTCGCAAGGAGTGTGCCGTCTGCGGCATAGGCCAGACTATCGCCGTCGAAGACGAGGATGTTCTTCTCCACATCAGCGACGCCAACCGTATTCACGTAGATGAGTGGGAGTCCCGTCTGCTCGATGTGTCGCTGGATAATCTCGTGGCGGGTCTGTCGCTTTCCCGCTTCGAATGGCGATGCGTTGATGTTGATGAGTAGGTCAGCGCCCGCGTCCGCGAGTTCCGTAATAGGCTGGCGGTCGTATTCCTCATCCCACATGTCTTCACAGACGGTGACGCCGAGGTCCATCTGTTCCCCATTGACTGCAATCTGGATGGGACTGATGTCTTCTCCAGCCTCGAAATAGCGCTCGTCGTCGAAGTATCGATAGTTCGGGAGCAGAACTTTCCGGGCGATTCCCCTGACAGTGCCGTTCTGGAGGACGGCAGCGGCATTGTATACGCCACGGTCGTCTCTGTCGATGACACCTACGACGACAGCCGTGTCACCGGTTCGCCGGCGGATGTAATCGAGTGCGCGTCGGTTTTCGTCGACGAACGTTTCGTCTTCGATGAGGTCCCGGATACAGTAACCCGTAATTGCCATCTCTGGAAAAACGACGACGTCTGAACCGTCCTGTTCGGCCCTCTCAAGGCTATCGACGATGCGGTCGGTGTTCCCCTTGATGTCTCCTGTGGTTGGGTTGACCTGTGAAAGGGTGACGTCGATATCCATATGCTGTCTTGGAACTAATTCGTGATATCACTGCCGAACTAGCGTATGTTCTCCCAGATTTGACACACAAGCCATCCAGGTTACGGTAGACTATACTAACAAGGGATAGTTTTTGGCCAGCCTAATAATCGAAACAATTTTATTAATTTAGGCCGGCCTAAATATCGTGGAACGTGAGACAATTCGTGACAATTCAATAACACGACGCGACTATGTGAAGTACGGTGGGACAGTCATTGGTGTGGGGATACTTACTGGCTGTACGGGGAGCGGCGAATCCTCAACACCAACAGAGACAACATCCGGGTCTGTTACAGTGGCCGAAACCGCCAAAGAGACGTCGTACTCGGTGACGATGTCGCCCGCCGGTGAGGTTACGTTCGAGCAACCGCCGGAGAGTGTCTTCACAGTCCTCCCACATCATGCTGATATGGCGACTGCAGTCGGACACGGCGACGCCGTCACGTCGATGCTGTACAGCCCCGGATACAACGACGAGATATGGAACAAGTTTCTCGAACGCCTCGATGGTGTTTCTGTCGATTGGGCCGGTCTCCCCGGGTCGTGGAACCCGAGCAAAGAGTTACTCTACGAACTCGACAGTGACCTTCACCTCGCCGACCCTGCCTACATGACGACCATGCAGGGGTGGAGTACCGACGATATCGAAGAAATCACTGAGAATGTCGCCCCGTGGTTCGGGAACACACTCAGCAGCGCCAACAAAGAACCACCGGCAGGTTGGGCCGAGGGGTACCAGTACTACACACTCTGGGAGATTTTCGAAAAAGTCGCACAAGTCTTCCAAGCGGAGGCGCGATACGAGGCACTCGCTGATGTGCATGCTCAAGTGCTCTCGACTATCGAGGGAAACCTCCCGCCCGAAGACCAGCGTCCGACAGCGGCGATGGTCATTTTCGCACAGTCAGAAGACAGCATGTACGTGTATGCGCTAAACGGCCCGGGTTTCCTGACGGCCCACACCCGACCGCTTGGCGCGGCAGATGTCTTCGCGGATGTACAAACTGAGTCGTCCGTCGACTTCGAGGCGCTCATCGAGGCCGACCCGGATGTCATCCTCTGTCTCGCCGGGATGTCCGAATATAGACACGTGACGAAGGTACGCGACCGTCTAAAGAGTAATCCGACGACGAAGTCACTCTCAGCCGTTCAGAACGACCGTATCTACACACAGGGCGGACGCAACCAGGGGCCACTCATGAACCTCTTTCAACTTGAGATGGCGGCAAAGCAACTCTATCCCGACATTTTCGGGGAGTGGCCGACCTACACTGAAGGGCCGTACCCGGAGATTCCCGCAGACGAACAGTTGTTTGATCGCCAACGCGTTGCAGACATTATCAAGGGCGACTTCTAGATATTATGGTCAATTTCTAAATAACAAGGTCTACTCCCATATAGAACCCAAATCGAATTAGGGTCGGTCCAGTTCTTTATCCCACGCTTTCCACGTCTTCACCAGTGGAATCATCGTATAATCGTCGACGATCTGTTCTCCATCGAAGAGGTCCCAAACGTACTCTTTGAGTGAGTTCAAATCCGCGTGCCAAGTGCTAAATACGAGGTCGTACTCACCGAGACAAGAACTCGCATTGTAAATGAGACCCTCATCGATGAGTTTCGTAATAAACTCTTTTCTGACATCAGATGACACGTGCTGGTCGAACGTGACAAGAACTTGCGCAGTTACGAGGTCTGCCTCTTGAAGCACAATTACTGCGAGGATTTCGAGTACATCGCTTTCCTGGAGTTTCTCTCGGCGGCGGCGGACTGCTGTTCGAGAGAGTCCGACCCGTTCTGCAAGTTCAGTGTCGGAGATCCTCCCATTCTCGTTGAGCGCACGGAAAATCTCGTAATCGTGTTCGTCGAGGTAATTCGAGAGCACCGCCTGCGGCGTATCGGGATTCGGAGCAGTGCCGTCAACAGATTTGGGGTTGAAATTTTCCATACGAAATTGTATCTATGAGACAATTTGTGACTTCTGATCGAATATGCTAATCAAAACGGAATAGAAACTGTGTCACATTGTCACCGTGTGTTCAGTGTGGGGAAATCAACTTCTCGGTGACATACACCGAAGTAGCCTCAACACACTCACAATAGGACGAGTCGCGAGGGGTCTCCGATATGCTGTCCACCCTGTGAGCAACGCATAGTCATCAACTAGTTGTGAGAATTGGTGTTCTCAGAAAGAATATGGTTCGAGGCCATCTATCAATAGACAACGATGTACAGGAACCACGCTAGCAATGTCAGCGTCTGCTGGCGCGGTCAACCAACATCGGTTCGAAGGAGTGGAAGTCAGAAACGCCGGCACCGGTTTCACAATAATCTAACGACAGCGTCCAGCCGAATCACAAATTCACACAAAATAATCAATGAGCGATAACACCACGAACCAAGGACTAGAGGGGATCACAGTTGCAGAGACTCGAATTAGCGACATCGATGGCGAAAGTGGCGAACTTGTGATTGGTGGGTACCCCATCGAAGAGCTTGCAACAAACGCGACCTACGAGGAAAGTATCTTCCTCCTCTTGAACGGCCGACTCCCAACCGATAGAGAACTCGCCAACCTCCGAGCCAAACTCGCGGCCCGCCGGGAGATTAGCGACGAAGTACGGGCGGTGCTCCGGCGTGCTGCCGAAGAAGAAAAACCCGCGATGGATGCCCTTCGGATGGGCGCTGCGACAGCAACCATCGGGACCGAAGATGGCACCCCACAGGACGATGCGCAGCGAGTAATCGCCGCCTTCCCGACGATTGTAGCCGCGTACTGGCGATATCGGCAGGGGAAGAAGCCGGTCGCACCGCGCGAAGATTTGGGACACGCCGCAAATTATCTCTACATGCTGAGCGGTGAGGAGCCGACCGACGCCGCCATCCGTGGGTTAGAAACGTACCTCAACACGGTTGTAGACCACGGGGTGAACGCCTCGACATTTACTGCGAGAGTCGTGGTTTCGACGGAGTCAGATCTCGTATCGGCAGCCACCGCCGCCGTCGGGACACTCAAGGGGCCACTCCACGGCGGCGCTCCGGGACCTGTCCTCGACATGTTCAAAGAAGTCCACGAATCCGGGGAACCAGAGGGGTACGTCCGCGAGACGCTGGAGCGTGGCGAACGCCTAATGGGGTTCGGCCACCGCGTGTACCGCGTTCGGGACCCACGCGCAGCGGTGCTCTCGACGGCCGCCGAGCGCTTCTACGAGGCGAGTTCGAATACGGAGTTCTTCGAGACCGTTCAAGACCTCGAAGAGTGCGCTGTCGATATCTTGGCGGAGCACAAGCCAGACCGGCGACTGGAGACGAATGTCGAGTTTTACACCGCTGCGCTCCTTCACGGCCTCGGTATCCCGAAAGACGTGTTCACGGCGACGTTCGGCGTGTCGCGAGTCGGTGGCTGGATGGCGCACTGTCTCGAACAACTGGAAAATAATAGAGTAATTCGTCCGCGGGCACACTACGTGGGCGCGACTGGGCGGACGTGGACACCAGTTGGCGAACGATAGTTCTACCTAATTTAGGCTTTCACAGTTATGTGTTCGCTGTCTGAATGTCGAAGTCCTGCGTCTGCAACTCGAAGAGTAATCTGTTTGAACGGCACGAGAACCCATCTCACCACGATACAGCGAATTATCGGCCAGGCGGCGAGAGGATAATCGACCCTTCATCTGTTCTTTGACCTGGCGGTGCGGGTCAGCAGACCACCAAGAACCAACACTCAAGCATTCAAATACATTAACGGATAACTTCGTATATACTTTAAATATTACAATAGTATTCTAGATTGTACACTATCACACACCCAATTGAGGCCAAATAGTTCAAGATTGTCAGTCGAGTGTGGTGGAGAGACAGTAGTCCAACATCGGGTGAAGATAGGCATAACGGTATGACACAGAACGATTCAGTCGAAAGCGAACCAGCGAGTATCGATCGTCGAACACTCCTCAAGTCAGCTACTGCAGTCGGTTTGGGTGGCGGGTTGCTTACGTTCAGCACTCCATCTGTGAGTGCACAAGCGGGAGGTCCTGTCATTCTTATGGGGATTGATACTGAGGACGGCGGCATAGGTGGGCACGGACCGGTCAGCACTTACGTCGGTATTGTCAACGATATCCTCAGTAGGGTGACTAACGGGAACAACGGGATTCTCGTCGTTGGCGGCAGCGCCAACAGCCCGGTGACGACGTTTTGGGACCGTATCGGGACTGATACGGGCGAATCAGTCACGTACGTCAGGGGAAGCACCAACATCCGGAGTCAGAGTTTCAGCGGGTTCGCGATGCTTGCTGTCGTCAGCAGTGCACCCGAAACGACCGGCGGGATGTCGCAAGCGGAAAATGACGCCCTAGTCAGCCGTTCGGCAGACGTCGCGTCTTTCGTAGATAATGGGGGAGGACTGTTTGGCAGCTCCCAAACCGACTTCAACAACGCCTGGGCGTATATCGCAGATATTGGCAGCTTCACGACCAATACAGGTCTCAGCTATAGTGACGTCACACCAACTACGGAAGGTAACAACATCGGTATCGTCGATCCAGATCTGGACCTCTGTTGTTGGCACGATACCTTCACCGCTTGGCCGAGCTTCCTCGATGTGCTGGCTTGGCAAAGCAACTCTGTTGGCCAACAGGCGGCAGCACTCGGTGGAGCTAGCGTGACCTTACAGGCACCGGATGCCCAGTGTACGGCATCTTTCCCGGGCAACAAAGCTTGCGTCACGGATACGGTAACCTTCGACGGATCGGGGTCGAGTGACCCCGACGGTGACGACTCCAAACTCACTTACAGGTGGGACTTCGACGGGGACGGTATCACCGACGCAATCGGTCAAATAGTTACACACAGCTTCTCAAGTCCAGGACAGAAGACGGTTGTACTGACGGTCATCGACGAAGACGGGAAGTCATCCACTTGCACTGAGGTGGTTAACGTGGTAGTCTGTAATCGACCACCAACCGCCAACTGTGAAATAATCATCCCGAACGACTGTGGAATATCCTTCCCGGGCAACGTTTCAGCGACGGGTGAGCCAATCTTCTTCGACGGGACGGGATCGAGTGACCCCGACGGTGACGTACTTACCTTCGAGTGGGACTTCGACGGGGACGGTATCACCGACGCAACCGGTGCAGTCGTCAAACACACCTTCACGACCGGCGGTAAAAAGACGGTTACACTCACAGTCACCGATGAACACGGTGCATCAGACACCTGTACGTTGACACTCACCGTGGCGATCAAAGCCGAAATCGATGTTAAACCCTGCTCTGAACCGAGTCCGATCAATCCCAGAAGTAGGGGCGTCACCCCGGTCAGTGTCAAGCAGACAAGCACATTCAACCCGACCGAACGGATTGACGTGGGGTCACTCCGCTTCGGCGACCCGGAGGATGTGAAGGTTGGCAGCGGTGCGAGTCCCGCCCATAACGGTCACGTCGAAGACACGGTTCCGTGTGGAGGAGACGGGAGAAATGATCTCGTACTCCACTTCCCAACTAGAGACGCTGGCTTCGACGGCGACGAAAATACGGGCCGATTGGAGGGCATGACACACGACGGTGTCCCGGTGTTTGGGGAGGACCGCGTGAGATTGGTCGGCCGGTGATTAGCATCAATCCCTCTTCACTCACTGTTTTCGATGCAAA
This sequence comes from Haloferax mediterranei ATCC 33500, assembly GCF_000306765.2. Classification (NCBI taxonomy): domain Archaea; kingdom Methanobacteriati; phylum Methanobacteriota; class Halobacteria; order Halobacteriales; family Haloferacaceae; genus Haloferax; species Haloferax mediterranei. The sequence continues at coordinate 196,135 of NC_017944.1, forward strand.
CTGGTCACCACCGCGTTCACTGACTCGCGGACGACTGCACCAGTAATCGGAGCGTCCGAAGGCCGACAAACCGAGGAACGCGGTCCAGATATTGCTCGTACTCGTCTCCGTACTGCTCTCGCAGCCACGGCTCTTCCGCGAGCGGGAAGCTGAACCACCACGCTAAGTAGAATCCACAGAGTGGAATCGCAAACGGCGAACCGGCTATAAAGGCATACCCGACCGTCGCGAGAACGTAGCCGACATACTGTGGGTTTCGTGAGTACTGATACAGTCCATCCGTCCGTAATTCACCTTCCAATCCTTGCGTCTGTTCCACGCCGAGGTCGAACGTCGAGATGGTGACGGTGACGAACCCGACGATAGCGAGCACGATTCCAAGATAGAACACCCAGGTCGGGAGACCGAGGGTTCCGAACTGGAGGATACCGAGTCCCAATAGCGATAGGTTCAGCGTATGCGAAAGCCCCCAAAACGCGTGGAACTGGAGGTTCTTTTCGCCGAGCGGATAGTACGACGTATAACCGAGTATACTCGCCCAGACGCCCCCGAGATTCACCACACCGGCCACAAGCCCGATACCAAGCAACACCTCGCTGAGTGTCAATAGCATCAGTTAGTGGTAGCATTGAGACCTGTTTTGGCGTTACGGCGGCACACTTAGATAGTTTAAATACAATGTCAGTTTTGCACAACGTATATGAAATATCTACGGGCCACACTCCGCCAACTGGACTGGATGTTACATCCGATGCAGCAGTTCATCCGCGAGAACGACGTCGTCCACTACGAGGAACTGTTGTCGTGAAATATCGAGACAGGAGGGGACATCGAGTACGAGCTATAGTAACGTTTGCAAGTCAGTGCACACTCAATCGACCGCTGTCGTGCGGTCGGATGTGTCTCCAGTTGCAAACGCTACTATATTTTACGTAGAGGCAGCCCGTGAGCCGTACGAAGACGCGATTTTATCCGTAGACTCGATTCGGTGGTACGAAATAACCCCGATTGATGAGAATTCGTTTTACGTCTATATCTGTCAAGAAACTCGGACCGAAGACCGGACGTGGCGTGAGGCATATACTGAACTGGACCTCGTCGTCTTGCCACCGGTCATCTACGACGCTGACGCAACATTTGAGATGACGCTCGTCGGAGCAGGAGAGGACCTACGGACACTCATCGAGCGGTTGCCGCCGAGTATCGACGTGACTATCCGTTCGATTGGAACGTTCGACCGCCGCCACGAGACTGTCGCCACAGACTGCACCGAACGACAGTTCGAGGCACTCCAAGCGGCTGTTGCAATCGGTTATTACGATGTCCCCCGTCAAGGGACGCTAAACGATGTAGCACATGCGCTCGATTGTGCGGAGAGTACTGCCTCCGATTTGCTCCGCAAAGCCGAATCTGCCGTGATGAAACGGCTGGTAACTCGGTATACTCACGAGTCTTAGATTTCTCTCACGGCCGTCTGGCCGGGAGGTGTATCCACCAATCAATTATTCAATACTATTATATGGTGGTGAGGTTACATTTCGTGTACACAGCGGAGTGTGATTGGTCGAATGTCTATGAATCTCACTGTCGAAAATCTCGGAATGGAGTACGGAAGTACCTGGGCGCTTCGAGATATCTCCCTTTCGTTCGATAGCGGCGTCGTCGGACTTCTCGGACCAAATGGTGCAGGGAAATCCACCCTAATGCGGATTATTACTACCTACCAAGAACCGACCGAGGGGACGGTCCACTGGAACGGAACTGAGGTGACTGAAAACCCACAGGCAATTCGGGAAGACCTCGGCTATCTACCGCAGGACTTCGGAGTCTATCCAAACCTGACCGCAGAAGAGTTCCTGTCGTATCTCGCTGGCATCCGAGGAATCAGCGATGCAAGTGACCGAATCGAAGAATTACTGCGACTGGTGAACCTCGAAAACGACCGAGACCGTCGATTAGGCGGCTTTTCGGGAGGAATGAAACAGCGTGTCGGCATCGCGCAAAGTCTCCTCGCCGACCCGGGGTTGCTCGTCGTCGACGAACCGACAGTCGGACTCGACCCGGAAGAGCGGGTCCGCTTCCGAAACCTCCTTGCAGACCTCGCCGAGGACCGTATCGTCATTCTTTCGACGCACATCGTCTCGGATATCGAGGCAGCCGCAAACGACATTGCGCTGCTCTCAAACGGAGCGCTCGTCGCCCACGAACGGCCGAGCGAACTACTGTCCCGAGCTGCTGATTCTGTCTGGGAGTGGGTTGTCCCGGATTCGGAATTGGCGACAGTCAAACAGGAATACATGGTAAGCGGGACGACGCGAACGCGAGACGGCCTGCAAGTTCGTGCCGTTGCAGACGACGTCCCAACGCCCGAAGCTACGCAAGTCGAGCCGACGCTCGAAGATGCCTACCTCTATGTCACCGGCGGAGGAGCACGGTAATGCTTACAGCGGTACTCGCAGTTGCACGAGCGGACTTCCGAGAGCGCTCTCGGACCGCGAAGTGGCTCGTCGTGCCCATCATTTTGGCGTACTTCGCGAAACTCATCACGGTCGACTCATCACTCGTCGTCGCCGGTGAGTACACAGGCGTTCCGACAGCCGCATGGTACGGTGCAATGCTGAGTGCTATCGGGACGAATATGCTGTTCGTATTCGGGTTTGTCCTTGTCGGCGGGAGCGTAAGCAGGGACCGAGACACCGGCGTTTCGGAACTCGTCGCAACGTCGTCGCTCTCGGACGGCAGTTATCTCCTCGGCAAATGGGCAAGTAATTTCGCGCTCCTCACGATAACGACTCTGGTCCTCGCCGTCTTGACTGCTGGAACCTTTGTTATCCAAGGAACGGGCGAGTTCGACCTCTGGGCACTGTTCTCGCCATTCATTCTGGTAACACTGCCGACAATGACGGTAGTTGCGGCCGCAGCCGTTTGCTTCGAGAGTAACCGATTCCTTCGCGGAACGGCCGGAAACATCATCTACGTGGTTGCCGCGATGTTCCTGACGCTTTTCGGAGCGTATTCAGGAGCGGTCGACCTCATGGGAATCAATATTTTCAGGGAGAGCATGGCGCAAGCGATAGCCTCGCAGTATCCAGCGTACGACGGAACGAACGTCGGGTTTCTCTACACTAATACCGCTGGAGAACTAAAACCATTCAACTGGTCGGGTGTCGCGTGGTCGGTGAAGCATTTCGCCACGAGAGTGCCAATCTTCGCGACGACTGGGATACTATTCGTTGGCTCGTACGTGTCCTTCAATCGGTTCGATACGACTAGTTCGTGGTCAGCCCCCTCTCTTACGCCTGAGCGTGAAGAAAGCGAGAATGGTAGCAACGAGGCGGAATCACCGCAACTTGCGGCAACAACCGACAATCAGTCTCGGAACCGGACTACAGACGTTTCATCACTGCCACCTGTTTCACAGACCGGCATCCGGTTCCCTCAGGTGTTTCTCTCCGAACTCCGCCTCGTCGTTCGAGGGCACCCTCGCTGGTGGTACGTTGCCTGCGGACTCGCCCTACTCGGGTCGTTCGTTCCATCAGTGACTGCACTCAGGTCCGTGATAATACCATTCGCGCTCCTGTTACCCCTGTCACTGTGGTCCTCTCTCGGAACCCGAGACCAAACGCACCGAACCCAAGAACTCGTCTTTGTAAGCAGTGGCCGGAATGTGCTGTTGGCGTCGTCGTACCTCGCAGCAGTCACAGTCGGTATTGCACTGACTTTCCCCGCCGCTGCCAGATTTGCGCTTACAGGAACGTTCAACGCGCTGTTCGGGTGGGCGGTCGGTGTTCTCTTTCTCCCTGCGGCAGCACTCGCGATTGGCATCTGGACTGGCCGACCTCGCGTCTTCGAGATGTTGTATCTGGTTGCGTGGTACGGTGGCCCGATGAACGAACTTATTCCGTTGGACTATCTTGGAGCGTACGACCAGACGGTTTCGTCGGGCGTCACGTTCGTCTACCTTGGACTGACCGTCGTCGCACTCGGGGCTGCTGTCGTTGGTCGTCGACGGATGGTCAGCGGCTGAAATTCTTCGAAAGCAAGCAAGGGTTCCGGCTAGCCAAACCGTTATTCCTCGCAGTCGCAGAGGCCGAGTATGAAGCTCTCCATCGTCGATCTGTCTCCGGTTCCCGACAACGGGACCGCAGCTGAAGCTTACGCGAACACTGTGGCAGCCGCAAGACAGGCCGAGCAACTTGGGTACTCCCGGTTCTGGGTGGCTGAACACCACGGGATGGCAGATACCATCGCGGGCACGACGCCCGAAGTATTACTCGGCCGCCTCGCCGGCGAAACTGACTCAATCCGACTCGGGTCAGGAGCAGTGCTACTCAACCACTATAGCCCGTTTAAGGTCGCAGAAGCGTTCGGTGCGCTGGATGCACTCGCGCCGGGCCGTATCGATGCGGGCCTCGGTCGGGCGAACGGCTCACCAGCCGCCGACCGTGCCCTTGGGACGGAACGACACGTGCAGAACCCGGACGAAGACCACACTGAGAAAATCGAAGCCGTCGTTACTCACCTCTACGACGACTACCCCGACGGACACGCCTACAGCGACCTCGAAATTCCGCACTCAAGCCATGACGTACCAACACCGTGGGTACTCGGGTCGAGTCCGTCGAGCGCAGCTATTGCAGGCGAACTCGGGTTACGATACTGTTTCGCGGCGTTCATTCGACCGCAGTTCGCCACACACGCGTTTGATGAATACCGTGAACGCTTCCAGCCGTCACAACTAGCCGGTGGTATCGACGAGCCACAGGGGATGGTTGCAGTAAACGCGGTCTGTGCTGAGACCGACGAAGAGGCGGCACGACTACGGGCAGTGGCTGAGGCGTCGTACAAACGGATGCAACGTGGAATCATCGGAACCACGCCGTCCATCGAGGAAGCTATCGACGAACTTGGTGGCGTCCCAGAACCAACACCTGCTACGCTCGATTCCGACGAATGGCCACGAGCCATTTCCGGGAGCCCAGAAACGCTTGCTAGCTTGTTAGAGCAACTTACGGAGCGCGTCGGCGTCGACGAAGTGATGATTCAGCATATCGTTTCCGACCACGAGCACGCACTCCGGTCCCACGAATTACTGGCCGATGGCGTCGGGCTTACACCCCGCTAACGAGTTGCACTACTAAGCTATAGTAGCGTTTGCAACTGGTGACACATCCGATCGCACGACAGTGGTCGAGCGAGTGTGCAATAACTTGCAAACGATACTATCGGAGAATCCCTCAAGGGAATCCGGTTCTCGAACCCCCCGAGGCGGCAGTGCGATTAGTCTTCTCCTGGCGCTACTGTCGCCGTTCCCTCACTTGGTGACACAGTGCTACTGGACTGCTCCTGGTCCTTATACATAATCTGCCAGCCGGTCATTCCCATGAATATGAGGACAAGCGGCGAGAGTAAGCCGAAGAAGTAGTAGGGGGCGTACTCCAGCGTCGGAACGCCGAGCGTTCCAGCCATAAACAGTCCGCCACTGCTCCATGGAATAAGCGCACTCGTCGTTGTTCCGGACGCTTCGATAGCACGCGAGAGATTTTCCGTCTTCAATCCCTGTTCGTCGTACAGGTTTCTGAGAGTCATCCCCGGCACGACGATGCTAACGTACTGCTCGGCGGCGAGGATGTTCATCGAAACAGCAGAGAGTGCGGTCGCGCCCGTTAGACTCGCCACGTTGTGGCACAGTCGGCCGAGATGGTGGGCGAGGACCGCCAGAATTCCGGCACGGTCGAGCATCCCACCAAGCGAAAGCGCAGCAATCGCAATCGTGACGATCCACGCGCCACCCGTCATCCCGCCGCTCTGCAGTAATCCGTTCACGAGTTCCATCCCCGTTTCGGGGGCAGTGCCGGATTGGGCGGCAGACCACGCCGCGGCGAAACCCGTCCCCTGCACGAGCATCGACGTGACCGCGCCTGCAATGACGCCCGTTCCGAGGGTTGGGAGCGCCGGAACGCCGTACATCGCAAGTCCGAAAGTGATAATCAACGGGAGGAAGACGACCGGCGACACGACGTAGGTACCTTCGATAGCTGCTTGGATCGATTCGACGCGACCGGCGGGAATGTTTCCGGAGGCAGTCATGCCGAGGAACGCATACAGAACGACCGATAAGGCGAACGCGATGAACGTGCCAGTCCGCATCGCGTTGATGTGCTCGTATAAATCGGTGTTCGTCACTGCGGCCGCGAGGTTTGTCGTATCTGAGAGCGGTGATTGCTTGTCACCCGTGTAGGCACCGCTGAGAACGGCCCCAGCAGTCATCGGTGCCGGGATTCCGAGGCCGGAACCGATGCCAATGAGTGCGACCCCAAGTGTTCCTGCTGTCGTCCAAGACGAGCCAACCGCAAAGGCAATAATCGCAGCGAGTACGGCGGCTATTGGAAGAAACACCGCAGGCGTGAACAACTCCAGTCCATAGTACATTAGACTCGGGATGGTCCCTGCCTGAATCCACGAGGAGATGAGTGCATAAACGGTGAACATGATGAGAATCACCTTCATCCCCAAGAGGAGACCATTCGAGATACCGTCATAGAGGTCCTCCCACGACAGGCCTAGGTGATAGTGAGCAAACAATCCAGTGAATACGATACCCCAGAAGAGTGGGAACTGTGGGTCCAAGCCGAACGTGATGATACCCACACTGAGGAATACGATCATTCCCGCGATGGGAACGAGTGCTGCGATGAGCGAGGGGCGTTCATCGGGGTCAAGTTGCCCGAAAAGACGAGGTTCGAAGTCTACCATTGACTTACCTTGCTGTCAGTCCGTTCGTCTACAACCGTGTTTCTGGCTACGAGATTCGTTGTATGTTGTACAAGCCGCCGTGAAACGGACCGATTCTCCCGACCACACGATGTGTGTTCCGTTGTCATACGTCCATTAACAATAATCAGGGATTGGGGCAAATAGAATCAATTTCCATATGGACTCACCTTTAAATATCCCAATGAATATGTCACGGATTTCAGTAGTTCGAAGTGATGATTTGAAAATATTTTCCATATTTTCTATATTTTTTACACGTACGTAGCGTGTGGGTGTGTGAACTGCGGTTCCACGCTTCGTTCATCGTTCCATACTTCGTTCCGGTAGTAGCATCCGTCCGTCTCATCTTCGTCACCGCATAGTTTGGGCTGATGGTCCAATACCACTGGGCAGTTTCTTATAAATTGGTACGCGTTCGGAGTGTCAGAGAATATGCTACATGATATGTATCAACCAATATGGGACGCAACCCACCCTCACGAAATCCAACCAGGAGTACCGAAGCCGAATGGCGGCGGTCTTTCCGGATTCGAGGTCAACGCTGGAGCGGAGCCACATCTCAATGGTATTTCGTTAGTACAGACTCATGACATCAACACAGACCCGAGAATCGAACCCGAGTGTCGATTCGAATCAGATATCTGCGCTTGAAACAGCCCGCCGACAGCTAGACGAGGCGGCGACGCACGTCGATATCAACCCGGATGTCATCGAACGTCTCAAACACCCGTCGAGGGTTGTTGAAGTCTCTGTCCCTCTCAAACGGGACGATGGCGAAGTTGAGGTCTTCACCGGCTATCGTGCACAACACGATAACGTTCGCGGGCCATACAAGGGCGGACTCCGATACCATCCAGACGTGACCGCAGAGGAGTGTGTCGGGCTTTCGATGTGGATGACGTGGAAGTGTGCTGTCATGGATCTCCCATTCGGCGGTGGAAAGGGAGGAGTTGCGGTTGATTCGAAGGACCTCAGCGATGCCGAGAAAGAACGTCTCACTCGTCGGTTCGCCGATGAGATTCGAGGTGACGTCGGCCCGAATCAAGATATTCCTGCGCCCGATATGGGAACCGATGCGAGGACGATGGCGTGGTTTATGGACGCGTACAGTATGCAGCAGGGCGAGACAATTCCGGGGGTTGTGACGGGGAAGCCCCCAGTCGTGGGAGGAAGCTATGGACGTGAGGAGGCACCCGGACGAAGTACCGCGATAATCACGCGTGAGGCGATTGACTACTACGGAAAAGACATCACAGAGACGACCGTCGCCGTCCAAGGATACGGAAGCGTCGGGGCAAACGCAGCACGCCTGCTCGACGAGTGGGATGCGACGATTGTCGCCGTCAGCGATGTGAACGGGGGAATCTACGATTCCAATGGATTTGACACCCACACCGTTCCGTCACACAAAGAAAAACCGGAGGGCGTGAGGCAGCACGAAGCCCCCAACACGATTTCCAACAGGGACCTACTGGAGTTAGATGTCGACGTTCTGATCCCGGCGGCAGTCGGGAATGCGATTACCGACGACAACGCCGACCGAATCGCGGCGGATATAATCGTAGAGGGCGCGAACGGTCCAACCACACCCCGAGCAGACGGCATCCTCAACGAACGCGGTATCCCAGTCATACCGGATATTCTCGCCAACGCTGGCGGGGTGACCGTCTCCTATTTTGAGTGGTTACAGAACATCAACCGTCGACAATGGTCCGAAAAGCGCGTCAACAACGAACTCGAAGCAGAGATGCTGTCCGCGTGGAACGCGGTCAGAGAAAAAGTCGACGTAGAGAGTCTGAGTTGGCGAGATGCCGCGTATGTGGTTGCACTCAGTCGTATCGGGAAGGCAAAAGAATCGCGGGGCCTGTGGCCGTGAAAAATACTCGTCGTCACCCTAGGTTAATGTATATAATCCAACAACTAGTGAGTGATAATGAGCTGTAGTAGATGCAACGGCGAACTTTCGAGACGGACCGACTACTGGAAGTGCGAACAGTGCGGATGGGTACCGAGAGAGGGAGCGGACTAAGCCAAAGCATCATCGTAACACGTCGATTGATTCCATTCACCAGGTCAACGATACTGTGAGAACGTGTCCAACTCTTTGGAGACGACTTTCACGGTAACGTTGAATCGCCCCCACCGACCGGTCTAAGAGGACCAATATTTCCAGATTAGTTACAGACGTAATGAGAAAACGCAACCCCGAAACCGAACACAAGGTGCTTACCGTACTCGTCGAGGAATCGCCACTGCACGTCATGGACATCGCCAAGACCACAGATTGTCATCCAATCACGGTGGACCATACCTGCGCGTATTTATACAAGCAGGGGCATATTCATCCACGCGGTCGAGGACGGTACGAGGTCACTGAGTCTGGAAAACAACAGATTACGGGCGGGTGTGATTCGTAAACAAGAGACCTGCTGCTATAGATAGGCGGCAAATACGTCTGCGAATTTTTCCTCGGCGCGCCTGAGGTGGTGTTCTACCGTCCGTCGGCCAACACCGACAGCATCTGCGAGCTCAGCGGTCGTTGTGCCACGTGGAATCTCGTAATACCCCTGCTCGTAGGCGGTGAGAAATACCTCACGTTGGCGGTCGGAGAGTGTCGGTAAAAACGAATCCACCGAAAGAACGGGCGTCTCCGACCGCACGTTTTTTAGCTCTTTTTTCGACTCGACTGTAACGGTATGGTCGGCCGAGATGTCGCTGTAGAATGTCGTGAGGTTCGACGAATCGAGTGAGAGTACACGAACGACCTTTGCACCATGTTCGTATCGTAATGGTGGTAACAGAAGGCAGTTGTTCGCGGCGAGATACGGCTCGATATAATCGCTTCCGTGCCGCTTCAGGCATGCTTCCGTGATGATAGTCTGGTCGCTCTCGTTGTCGATTCGTTCTTGGACGCCGACTTCCGAATCCACATGCTTCACTACCTCGTCCTGCCGCTCACCGGTAATGTGGAGTAAGTCACAGTGGTCGTTACACCAGAGTTCGATTGTTGTGTTATTTTTCGCCGTAGAGCTCGAATAGGGATCATCGCTCTCGATACGGAACACTGCCTTGTACATAGCCTCAGTTCGGGCTATGAGGTTAAAAGACACCGTCTAATTGCGCGGTCACGACCGATGGACCACTGTCAAAACCTATCGAAGGTGGCCGTGTCTATTCGATACAATACATTCTGAAACCAAGTGAATCATCGATGTCGAATCAGTTGGATAATACAGTGTTAGTTCGGCTGCCGTGTTTCGTACCGACTAACTGATAGATATGCCCTCTCAGACGCGAGATCTCTCTTTAATGTCTGTAACTATTAGACAGACTCTCCACGGATAGGGAGAGTAGACGGGACGACTATGTCAACTGAAACCACAGCGGAAAATAGGAATGGGTCCCCAGAATACGTATCGACAGCCACCTCAATTCTGGAGGGAGAAACAATTCGAAGGTCCGCAGTCGAATAGTGCTATTTGTGCACAAGAACAATGAATAAGAAATCAGCAGATGTCAAATAATTAGACATCATGAGACGGCAATAGGAAAGGGAAACATAGCCAAGACCAAGGCGGATTTCGAGGCAATGTTAATGCTAACCGCCGCTGATTGTGTCGTCCTCCCGACTCGACAGCGGTGGTCTCAGCGGCTGATACCGCCGCTCGATTGCTCCCGCACGCGGTCAACTTCCTGCTGAGTGACGACCGCCAAGTCTCCATCGAGCGTCCGTTTGAGTGCCGCAGTTGCAGCACCTTGTTCGAGTGCAGTCGTGAGAGGGTCCCCGCGAATCCGCGACGCGAGATAGCCGCCGACGAACGCGTCTCCAGTCCCAATCGGGTCGAAGGTTTCAGTCTCGAACGCGCCCTGCTCGTATACCCTCCCATCGGACAGCGCCAACACACCCTCGTCACCACGCGTGACGAGAACCGTCTCGAAGCCGTGTTGGTCGTCCAGCGCCGTCGCAATCGCCGAAGCGTCACCGTCGAGTCCGAGGACGTTTCGTGCATCGCGTTCCGCGACGACGAGGACATCGATGTAGGGGAACAACGATTCGAGCGTCGCGCGGGCCTCGGTTGGCGTCCAGAGTTTCGTCCGGTAGTTCAGGTCGAAGACGGTCGTCGTCCCTGCGGACTGTGCGGTTTCGAGCAGGACGCGCGTCGTCTCTCGGAGTTGGTCCGATAGCGCCGGCGTGATGCCGCTCGTATAGTAGTAGGCTGCTTCCTCGACAGTATCGGTCGGCAGTTCTTCGGGCGTGGCTGTCGTTACCGCAGCATCGCTGCGGTCGTAGACGACCGAGGTTCCTCTCGGCTCGCCACCGTGTTCGAGGTAGTAGGCCCCCTGACGATGCTGGTCCGTCCAGACGATTTCCGGGGCAACCCCGTGTTGGCGGATGTCGGTGACGACTCGGCGACCAAGTGCCGAATCGGGGAGTTTCGAAATCCACGTGGTGTCAACACCGAGCCTGCTCGCAGCGATTGCCACGTTCGACTCCGCACCGGCCGTACTGAACCGAAGCGTCTCTGTCGTCTCCAATCGACTTCCGCGTGGTGGTGAGAGTCGGAGCATCGTCTCACCAAACGTCACGAGGTCAGCCGTCACAGTGTTCACTCTCCTGAGGGGTGGTCACCATACTCGTTCCTCACGGAGTTGCGGGATAATTCCTCTGTTTTCGACGATGTTTGCTACGAACTGAGCAAGCCAGCAACCCCGTACAGATTCCCGCCTGTACCCCGAAAATTAAGAGGTGTGTCGCCCTGATATGCGTAATGTCCGCAAACATCGCCCAGCGAATCGTAGAGACGGGTATCGTCGCAATCGTTCGTGGTACAGACCCGGATACGGCAATCGAGACCGTCGATGCACTTCAGCGAGGTGGCGTCTCCGTCGTCGAGGTGACGGCGAACACCGACGGCGTACTCGAAATGATTCGAGACATCTCCTCGACGTTCACGTCCGACGAGGTCGTCGTCGGCGCAGGGACAGTTCTCGACAACGAAACCGTGCGGGCGACGATGCTCGCTGGAGCCGAGTTCATCGTCACCCCGTCGTTCGATGCAGAGACGGTGAAAACCGCGAATCGCTACGGTGCCCCCTCTATCGTCGGTGTAGCGACACCGACTGAAGCTGTCGACGCATACACCGCCGGAGCCGACATGGTGAAAGTGTTCCCGGCGTCGTCGCTCGGTCCGGAGTTCGTCTCCTCGCTACAGGGACCACTTGGGCATATCCCGACTGTCCCAACCGGCGGCATCTCACTCGACAACGTCGGCACATTCGTCGACGCCGGTGCGACCGCCGTCGGTGTCGGGAGTTCACTCGTCGACGGCGACGCTATCGAACGGGGAGACTACGAAGAACTTACTGCGAACGCCCGTGCGTTCGTCGATGCCGTCGCTGCTGCGCACGACGACTAAGTCGGAAGTCGGCGAAACGCGGAAAAGAATAAGACTGCGAGTAGCCCGGTTCCCCAACGTGAAATCGCGTCCCTGTCGCGGTATGTCGACTGTTTTGATGAGCCGTTCCAAACGTTTGTCACTAATTGCGGTATGGCTCGTTCTGACTCACACCTCGGCGACTACCTCTATCTCTACGTCGATGTCGACGGGGAGTTTCACGACTTCGACCGCGCTCCGAGCAGGGTACGGAGACGACATGTGTTCCCCGTAGACCTCGTTTACCTCGTCGTAATACCGCATGTCCTTCAGGAACACCGTTGCCTTCACCACGTCTGCAAGCGACGCATCGCCTGCTTCGAGGATGGCTTCGATGTTTTTCAGTGTCCGCTCGGTTTGTTCGCCCGGAGTGCCGGAGATGACTTCGCCGGTTTCCGGGTCGACGGGGCCTTGCCCGGAGACATAGATTCGGTCTCCGGAGACAACCCCCTGTGAGAATGGGCCGATACTGTCCGGTGCCTCGTCTGTTGTTAGCTCTTTCATTGGGACTGAATTGGTAGGAGTTGGTTATTCTCGTGCGGGAATCTCATCCGTCTGGTATATCTCGTTGATAAACGACGTCGGGAGGCTCGTCGTGAGACCGCCGTCGAGTACGAGATTCTCACCGGTTATGAAGCTGGACATCTCAGACGCAAGGAACAGCGTCGTATCTGCGACTTCGTCGGGAGTTCCGAACCGCCCGAGTGGATACTGGTCGAGCCAGCGGTCCCGGGCGCTTGATTCGCCCGTCCGACCCTCCGTGCTCTCCATCTCCTCGCGTCGGTTGGCGGTTTCAATCGTCCCCGCGGAGATGACGTTCGAGCGGATGCCGTGTTGACCGTAATGGGCGGCGATGTTTCGGGACATCGAGAGGAGTCCGCTCTTCGCTTCCGAGTAGCCGGAGAGTCCAATGCCGAAGAGTCCATTGACCGACCCCATATGAACCATCGAGCCTCCACCGGAGGCAACCATGGCCGGGAGCACCTCTTTGCTCAACAGGAATTGACTCTTCAGGTTCAGGTCGACCATCCATTCGAACGCCGCTTCGTCACAACGGTGGATGGTGTTGGCCGACTCGTCCGAACCGCCGGCGTTGTTCACCAAGACTCGAATATCGCCGAACTCGTCAATCGTAGTATCGACTAGATTCCGGATCTCGTCGCGGTCGGTCACGTCGCACTCGACAGGGACGACTCGCCCGGCGTGTGCGGCAGTCAGTTCTTCAGCCACCGGTTCGACATCGTCGTAGGACCGCGAACAGATGGCGACATCCCCGCCGGCTTCCGCGAACCGCGCCGCGATTTCACGGCCGATGCCACGGGATGCACCGGTGACGATTGCCGGACGGTCTCGTAGTGATAACTCAACCATAGCGGGAGAATCGATGCGGTCGCACCTCTTGAACCTTGTCATGGTGTCCCATTATATCCGGTACGCTTCGATGGCATCGAGGTCGACCGAAATGCCGAGACCCGGACCGGTCGGGGCGGGCAGGCAACCGTCTACGACTTCGAACGGTTCTTCGATGATGTCCCCTTCCCACGCGTAATACGTCGAGTCCGGCGGGAGTGAGAACCCAGGGATTCCGCTGACGGCGTGGAGGATTGCGGCCGTCCGAATCCCGAGGTCGAACGCGCAGTGGTGCGTGAACGGAACGCCCGCATCTTCGAGTATTGCTGCTTGCTGGCGAAGTCCACTGATACCACCGGCCGGGGTGAGGTCGATGACGCCAACGTCCATCGCGCCGGCCTCGACCAGCGAGGAGATGTTGTGCGAGATGTAGGTGTCTTCGTTCGGTGCGATGGGTTGCCGCAGACGCTGCCGCAACCTCGCCAGCGACGTGTGCGAATCCACTCGAATCGGCTGTTCGAGGTACTGGAGGTAGATTCCCTCGTCTTCCAGCATCGCCCCGACGCGGACCGCCTGGTCGAGGGTCCATCCCTGATTGGGGTCGAGACGGAATTCGAGTTGTCCGTCCGTCTCGTCGTGCATCGCTTTGATTCGCGCAACGTCCTGCCGCCAATCCTTGCCAGCTTTCGTCTTGAGAACGTCGAATCCGGCCTCCAACGCCTCTCGTGCTTTGACTCGGGATTTCTCGGGTGAGAGAATTCCGAGACAGAACGCAACTGGAACCCTCTCCGGGGTCAGGTCGTTGGCACCCACGTTCTCTCGGTGACGGAGGGAGCTCTGTGTCGGAGCAGTCCACCCACCGAGGAGTTCGTAGACGGGGCGGTCGAGCGCCTTCCCAACGATATCCCAACAAGCCGTCTCGACGGCGGCGAAGAACATATCGACGTTCGTGTATTCGACGAACACTTGCCGACGGAGCCGCTCGATTTCGAACGGCGATTGCCCGGTAATCATCGGGCCGACGCCCTCCTCGATAATCGATTCGGTGGCGGACGGCGAAAGGAACACGCGCATTTCCCCCCAGCCAGCGATTCCTTCGTCCGTATCGACGCGGACGAGTACACGCTCCATCGATTCGAGTTCCCCGTGGTTCGTGGTGTACGGACCGATACCAAGGGGTTCGTCGAGATTGGTCAACGGAACATCTACAGTAACCGCTGTCACGTCGGTTATCTCCATACCAATGGTTGTACCGGGTGGCAGTAAGAAAGTATCGTTTGTTACAACGTGGCAGTGTCTGTTGCCGCCCGAATCCAGTCGAGGGAGTGCTCCGGTAACAGCCCGTAATTGTAGAAGGAAACACGGGGGACGCCCGCAACCCGAAGCGCATCCACGATTTCGACGAGGGTCGCCTCGTCGTGTATCGCCGGGTGGCCCGGAAGAAGCCCCACGTGAAGCGGGACATCCGGGGTCAATGCATCGACGGTTCGATACGCATCCATCACCGCGTTTCTCGACGACTCGTACGCCGGAAGGCAGTAGTAATCGACGTGCTCGGATAACTGGTCGAGGTTTGCGCCGACCATCCACTCTCGTCCGGGTTCGGGTGCGCCGACGTAATAGCCGAGCGGCGTCGACCCGCTGGACGCCGACAGTTCTGCGTAGAGGTCAGCCAGCGTCTCTTCACGAATGTCGACGTAGTCGGCGACTACGTCGTGCTCACGGAGCCATCGCTCGGGAGAGAGGTCGTCCGGAATCGTCCCAGCAACGACCGCATCGAGCGTTTCAGCAACAGTCCTTCTGACCTGTTCGACGTCGAGTCCGGCGTCCGCCGCGGTACTCCGGCAGTGGTCACAGAAACACAGTCCGAGTAAGAACTCGCCGAGCGTCCCGAGTTGCGCGTGAATCTTCTGGTGGTGCCAGCCGAATCCGGTGCCGTAGAAGTAGTCGAACGTCTCCAGTTCGATACGGTCGAAGTGTTCGCGGGCGGCCAAATCGCGGACGAGTGCGGTCAAGTAGTGCTGTACGTCGGGGTTCGACGGACAGAGTCCGAACACCAAATCGTCGCCGTGGGCCGACGTTAACGTCACATCGGGGTGGCGCATCCCGAGCCGCGAGTTGTGACAGCCGACCGTCCACGAGTTCAACCGAATGTCGCCAAGCCCGGCCGCGATTTCGTCAATCCAGTCGCCGGACATCCCCTCGTACGGGACCGGTTCGAGTCGCCCGTACCCGTCGTCGGGTTGGAAGTACGAACTCGCACGCGCGAAGAACGTCCGTCGTTCGGGGTTGTGTGGCGAGAAAGCCTGCACAGTGTGATAATTAGTCGCAAGGTTTAGTTCGTCGATTCCCAGTTCGGTGAGTCGAGCCGTGACCCGGTCGGGACCCTCCTCGGAAAGGTCCCACGGGTACGCCCAGATGGCGAATTCCATACGAAGCCGTCCACTGGAGCGGTAATAAAGGTGAAGGGAGGTTGGGGAAGA
Source organism: Haloferax mediterranei ATCC 33500 (assembly GCF_000306765.2). NCBI lineage: Archaea > Methanobacteriati > Methanobacteriota > Halobacteria > Halobacteriales > Haloferacaceae > Haloferax > Haloferax mediterranei. The sequence continues at coordinate 212,180 of NC_017944.1, forward strand.
GAGAAGGGAGGCAGGCTGTGCGGTGCTGGCTTACTCCTTGACCGCACCGGCAGTCATTCCGGCGACGATGTACTGCTCGAGGAAGGCGAACAGGACCAAAAGCGGAATGATACCGATGACTGAGACAGTCAGCATCATCCGCCAGTCGGTCTGGAGCGCCCCGACCATCGAGAAGACCCCGCGCGGAATGTTGTACTTCCCGCTGTCGGTGAGGAACGTCAGCACGAACAGCAGTCGGTTCCACGCGTACAGGAACGTGTAGGTGATGCTGGCGACGAGTGCGGGCTTAGTCAGCGGAAGGACGATTTTCGTGAGTATCTGGAACTGGCTGGCACCGTCGATACGAGCCGACTCTTCGAGTTCGACGGGAACCGTCTTGAAGTAGCCGTAGAGCATCCAGATGTTGAACGGCAGGGTAAAGGCCGCCGCGGGGATTATCACCGCGAGGTAAGTGTTGAACAACCCGAGTTGGGTGATAACGTCGAAGAGCCCGACGATGAGCACGACCGGCGCGAACATCTGGACGACGAGCACGGCGAGCAGGAACGTCCGCTTCCCGACGAAATCGTTCCGTGCGCACGAATACGCGGCCGGGATTGCGAGCAGGAGCGTCAGTACGACGGTCCCCAGCGAGATGACGAAGCTATTGGCGACCCACAGGACGACGTCGGTCTGTGTCCAGACATCGAGGTACGCCCCGACAGACGGGTCTGATGGGACCAGCGTCGCCGGGGCCGAGAAAATCTCGGACTCGGGCTTGAACGTACTGGAGAACATGGCGTAGAACGGGAACATCATGACTCCGAGCAACGCGATGAGGACGCCGTAGACTCTGACCCGCCGGAGGCCGGTTCTGTTGTGGCCCGCCATCGTCATAGTTCGTCACCTCCTCGGGTGTACACCCGCAGATAGACGATGGCGAACAGGAGGAGGAACAGGAACCCGATGACGCTGTAGGCAGCGCCGCGACCGAGGTTCCCGTTCTGTAATCCAACCTGATAGATATGGATGACCAGCGTCGCAGTCGTACTAATCGGACCCCCACCGGTCATCGTCCAGATGACGTCGAAGCTGACGAAGGTCCAGATGGTCGATAGCAGCGTGGCCATCAGAATGACGCTCTTGAGCTGCGGCAGGGTGATGTACCGGAACTGGTGCCACCGCTCGGCCCCGTCGATTGCGGCCGCCTCGTACAGGTCCTGCGGAATCGATTGCAGTCCAGCGAGGAAGATAATCGCCATGAACGGCGTTCCGATCCAGACGTCGGCGACGACGACACCAAGCCACGCGATATCGGGATTTCCGAGGATACCGATTCCCTGGTCTATCACGCCAAGCTTGAGGAGCACCGCGTTGAGGTAGCCGAACTGCGGGTGTTCTATCCACCGGAACACGACCGCAGAGATGGCATACGGAATCCCCCACGGGATGAGGAATGCCGTTCGGAAGAACTTCCGACCCTGAATATCGTTCTTCAGATGAACCGCGATGAGCAGTCCGAGGAGCGTCTTGCCGGCGACACCAACCAGCACCCAGCGCCCCGTCTGCCAGAGGAGCCGGTAGAAGATGTCGCTGTTGACGATTTCGACGTAGTGCTGCAGGCCGACGAACGTCTCGATAGTCGAGTCGGCCGGTGAGCGGTACAACGACAGACGGAACGTCTCCAGTATCGGGTAGCCGACGACGGCGAGCAGAAATACTGCAGCGGGCGCTATCAGGAAGTAGGCGCGCCGGTTTTGCTTGAGGTGTGCGATGGACTGAGAGAGACGTGATTCCCCGTCCGTCTTGGAATATTCTTCAGCGAGACTCATGGTGTTCCATTTTAGCTCATTGCATCTTCGAGGTCGCTCTGGGCGTCATCCAGGGCTTTTTGCGGGCTTTTTTGGTCCGCAAGCGCCTCCTGAATCGCCTGGACCATCCGGTCGTTGAACTGGCTGAAATTACTGAGCTTCGGCCGGGCACGGGCATACTGGCCCGCCTCGACGAACGGTCCCCAGTTTTTCGACTCGGAGAAGTACTCCCGTTCGCCGACCGCTTTGACGACCGGGAGGAACCCCTTCTGCTTCGAGTACTGGAACCGCCGTTCCTCGTCGAAGTAGAACCGAATCAGGTCCCGTGCGATGTCCTTGTGCTCGCTTTGGCTCAGGATGCCGAGCGTGTCGATGGTAAAGAGGCTGTACCGTCCCTCCGGACCCTTTGGGACCTGGGCGATACCGTACTCAAAGTCGACTTCGCCCTTCTCCTGGGATTCGGTAATGTTGAGTCCCGTGTACACGTGGCCGATGACCATCCCAAGGTCACCGTTCTCGAACAACTGCCGGATGTCCTGGCGGGTCGAAGACAGCGGCGAGGCCTGCGTCACGCCGTGTTCGAGGTGAAGGTCGGCGTAGAACGAGAGCGCTTCGGCGGCTCCGTCCGAATTGACGACCGGCATCCCCTCGTCGTCTACCAGGTCTGCACCGTACGACCAGTGGTAATGGTAGTACTGCGACCCGGTCTCGATGGCGTCAGCCCCGGCAAGGCCGAGTGCCGGGACACTCACCTCGCCGCTTTCGGTAATCGTCTTCGCGGCGGACAACATGTCCTGCCACGTGTCCAGCGACGGGTTCTCCGGGTCGAGTCCGGCAGCCTCGAACACGTCCTTGTTGTAGTAGAGACACTTGTTCGAAGCCGCCCACGGTACACCGTAGTGAGAGCCGTTGTACATCGTCCCGTTGGCAACTCCTTCGGCGAACTTCTCGCCGAATTCGCCGTCCATCAGGTCGTCGACTGGTTCGAGTGCACCCTTCCCGACGAGTTGCGGAATCCAGCGCGCAGGCCACCGACTCACGTCCGGTGCTTGTCCCCCGTCGACGCGGTTGTTCACCGTTTGACGTGCATTGTCCCACGTCACGCTCGTGAACTCTACGTTGACCCCGTACTCTTCTTCGAAGGCAGCGTTGTTCTCCTCGAAGAACTGCTTGATGTTGTCACCAACTCCCATCGTGAGGAACTGGATACTCTGTCCACCGTCGTCACCGTTTCCACCGTCACCGCTGTTGCCGTCGGCAGTGCCAGTCCCATCGCCGTTTCCATCGCCGGTACACCCGGCGATAGCAATCATCCCGCCAGCACCGAGTGCCTGAAGGAGTTGACGACGGTCCAGAGACTGCTCACTAGGCTGCCCTTTGGTATCTTTTCGCATCATTGCTACCACTTACTCCCGCATATATAATTGTTTATGTTCATATTCTATTTTTGTCAGTAGTGCGTTCAGTGCAGTTTACGCGTTGTGTTCGTGGATAGTACGCAACAGCGAAGCGAGTTCTTCCCCGATAATCGACCGAATCCGTTCCCCTTTCTCAGCGCTGGCCTTTTCAGGTAAACCGATTGCACCGGAGTCAGAGTACACATCAAACGACCGGTACACACCGACAGAACCGCCATCAAGCAGGTCCTGTCCAGCCCACTGGTACTGTTCGTCTAACGTCTCACCATCGCGTTCCGAGGAGTCACCGACGAGGTCCGGACGGAGTGCAAGCATAAGCGACGTTTCGAACTCACCCCCGTGGGCCATCCCACCGGTCTCACTGTCTCGGAGCGCCTCGATCCGGTCGGATGCCAGTTCGAAGTACGTCGTTCCAAGGACCTCGGCGTCAGCCTCCACGCCGACCGTGCTGACGACCGATCCGATGAGCGGTCCGTTGCCACCGTGGCCGTTGACGAACAGCACGGCATCGAATCCGTTTTCGAGACCGGTACTTGCGATATCTTCTAATATCGCACGGAGGTTCTCGAAGTCGAGTGAAAGCGTCCCGCCAAACGTGAGGTGATGCGGCGAGAAGCCACTCCAAACCGTGGGCGAGACGACGACCGGAACGTCGTCAAGTCGTTCGAGTGCGGCATCGACCATCGCTTCGACGAGAAGAGAATCAGTGACGACCGGAAGGTGATGTCCGTGTTGTTCGATGCTGCCAACTGGAATAACCAAGATAGAACCCGGTTGAGACCCGGTCTCCCGAACTTCCCTTGCCGTCATTCCCGCCCATTCGTGCTCGCCTCGACCAATCGTATTGTACATCATATTAGGCTGAATCCGTTATCTGTAGCTCGTTTACCGGCACGCGCGCTCCGTCGACATCGAAGAGATGCATATCGTCGATATCGAACCCGAGTGTAATCTCGTCGTCGACCGCTGGACGGAACTCACTCTCGACCCGCGCAATCACTTCGGACGATTCGCGAGTTGTTTTGAGGTAGAGGAAGTTATCCGAGCCAACCGGCTCGACCACGTCGACAATCGTATCGATGTACCCACCCTCTCGTTCGGCGGTGAGGTCTTCCGGTCGTACCCCAAGAGTGTACTCTCCCGACGGGACATCGACGTCGAGCGCGAATTCGAAGCTCGGCGATTCGAAGTGTGCACCCTCGTTGGCAGCGGTAACGGTCACGTCGAAGAAGTTCATCGATGGCGAGCCAATGAAGCCGGCGACGAACTCGTTGTTCGGTTCGTCGTAGCATCGCTCCGGCGGGTCGACTTGCTGAAGCTTGCCGTCGTTGAGAATGACGATACGGTCGGCCATCGTCATCGCTTCCGTCTGGTCGTGCGTGACGTATATCGTCGTGACACCGAGGTTTTCTTGGATTCGCTGGATTTCGGTGCGCATCTGCGTCCGCAACTTTGCGTCCAGATTCGACAGTGGTTCGTCCATCAGGAAGACATCGGGGTCGCGAACGATGGCACGCCCCAGCGCAACTCGTTGCTGTTGCCCGCCGGAGAGTTGTTTGGGTAAGTCATCCAAGAGTTCGGATATCTCCAGCATCTCAGCGGCGTCCTCGACGCGCGTTTCGATTTCGTCGTCGCGCTCACCCGCGAGCCGAAGCCCGAACGACATATTCTCGCGCACGGTCATGTGCGGGTACAATGCGTATGACTGGAACACCATCGCGATGTTCCGGTCTTGTGGCCGGACGTCGTTGACGACGGTATCCCCGATGGATATCTCACCACCAGAAACGGTCTCAAGCCCCGCGACCATCCGAAGCGTCGTCGATTTCCCACAACCGGATGGGCCGACGACGACGACGAACTCGCCATCCTCCACAGTGAGGTCCAAGCCCTCGACTGCAAGGATGGAATCGTCGTACACTTTGCTGACGTTCGATAGTGTAACCTTGCTCATATAGGGTGAAGGATAATGCACTATCCTGAATAATAAATGTTGGCAGTGGATGCAAAAACCGTTCTACCAACCGTATTGAAAGGCTTCATTGGGAAAACGCATGTCTGCTGGTCCGCGCTCGAGGGAGACAGATGTGAGATAGGGCACCGTCTCAGTTGCAGTGAGGGAGGAAACACAGTGTATACCGAGCGAAGCAGCCTGTTTGTGCAAATTAGGACTCCAGCCGTATCTGCGGACCGCTACGGACAAATTTCGGTCGGTCACTGATTCCTCCGCGACCGCAGTTTCAACATGGTCGAAAATGATAAAATCGGACCAGATTCTCCGACAGTGAATCAATCCGCAGCACGAGCGCTCCTACCCGGACATCAGGCCGAACAGTTCACTTCGTACCAATATATAAGTTAACATTCATCATGGAATGCAAGAACACGAGGTCCGAAAAATACCAGTGGTTCGAGCGATTCGTTGCCATTTCCAATTACCGCTACGCATTTTTTCAACGCTGTTGAATATATCTTGGATAGTGAAGGAAACCTTTTCAACCAGTGCGAAAAATACACTACCATGACAACTGGTAACGATAAAACAATACGCTCGGTCGAAACGGCGTTCGAGATACTCTCGGCGCTCGGGGAGGTAGAGCCGACTGGACTCTCCGACCTCGCCTCGGTGGTCGACATCCCGACGAGCACGATTTACATCCACTTGAACACGCTCGTAGAACAGGGCTTTGTCGTCAAGGAAGCGGGACAGTACCGGCGGTCATTTCGGTTTCTGGAGGTCGGCGGAAGCGTTCGCCAGCAACTGGACATCGCGCGACTCCTCCGAAATAAGGTCGAAGAGCTCAGTCGGACGACTGGCGAAATCGTCGGTGCCGCCATCGAAGAGAACGGAAAGCGCGTCATCCTCTACCGAAGCACTGGTGAGAAGGCCGCTGCCGACGAGATACCCATCGGGAACCACACCGAGATGCACTGGACATCGCTCGGGAAAGCTATTTTAGCATACCTTCCGGAGGACCGACGGAAGCAGATTGTCGAGCGGCACGGTCTCTCCAAAGGAACGAGCCAGACGTTCACAGCACCCCAAGAACTCGAACGCGAACTCAGCCGAGTTCGTCAACAGGGGTACGCAATGGACGACGAAGAACACCTGCGCGGGATTCGGGGAATTGCCGTCCCGATTCTCGACGGGGACGAAAATGTCGAGGCATCAATCGGGGTTACCGGACCGCGAGACAGGTTCACGCCGGGGTACATGGCCGACCTACTGAACATACTGCGATACAGCAAAAACGAGATCGAGGTTCGAAACCAGTACTACGAGTACAGTTCAATCGATGGATAGCGACACAGTTTCTCGACTGAGTGGTGTGAAAAAGAGTGGGAGAATGGATTACAACAATACAATTGTAATGGGAAGCCCGAACGCTCGGGTCGACGCGATTTACTCACAAACCACACGGGCTGACGGATACACACTCAGATAATAGTACTCACAGTGATAAGACTATTCAGCAACAGAAAGTGAGTCCCGGGCGATACATTCCATATATGGCATCAACGACGGGGATATAGTATTGTTTATTTTTTTACAATATGTTCGTGAGATCACGCCTTTAGAAAACTGTCTGGACAGCGGACTATTACACAGAATGTTTTATCTCCAATAACTCGCCACGGGAGATGGCATCTAGCGATTCGTAGGTATCAGTAGTATTCAGGGTTTAGTACCTTTCCCCGTGTAGAGTCGCTTCCCCAATTCGACGACGATGAGAGAGATAATAGCAGGAGAGACTTCAGTCCCATATACAAATTTTAGAATGTTTACAATGTTCGAACGAGAGACAGTGGTACAACCATAGTAGAATAGTCTATAATACACACAACTGGTGTGCATGTCGACCGCACCATTCGGTTGGTAGTCGACCGTCGAAAGGAAGTACATGACCGAGGCCCCACATAGTGCTGTTTTCTGACAATTTCGTTCGGACACAACCGGCGGTGTACACTCTCAGCAAGTCGACCTAAGTACGGTTCCCGGCTCGATATGTTTATTTCAGATACAAAATTTGTGTTCGTATGAACCTCCCGGATAGTTGGACAACAGACACGGTACACGTCAACGGAGTCGGGTTACAGTACTACCGAGCAGGGAGCGGTCCACCGCTTGTCATGGCTCACGGGTTCTACAACAACGGCAGGTGTTGGGAGCCACTCGTTGCCGATCTCGCGGACGACTACGAGCTAGTGATGTACGACGCCCGCGGTCACGGTCGTTCAGATGCCCCTAAAAGTGGTTACACTATGGACGACCGCGTCGAAGACCTTCTGGGACTCGTAGATGCGCTCGACCTTGTAGACCCGATTCTACTCGGCCACTCGATGGGTGGCTCGATCGTCGCGTGGACAGCCGCCAAGAAACCCGACCTCCCGCGTGCGATCATCTTAGAAGACCCCGCAGGTATGTACGGCGCTCCCGACATAGTCCCGACGAGCGAGCACGCATAGTCCGTGAGCACATTCAAGAATGTTCAGACAGACCAGTCGAGGAAATCACGGCAGACTATCCAGAACGAGAGCCGAGTTTAGCTCGGCGTCTCGCAGTTGCGGATTCCGAGTGTCGTCAGGCGATTGCGGAAATCGCACGTGAAGGCTACCCGCAGTTGGGGGACGCGTTTACCGAGATTACGTGTCCGACGCTCGTACTGAAATCCGACGCCGACCTCGAACGACGGGTCAAGGACCTCGATATTGCCGACAAGTTAGCTAACGGACGACTCGTTCATATCCCCGAAGCCGGACATTGCGTGTTCTACGACCAGTACGACGCAGCATATGCTGAGTTACGCACGTTCCTCCAGCGAGTATAGAAGCCGATAGCTCACACGAGTTTTATCCTCTATTTATCACAATCTGCGTTAACTATTGAAGAACTGCCAGACGGCGCGGGAAACGTACCGGGAACTGGGTCATTTTTCGACTGAAGAGTAACCCGGAGTTCGCTATCCAGGACGACCTACCAAAAGAGTGCGGTCGGTGGCTGTGCAGCCTCTTCGACGGTCATCTCGTCGTCGATGGCCGGAACGAGGAGCGTTGCACGCGTTCCCGTTTCGGTTGGGTTGTCGATTGGTCCGATTTGGAACGACCCCCCGTATCGGGTGACAATCCAGTTAACCAACCACAGACCCATACTACTGCCGTGTTCTAACTCCGTCTCGTGGCCCTCCTCGACGAACGCCGTTTCACTTGGTGAGATGCCCCGGCCGTCGTCAATCACCTCGATGTAGACCTGGTCGTCGGCATCGGACACCGAGAGAGAGACGTGTGCTGAATCCGAGGGGTGGTGTGTAAGCGCGTTCGTCACGAGTTCCGAGATTGCCTGTTCGAGTTCGCTCCCCGCACAGATTCCCCGTTCGGTGGAAATGTCAGTCTCGATGGAAGCATCAGGAAATGCGTGTTCGTGTTCCTCGACAATTCGAGAAAGGAGTGTAGCAGGGTCGAGACGGGTCGGGCTCCGGTCGCGCTGCGCGTATTGTTTTAACTCGCGTGCACGCTCACTTAATTGGACCAGCGAGTCAGCCCGTCGACGTATCCGAGCGGCGGCCACATCAGCCACTGCGGGGTCACGCAAGAGGTCGGCGTTACCGAGAATGACGTTCATGCTATTCCGCAGATTGTGTCGTAAGACCCGGTTGAGCAGTTCGACGAGACGGACAGTCCGTTCCTGCTCCGTGACGTTCTCGTGGAACCCGACAAAGTGTGTCACCTCGCCTTGGTCGTCCGTGACGGGGCTGATAGTAGTCCGACACCACAGTGGCGTGCCATCCTTTCGGGTGATGAGCAGTTCGAACGAAATCGACTCACCGACGTCCAGACTGTTCCGAATCTCGTCTCGAACGTTCGAGTCGACATCTTCAGGCAGGAATGTGTGATACGACTTCCCCCCGAGTTCAGCTCCCGTATACCCAGTCAGTCGCTCAAACGCCTCGTTTACGTAGTCAACAGGGTAACCCGGAAGCGACGCATCGGCAATCGTGATACCGATATGTGTGTCTTCGATAGCCCGGTGTTGAATCCGGAGTTCGCGTTCCTGTTCGACCCGTCTCGTGATATCCCGGGCGACACCCTGCACCAACAGGAGTTCGCCATCGTGGTAGACAGGTCGAGCGTTAATCTCCAGCACGACTGTCTCGCCAGTTTTGGTGTTGAATTCGGCTTCGAGTTGTTCGATGTAGTGGCCGTCTAAGACGCGATTGAACGCCGCAAGTGTCTTCGGAACCGACGACTCGCAGATATAATCGATGAACTGCGTGCCCAACAACTCGTCAGGCTGGTAGCCGATGATTCGTTCGGCCGACGACGAGGCGTACGTGAACTGTCCCGCTAAATCGGTTCGGTAAATGATGTCGAACGTCGTCTCGGTGATTTCTTTGAACCGTTGTCGTTCAGCTTCGAGGCGGCGGTTTCGTTCTTCGAGTTTCGTTTCGTACGCGCGCCGTTCGAGTGCCTGTGAAATCAACTGTCCGAGGAGTTCGACGAGGAGTGCTTTTCTCTCGGGAAACGGCTCGTTTCGGGGTGTCGTGTCGCCGAAACAGACCGTTCCGTACACCTCGTCGTCGACGGTGATTTTCGTACCAATATAACACCCCAGATTGAACGTCTCGAACGCGTTGGATGGAATCTGAGGCGATGCTTCGGCGTCCTGAACGCTTAACGTCTCTTCCATCTGAATTGTTCGCCGACAATAGGCTTCCTCCAGCGGGCACGACTCGCCGGGCTGGATGAGTTCGTGCGAACCAATCGCCTGCTGGATTCGCTGCTCGCCGTCGGTGATACGGGTCAAGAACCCGTACTCTACGCCGAGAAAGTCAGCCACAATTTCGAGTGAGTGCTGTACAGACTCCTCGAAGTCGAGTGACGAGTCGGCAAACGTCGCATAAATTCGCTCGCGAGTCCGAGAACTATTCCGACTCATCACCGGTCGTCGAAGGAGTGTCGTTCAGGCTTTGATTCACGGTTGGCTTACAGAATAGTACGCCTGTCAGAATATAACTGTATTGTCGAGAGAAATTCATCGATAACGACTATAGTATCGATTTGATGCCCGCGAACGGGACAAGCAGTCAAACAGATAACAGAGAAATAGGTATTTTCAGGCCGGAACTCTCACCAGTGAGTCTCAGCTCCGCTCCGACAGTTTCTCGTCGGCAAGGTCCCGTTCGATATCGTCCGGGTTGCGGTCGGCCGGGTCACCGTATCCGCCACCGCCGGGGGTAAAGACGGTTATCGTCGTCCCCGACGGCACATCCCGCGTCACCTTGGCGGGTAACGTTTCATCGGTATCACCCGGTTCAGGGTCGGAAAGGACGTTCTTCCCAACAGTACCATCTTCGCCACCGGCGACTCCCTTTGGCGCAACTCGGCGACGCTCGGTCAGCAGTGAGACGGTCGCATCCGTCTCGACGGTCACCGACCGGACGATACCGAGTCCGCCCCGGTATGTCCCGCGCCCGCCGCTGTTCTCTCGGAGTCCGTATCGCTCGACGAAAAGCGGGTACTCCGCTTCGAGCGCTTCGATTGGCGTATTGAGCGTGTTCGTCATACCGACTTGAACGCCGTCCATGCCGTCGCCGCTCGCTCGGCCGCCGAAGCCGCCGGCGATGGTTTCGTAGTACGTGAATCCATCCTCACCGCCGGAGCGACTGCCGATAGTGAGATTGTTCATCGTTCCCTGTCCCTGCGCGGGGACGCGCTCCGGTGCCGCCGCCGCGAAGGCGGTGAAGACGACATCGGTCACGCGCTGGCTCGTCTCGACGTTGCCGCCGACGACGGCGGCAGGTGGAGCCGGGTTCAAAAGCGACCCCTCGGGGACGTGCACGTCGATTGGGTCGTAACAGCCTTGGTTCGGCGGTATCTCAGGGTCGGTGACGCAGCGAACGACGAAATAGACCGCGCTCTTTGCGACGGCGAACGGGGCGTTCACGTTGCCAGCGACCTGTGGAGCGGTACCCTCGAAATCGACGTGAATGGACTCACCGTCGACAGTTACACTGACTTCGATTGGGATATCGTCGTCAGTAACGCCGTCGCCTTCGAGCACGTCACGGGCGCGGTACTCACCATCCGGCAGGTCGCGAAGTTCCGCAGTCACCCGGTCGCGCGAGTAGTCCATGACCGCGTCGAACGAGGCAACGACCTGTTTTCTCCCGTGCTCGTCGATGAGGTCCGAAAGCCGTTCTTCGGCCCGCTCGTTGGCGGCGATTTGCGCCCGAATGTCGGCGCGGCGCTCACTCGGATTTCGAACGTTGGCCAAGAGGAGCGACAGCACGTCGTCGTTGATTTCGCCTGCCGTGACGAGTCGAACCGGTGGGAGGCGAAGGCCCTCCTGATAGATTTCGCGAGCACCGGCGGGCATACTGCCGGGAGTCATGCCACCCACGTCGGCGTGGTGCGCCCGAGAGACGGCGTATCCCAGTATCTCGTCGTCCACCGTGAGCGGCGAGACCATCGTCACGTCCGGCAGGTGCGTTCCGCCCTCGAACGGGTCGTTGAGGACGAACACGTCGCCGGGTTCGGGGTCGTATTCAAGCACCGTCGTCACGGCCTCGGGCATCGCGCCGAGGTGAACCGGAATGTGTTCGGCTTGCGCGAGGAGGCGACCCTCGGCGTCGAACAACGCGGTCGAGCAGTCACGGCGCTCCTTGATGTTCGGGGAGTACGACGAGGTGATGAGCACCTGCCCCATCTCCTCGGCGACGCTCTCGAACTGGTTGCGCATGATTTCGAGCGTGATGGCGTCGATGTCGGTCATTCGTCGTCACCTCCCGCGGTCAAGACGAGCGTCCCATCCGCGCGGACGGTTCCGTGCCACGCTGGCGGCACGACGACTGTACTCTCGTCCTGTTCGAGGATTGCCGGACCGGAAACATCGGACCCCGGAGCGATGCGGTCGCGGTCGTAGACCGGTGTGTCGTAAAAACGCGCGCCAAAGAACGCATCACGACTCCCCTTCCGGGCGTCGGTCCCGCCCCGATAGGTGACCGACGGTGAGTCGCATTCGACGACGGCCGTCGCTCTGATATTGACGAGTTCGACCGGGTCCGACATCCGGTAGCCGTACGCGCTCTCGTGAGCCTCGTGGAACCGCCGTTCGACGGCCACCGCATCGAACTCGTCGTCCACGGGGACAGTCAGTTCGAAACTCTGGCCGACGTATCGGAGGTCCGCAGCGCGGCGGACTGCCGCGGATTCGGGAGTCGCAACGTCGGCGAGCACGTCGTCTGCGAGTTCGTCGTAAGCAGTCCCAATCGCCGCCGCGTCAATCGATTCGAGCGGTGTTCGGAACGTCCGCACGGAGTCGTGTTTTTCGTCCGCCGCGAGCAAACCGTACGCCGAGAGAACGCCGCAGGCGCGGGGAACCACGACAGTCTCGATACCGAGACTCTCTGCGAGTGCTGCGGCGTGCATCGGGCCAGCGCCGCCGAACGCGACGAGACCGAATCCGCGCGGGTCGAGGCCGCGTTCGACCGTCACCGACCGAATCGCGCGAGCCATGTTGGCGTTGGCGACGCGGTAGACGCCGCGTGCCGCTTCGAGCGAATCTGCGAGACCGGCCTCGTCGGCGAGCGACGCGAGCGCGTCCTCGGCCGCGGGAACGTCCAGCGAGAGTTCGCCGCCGAGTGCAGAACTGCCGCCGATGTAGCCGAGGACGACGTTCGCGTCGGTCACTGTCGGTTCGGTTCCGCCGCGGCCGTAACACGCAGGACCCGGTTGCGCGCCGGAAGAGCGAGGACCGACACGGAGCGCATTACCCGCGTCGACCCACGCGACGGACCCGCCGCCCGCACCGACGGTCCCGACATCGACCATCGGCGTCTTGATTGGACGGCCGTTGATTTCGGCGTCGGTCGTCTGTTCGACGTCGCCGTCACGAACGAGGCTCACGTCGCTGGACGTGCCGCCCATGTCGAAGGTCACGAGTCCGTCGAGACTGTCGTCTGTCGCCGTCTCCGCAGCACCGACGACACCCGCCGCGGGACCGGACATGGTGGTCGTGACAGCGTGTTCTCGGACAGTCTTCGCCGGAGCGATGCCGCCGTTCGCTTGCATAATTCGGGGGACGGGGACGCCGAGTGAGTCCGCACGGGCTTCGAGCCGACCGAGATAGGCGTCGATTGCGGGCGTCACGTAGGCATCGACCGCGGTGGTCGAGGTGCGCTCGAACTCCCGGAACTCGGCGAGGACCTCGTGGGAAACCGAGACCGGAACGTCGAGTTCGTCGCGAAGAACCTCCGCGACAGCCTGCTCGTTCTCGGAATGTCGATACGCGTGAAGGAGGCTGACGGCGACGCTTTCAGCCCCGGATTCTCGGATGTCGTCGGCGAGTGCTTCGACCTCGTCCGTGTCGACAGCCTGCTGGATGCCGTCGACAGTGGCGCGTTCCGAGACCTCGAACCGTCGCCGACGCGGGACGAGCGGGTCGGGCTTGTCGACCGTCACGTCGTAGAGGTCGGGGCGGGTTTGGCGTCCGATTTCGAGGACATCGCGGAAGCCCTCGGTCGTGACGAGCGCCGTCTTCGCACCGTCGTCTTCGAGCAATGCGTTGACCGAAACGGTCATCGCGTGCGTGAACGCGTCCACGTCGGCGGGAGAGATACCCGCCTCCGTGCAGGCTTTCTCGATGCCCTCGATGACGCCCACGCTCTGGTCGTCAGTGCTCGGGACTTTCGCGGTTACGAGTTCATCATCGGGGGTTAACAGGGCCACGTCAGTGAACGTCCCACCGACATCGACGCCGAGGCGTGTCTCATCTACCATTCAGAGCACCCCTAAGCTTCCTGCAACCGTGTAGAGCGTCCGGAGACCGAGCCAGACGACGATGATTGTAACGATACCACCGACGATGTTCTGCGTCGTGCTGTTGACATAGTTGCCGAGGATGTCGCGGTCGTTCATAATGTAGATGAGGAAGATAGCGACGATTGGAAGCAGGACGCCGTTTGCGACCTGCGCGAAGAGAATCGCCTCGACCGGGCTGTAACCGAGTCCCGAAAAGACGATACCGACGAGCAGAATCGAACCCCAGACGGCGCGGAACTTCGTCGACGAGAGGTCCGTCTCCCAGCCGAGTGCACCGGCGGTTGCGTACGCGCCGGCCAACGGAGCGGTCGTCGCGCTGGTGAACCCTGCGGCGAACAGTCCGATGCCGAAAAGCACCTTCGCGTGGGTTCCGACGAGCGGTTCGATTTGTTCGGCCATCGTGCTCACGTTCTCGATATTCGTGCCGACGGGGAACGCCGCGGCGGCGGTCACGAGGATAGCGATGGTGATGAGACCGCCGATGACGATAGAGAGGATGGTGTCGGCGCGCGATTCGTTCAGTTCGGACGGGCCGGACCACCGCTCTTGGACGCTTCCGGCGTGCAAAAAGAGGTTGTAGCCGACGACGGTCGTCCCAATGAGACCGGTGATGAGGAACTCAGACCCGTTCGGGACGCTCGGAACGAACCCGCCGGCGAGCGCGCCGAGGTCGGGACCGATGATGATGGCGTCGATGAAGAACGAAACCGCCATTATCGAGACGAGACCCACGAGCGCCTTCTCGATGAGTTTGTACTTGCCAGTCCAAAGCAGCGACCCAGCGAAGAGGCCCATAACTGGTCCCCAGATGTTGGCGCTTACTCCTGTGAGACCTTCGAGACCGGCCGCACCACCGAGGATATTCCCGGTCTCGTAGGCGGCGGTGCCGATACCGATTGCACTCACGACGAGAACGATACTGAGCATCGACATCGTGGGGTTGTCGAACTGGCCACGGAGCGCTTCGCCGAGCCCATCGCCCGAAACGAGACCGAGTCGGGCGCTCATTTCTTGGAGTACGATAGTCGCGATTATCGAGAAGGCGATTGTCCAGATGAGTGCGTAGCCGAACCGCGCACCAGTTACACTGGCTGTCGTGACGGTCCCCGGTCCGATGAACGCGGCGGCGACCATCGCACCGGGCCCGATTGACTTCAGCCGATCTACAATGTTCATGATTCCACCCATGGTGTGCTTTCACAAATCATGGTCCAATATATAAAACCCGCTTGAGAACGCCGTTTACGCGTGGTAGAGGTCGTATGAAGGTGTGTGAAATCGTATGAAGAGAGACGGGCGACTGTCACCGAACCTCGGTGAGTATCGCTTTCGAGACGCCCTCTTCGACCTCGATGTCGAATGGGAGTCGTTGGGTACTCTGTTGGATGAACCACGTCATGAACCACTTGACCGACTCCGTGGGAAAGACGACGTGATACGTGTCTCCTTCGGATGCTCGAACCGTCAGGAAGCCACAGAACGAAAGCCAATCGAGTATCTCATCGAGGGAGTCGAACCGTTCTTCGTACTCGTGCGCGTGAAACGAGGCGACACGGTCTGCGACCTCGACGAACGCCGGGGCCGGTTCGCCCTCTTCGTCCTCTACGTAGTCCAGGAAACAGTGTAAGAAGTCGATGTCGAGGAGCACGTGTTCACCGCTCGAAAGCATCTGATGATAGGATTCGAGGTTGGCACTCGCTTCCGTCGTCGCCGCCTCGAAATTGGCCGTGTAGAACGTGAGCGCGTTCCGAACGATTTCGCTCTGTGGCTTGTCAGTCCGTCTCGAAAGGCTATCGAGAGCGGTTTGCGCATCCTCATCGAGCGAGACCGTGATACGATTCGTCACCATATACCACGTACTTCACCGAGAGAGGGATATGAGGCTTGTCACACGACCACACGGGTTGACACGACGGCTGGGTTCGAACCCGTGGTTCTCTTACTCGAGTGATATCGAGAAGCGACACTTCGCCTCTTGTTTCTCGTCGGCCTCCGATGCGCCGACGGAGAAGTTGGACTCGAAACTGAATTCGCCGACCGAGAGGCACGTCTCTTCTTCACCCTCCTGCTTCGCTGCACCGTAGAGGTCGACGAGTTCGGACCGCGACTCGCCCGGGTCGAGGGAAATCATCTGATACTCCTGTGTTAGGAAGAGAGATTCCTTGAGACGCCAACAACCCGGGTCCGCGGAGTACTCACTTCCTGCGGGGAGGAGGATGAGTTCGTCCGAGTCGTCTGTAATGTACTTGAAGAAGATGTCCCGCCCCTCACCGGCTTGGACGGCTTCATCGCTCGTGTTAGTCAGCGTGACCCGGACCTGTGGCGGGTGCTCGTCAGTCGTGGCTGCCTTAGTCACTTCGATTGAGTGTTCTATCGGGGCATCCGCAGCCTTGTCCACGTTCGCAAGCGACAGTTCCGGGCTGTGAGCGGGTTGCGTGCCATCGGAAGTGTCGGTCTCGTCCGTGCCAGTCGTCTCGTCTGTGTCGGTTGTGTCGTCCGTATCGGTCATGGTCTCATCCGTCCCAGTCGCGGTGGTATCGGTACTATTTGTGTCGTTGTCCGTGCTGTTAGTAGTGCCGCCTGAACCACCTCCTCCAAGACACCCGGCGGCGAGACCGAGCGAGAGGAGGGCTGTCGAACGGAGCAGAGAGCGCCGTGTTGGGGGCATATAAGGAGATGGTTGTCCGCTGGGTGAATAACCCTACGTGAGAGTCAAATAGCCATTTGAGTCATGTGGCTACCGATGGGAACGACTGGGCAGTGCTTGAGAGGAACAAGCGGGATAGTGCTCCTGAGAGGAACAAGCGGGACAGTGCTCCTGAGAGGAACAAGCGGGACAGTACTGCCGGTCATGGCGCGGTATCACGGTGGTTCTGCCGGTAATACTCCCACTCTGCGTCGGTTCCGTAGTGGACGACGAGTTCACTCGCCGTCTGCTCGGCGATACCCGAGAGTTTCCGAAGGGAAGCGGTGTCTCGCTCGACGACCGCGGCAGCGACGGAGTCAGCGCTCCCGAAATGCTCATAGAGTACCTTTGCCGCTCTGTCTCCGGCGTTCGGGACGGGCGCGCACGCGGCCTGAATACGCGCTTTTTCGGCTCGTTCGTCGATTCGAGAGACCCACGTTTGGACCCAAGACGCGACACTCGCACGCTCGTCATCGGACTGCGGCGTCTCGAACTCGTGGACCGAGTCGTCGACGATACCACCGAAACGAGCAGAGACAGAGAGTCCGCCGGGATGCGGAAGGACGTGGACGCCGGGTGCATCGCCGGATTCGGTCCCAACGAGGACCGCCGGAGTGGACTTCTCGAACCGAAGTGCGAAGTTTGCCGGGCGTGGTTCGCCGGGCGGATAGATGACCCACTCGTCGCCCGGGAGTTCGACCCGCTCAGGGAGCCACCCGAGTTCACCCGTCGCCAGCAGACCCGTGGCACCGTCCATCGCCTCGTCGGTATCGCGTGTCACGTCGTATGTCCTCTGTCGATAGTGTCGCGTTCGACTCGTATCGGTCGGTGGCCGCTCGTTGCGTTGACCGTCCGTGCGGGCCTGTATAATACACGCGGTTGCGAACCTCGCCAAAAATATGATATTAGACGAAGCACCCATCTCTTCGGGCATCCGGCCACGTCGCCCAACTACTTTCAGACGTTGCTTATCAACTTGTTATCAATTCTCAGCAAATCGCCGTAATCATCCGGCATACAGAATACTCACACCCGGTCGCTCAAGTACATCGAGCACGAACCCGTTTCTATGCCAGTCGTAGAAGTCAATCTCCCCGACGAACTGCTCGTCGAGTTCGAACAGCTGGTCGACGAAGAGTTCCTGAGCGAAGAGCAGGCCGTCGAAGAGCTCCTCTCGATGGGAATGGATGCCTACGGTGCACCCGTCGATGACGAGGACGCCGTCCAGTCAGATTTCGTCCAGAGCGCCCAGAACAACCTGTTTGACACTGCCGGAGACCCCGGCGGACTCGACGACGACGTACTCTGAGGCTCGGCATCCGGACCGTATTTTGCGGGTAGTACACCACTATCCAACGAACTCGGACCGTTAGACGCGAGTCGCCAAATCCGTATTCGTCCGGTCAGACACCGACAGGAAGTGTCGGTTCGGACGAACTGTGTACCCACAGCGTGGTCACGGCGGGAACTGAACGTGCGAGCAGGCCGAATCGTATGAAGAACTCGCTGAGGAGGTCTACGTCTCTCTGAGCAGTTCTCGGTGCTTTAAAGCGCTAACTCTACGAGCTGCTCGTTTCGCGGACTGGCTTACCTAGACAGTGCCGTTATAACCTCGTTAATTTCCCGTTCGAAGAATCACAGAACCGACGAGCAGAGAGACAATTCGTTACACAACTCTGCTGAGTCCCCACTCCACACGAGGGGTCGCCCCGAGGGCAAATTTGTCCGTCCGTCGTTCGACGACTCGTCCTCCAAACGGGGTATGT
Organism: Haloferax mediterranei ATCC 33500; assembly: GCF_000306765.2. Lineage (NCBI taxonomy): Archaea > Methanobacteriati > Methanobacteriota > Halobacteria > Halobacteriales > Haloferacaceae > Haloferax > Haloferax mediterranei. The sequence goes on from NC_017944.1 coordinate 230,658, forward strand.
TGCAGTTAACAAAGTAGATTTCAGCCGGATACTTCTTCGATGAGAAACTGCTGGCACGGAACGGACAGGAAGCCGTTTGAAAGGGAGGATAACGAACGTGTCGAAGAACGGTGAGAGCCACCAACAGCGGCCGCTCTCGGTCGGCATCCTCGGTATCGGAAACATCGGGATGGTGCACCTCCAGTCTGCGCTCGCGATGGACGGCATCGAAGTCAGTGCCGTTGCGGATGCGGTCCCCGAGAACAGAGAACTGGCCCATCGGTGGGGAATTCACACCAGCTACGACGACTACGGCGAACTGCTGGAATCGGAATCAATCGACGCTGCCGTCGTTGCCTTGCCACCGTCCCTCCACCGCGATGCCGTCGAACAGGCCGCAGCGAACGGTTGTGACGTCTTCGTCGAGAAACCCCTCGCGCGCTCAGTTTCGGAAGCAGACGCCATGGTCGACGCCGCTGAGGCCGAAAACGTCGCACTGGGCGTCGACCACACCATCCGGTACATGCCGGACGTAAAGCGAGTGAAGGACAAGTACGACAGCGGACGAATAGGATACGTCCCCTACGCCACGATTTCACGGGTCAACAACGGTCCGTTCGACCGGGTCCCAGTCGAGAACGCCCCGCCGTCGTGGCCACTCGACCCCGAACTCGCTGGGGGTGGTGTTCTACTCGAACTTGGCGTCCACCTCTTCGACGTCCTCGAGTGGTTCTTCGGCGAACTGGAGGTTGAGGCGGCAGACGTCGGGTCGCAACTGTCGATTCCGGTCGAAGATGCCGCGACCGTTCTCCTCCGCTCTCAAGAGACGGGAACAGTCGTAACCATGCACTGTGGGTCGTATCAGTGGGAAGAACTCCCCGAGATCAACATGTCGTTCCGCCTCGACGGCGTCGCTGGTGTCCTCGACAACCGGGATTATCTCCCGAAAAACTTCTACACGAGTGCCGCCCGTTCGGCGACGGAAAACGTGTTCAAACGGCTGCGTGGTGAAGACCCGAACCACTACGGTCCGACGTATTATCTACAGGCACACTACGAAGCGCTCGCCGACTTCTTCGGTGCCATCCGGGCCGGTGAGAAACCCCCAGTCGATGGTGAGGTTGGTCGGCGTACCATCGAGCTAGCAGAGTCGGCGTACGAGACGGCGAGTACCGAGCAGTCGCTCAGGAGTGTTCGACAGTGACGGCTCAGCATTTCCTTCGGGCAACCCGAACCCCGTCCGTCCGTCCCGACGATGTTCGCGAGACAGTTCGAGACCGAATCACGACTTACCGCGGTCGGCTCTCCGACCTGGAGTCCGTCGTGGTCCTTCCCGATACGCACTATCCGCACCACCCGACAACGGGGATGGTAACAGACCCGACAGTCGTCGCAGGGGTGGTCGACGGGCTTCGAGAGATCGGCATCGAATCGATCACCATCGCCATCGCGGGTGGGCGACACGTGACTGGCACGCGGGCCGCACGGTACCTCGGATACGAGTCCCTGACCGAGGAGTTGGATGTGGAGTTCCTCGTACTCGACGAGGCTGAGCAGGTCGATATCACGGTATCAGTCGACGGGCGACGTGTTCCAGGGATGATGCCGAAGCCGCTCCGGGAGTATCCGGTCGTCAACGTGCCGACCGCACGATACGCGTGGGAAACGTCGTTTGCGGCAGCGGTAGCGAATCTCGGGAGGTCGTGTGCAGTCGCGGAAGCACCCGCCATCGAACTCGCTGTCGCGGCAAAAGCAACCGACGTTCCCGTGACGCTCGTCGACGCGGTGTATACGTACACGGGAACTGCAAACGCAACAGGACTGCTACTCGACGGTGAGAACGTCGTCGACATCGACATCGCGATGGCAACGTTGTTCGGCGTCGACCCAGCAGACGAAGAATATCTCCGGATTCTGAGTCAGGGGACACCGACCGAGTATCCAGTCGAAGGTGTCTCCCTCGCGGACGTCCGAGCGGAACTTCCGCTCAGACCGAAGCCGAAACCGGACGAACCGCATCACCTCGTAACAGAGGCATACAAGATGTATACGCGTGTGAGCGGCGACGCGTTCCCTCCACAGCTGCTCGGAAACCAGACCCGAAAATGATAGAAGAAATACACAGTGGCGAGGGACAAACAGCGTTCGTTACTGGGGCAACCGGCTTCCTCGGTCAGCATCTCTGTGCGATGCTATACGAGCGTGACTGGACAGTCCACGGACTCAGACGCCGAAGTTCCGACCTTGGGGACCTCGAAACGCTCGATATCGACTGGCACGTAGGCGACATCCTCGACGAATCGTCGGTTCAAGCGGCCATCGCAGAGGCCGACCCTGACGTGGTGTTTCACCTCGCCGGTATCGGTCTCGCATCAGCCGACTCGGAGACGGTCCACGAGGTGAACGTCGAAGGTACTCGGACGCTGTTGCAAGCCAGCCTCGACGCCGATATCGATAGAGTCGTCTTTACGAGTACAGCCGGGAACCGGCGCAACCGTGGGGTCGCAGTCGAGCGTGATCTCGCGCCAGCGGTCGGTGCGTACCAGAAGTCGAAGACTGAAGCCGAACGCATTGTACACCAGTACGTCGACCGAAACCTCGACGTCGTAACCGTTCATCCCACGTCCGTGTTTGGGCCCGGCGATACGACGTTCACGGCCCGTCTCATCAAACTCGCGACCGACCCGAAGTTGGTTGCGTACCTTCCAGGTGGTGCAAGCATCGTCGGCGTTGACGACTGCGTCAACGGAATTTGCCTCGCTGCAGAGCGGGGAAAGGCAGGCGACCACTACATACTCGGTGGACAAAATCTCACGTATCGTGAAATAGTGACGATCATCGCCGAGGAAGCAAACGGCTACAGCCCCGTTGCTCCTCTCCCTCGTCCTATCGTCCTCGCAATGGGGACGGTCGCCAAAGGTATCGGGAAACTATTCGATGCGCGCGTGTTCCCGTTCAGTCCGGAGATGGCGCGTCTCGCGACGAGCGAACTGTTCTACAGTTCGGCGAAAGCGCAGACAGAACTCGGCTACACGTATCGGGGGCTCCGAGAACACGTCGGCACTTCGATTTCCTGGTACAATCAGCGTTTCGCACCGAACAGAAACGAGAATCACGCTGACAGTACAGTGGAGACAGAGCGACGGACACAGCAAGAACAGAGGCGGCATCAAGTCCCGTGAGCGTCTTTGCATCGTCTTCTCTTTCGATTCTTTTCGTCGTCCCAGCATCGGGGATAGTGCCAAAGTCGAGATAGTTAGTTAACCCATACTAATTCAGTTACCGCACGACGATTGAGTCATGGTTAGACGAGAGCGCAGCCATAACTCGATTCTCATCCCATCGGGTAATTACATCTGTATGCGGTCACCCGGTGAACGCGGTGTTTACACGATTCACGCATCAGAACACGACAACGTCCCGGCTGCCTCATCGCGATTCTGTGACGAACTCGTTCGAATTCCGGGGCCGAGAGATGGTCTCGTGGCCTACAAAGATGCGCTCGTCGGTATCGCTGCTCGTCCGGATGTGAGGACGATAATCCCGACTCGCCCCGAAGACGGGTACGTCTTCTCGAAGTACCTCGACGAGTTTGAGCAGTACGTTACCCTCATCGTCCCTGAATTTGAGATGCTTCGACGGGTCCACGACAGGAAACTGCTATACGAGGCTGCACAGGAGGCGAATGTCCCCATGCCACGGACGCGCCTCTTCAGCAAAGTCGAAGAGTTCGACAAGCCGTCCATCGTCAAACCGCGGTACAACGTCGTCGCCGAGGAGTACGTCGACAGCTACGACCCGAGTGACTACGACATTATCAAGAGCGTCAGGCACCTGAGGCCCGGCGACCGCCCGGAACCGGACGCAATCTACGCGGAAATGAAACACGACCCCATCGTGCAGGATTACGTCCCAACCGAGGGCAAGTACATGTTTGCGGCGCTGTACGACCACGGTGAACCAGTCGCGACGTTCCAGCACCGACAGATTCGCGGGAACTCATACACTGGGGGCGGTGGCGTCTACCGGAAGTCCGTGTATATCCCGGAACTCGAAACGGTTGCACGAAAACTCCTCAGTCACCTCGAATGGCACGGGCTCGCGTGTATCGAGTACCTCAAAGACGCGGAAACGGGCGAGTTCAAGCTCATCGAAATCAACCCCCGTATGTGGCAGTCGCTTCCTTCAACGGTTCGTGCCGGGGCCGACTTCCCGTACTACTACTGGTTACTGGCGACGGGTCAGAAAGACCGCATCGAACCGGACTACGAACTCGATATCGGAACCCACTATCTCTGGGGAGAACTCGGCTACATCATGAGTGTCGTCAGCGACGACTCTCCACTGGTTGAGCGGCCATCGCTCCCAAAGACAGTGTTGGAGGTTCTCGTGTCCATCTACCGCGAACCGCGGTTCGACCTCGCCCGCATTGACGACCCGGTCCCGTTCGCCAGATACGTGTGGCATGCACTCTTCGAACGGGGTTCCAGCGGCGAGGGCGAAGTCGAAAGGGGGAATGTTGACAGAGGGGAGCAGACAGAAGAACGAGCCACGAACGTCACACTGACCCCCGGATTCAACCTTAGGGGTCGGTGATAGCCAAGAATCTCGTCGCTCTGTTCACTCTATTTGCAGGCGGTATTTCGCTATCGTTGTTTCGTCAGATATCTACTGGTCTTTAAATGCGCACGTTCCTGTGTACGACACGTTTTGAAGCGAGAGATCGGCATCTCGCGTCTGCGTCGGGGCACCACTTACGTTGATGGTGGAATTTTCTATCGAACAGCCTTCGGCACCCTCGACAAGGACGCCGCCGACGTACCCTCTCGGAAGGTGGATACAACTGTCGACGATTTTTGACCCGTTCCGGTTTTTGCCGATGACGACTGCTGAGTCGTATGGTTGTTCGGTGCACTGACCCGTAATCGAGACGTTATCGAGCGTCGCACCCCACGGTTTTTCCGTCGTGTCGGTGTCGACCGTATCTGCGTGAATCGTCTGAACCGACGTGTCGTTCTGGATGCGACAGTTACGGAGCGTGAAACTCCCGTGGCCGCCCCACGTCGGCGGCGACGTCGAGATGATAGCGCGTGCGGACGGGCTCGATTTATAAATGAAGTCACAGTCTTCGATGAGTACCCCGGAATAGCCGTTGCCCGTCGAGTCGATAAGGAGACCTGCGGGGCTGTGAAGTCGGTCGCCGTCGCGGGCGTGTTCGTTGAGGTCGTTGTCGTCGACGATGACGGTCGCATCTTTGATCCACGAGGACTTCGAGGGGTGGTCGCCGCCGGAGATGCGCATGTTCGTGTTGTCGTTGTTCTTGAACAGGCCGCCTTCGACGCGGAGCACGCCCTGCGTGTGGGTCGCGCGGAACGACGACGAGCCGCGCTGTTCGATGTGGCAGTCGATCATTTTGACCTCGCCCACGGAGCGTTCGGTGATTCGAATTCCAGCAACACCGTTGGGATAACCGGTGAGTTCAGCGCCTTCGCGCATGTAGACGCGGCGGGCGACGTTGACGCCGTCGACTGAGGTGCAGTCGAATAATAACAGTTGGTTGCGGGCGTCGTTATCAGAAGGGGTTCGGCCGAGCCATTCGACATCCTCGATGAGCGCGCCGTCAGTGTTCGCAAGCCAAATGTCGGCACTCGTCGTTCGGTCGTCGGTCTGCTGGAGAGAGAAGTTCTTCAAGACGTGGTAGCTCCCGCTCGTAATACGAAACATTCGGAACTGTTCGCCCGGGTCGTTCCGAGGGAAGACGAACTGCACGTCTTTGTGTGACTTTCCGAGTCCGACGAGTCGAAAGTTTTCGACACCGCGGTCCCAGTCGTGCTCCCGGGTGACGAGATACTCCCCCGGGGGAAACTCGATGGCAGTGTGATCATCGTAGGTCTCGTCGAGTACCTCGTCGATTGGTTCGTGTCCCGTCGGGTCCATCCCAAGGTCTTCAACCGCGTTCAAGACGGTCAGTCGAAGCGCGGGTTCCGGTGTCAACGTCGATTTCTTCGGTGTAGAGACAGTTGGGTTCTCCGTGCCCGCTCTCGTTTCACATCCTGCGATGGCGGCGCTACTGCCGACCGAACCAAGCAACTTCAGATAGGTTCGGCGCTTCACCAACAGACACCCCGTTCGGTCTGTGTCAGTCGGAGCGGTGAGTGAAGAGTCTCTCCTGAGTGACGAGAGTGAGGGAAGATCCGAGAGGCCGTACGGCGGAGGTACATCTGGTTCGTCCATTGGGTGTGGTAGCTGATTGGTAGGTGGTAGATAACCAACCAACCGTCGACAAGATACGAAGTGTGAATCCAGCGAAAACGACGAACGCCACTCATCACGACTAAAACAACGAAGCTACCCGCCGCGACGAGAGGTAGTAGCTGTTTCAGGGGTACACAGGGGGCAAACAGGGAAACGCTCAACCGAGACCGGTAATGGATCAATTATTCAGAATTATCCAGTGATTTGAATTTATAACCGAGAATTTAGATATATTCAGGATATCTTGAACAAAGGTACAAAGTCAATAAAATTTGAAAGTGGGTTTCTATTATATATTTGGTATGGCTAACAAAGCCCTCATCAGTACAATCAGCCAGTCGAAACACCGATGTTACCACGAATTCTTCGTCGCACTTCGGTCCCTCCCGGGCAATGCTCCACGGGCGTCCGTCGAGGCACGCAGGGCGTAATACCCGTCCAGCAGGAGAGACACGATGTATCACGGTAATATCATTGGCGTCGTCGTACCAGCGTACAACGAAGAACAGTTCATCGAACAGGTCATCGAGACTATTCCGGAGTTCGTCGACCGAATCTACGTAATCGACGACCACTCCACCGACGAGACGTGGAGGAAAGTACGGGATTACGTCGCACGTGCGAACAAGCGTACGCTAGTTCCATTTGTACCGGACGGCGGTAACCAGGGTCGGCAGCGTGTCGTCCCGATTCGACACTCGACCAATCGTGGGCGCGGTGCCGCAGTGAAAAACGGGTACGAGCGGGCCCTCGCGGACGGTGTCGACATCGTCGTCGTGATGGACGGTGACGGACAGATGGACCCTGCTATTCTCTCCACTCTCGTCGACCCCGTCGCGGATGGAACTGCCGACTACGCCGTCGGCGATAGACTTGCTGGGCCATCCCACTGGCGAGGGATGCCAACGTGGCGACTCTTCGGAAATCTGCTCCTATCAGGGCTAACTCGAATTGCCAGCGGCTACTGGCACATTCGCGACCCACAGAACGGGTACACGGCCATCTCGGCAGCGACACTCTCCGACATCGGTGTCGAACGACTGTACAACCAGTACGGGTTCTTAAACGATCTCCTCGTGAAACTAAATGTCGCAGAAAAACGAGTTACGACCGTCTCGATGGACGCACAGTACGGTGATGAAAAAAGCAGCATCAGATACACCACGTTCGTTCCGGGGCTGTCGTTCCTCCTGCTCAAGGATTTCCTCTGGCGCTTACGCGTTCGGTACCTCTCCTCGGAGGTACATCCAATCGCCGTCCTGTACGCCGTCGGCGTCGTAGGGTTCGTCACCGGGGCAGTACAGTTGGGCCGCAGACTCACGTCTCGGAACCGGCCGGATCGCTATGGATTCGTCGGTCTTCTCGGCGGTATCGCATCGCTCGTCGGCGCGATGCTCCTCGACAAACACGAAAACGAGGGGCTAGAAGCGGCAGTAGAACCGCCGGAATCGGATGAACAGAAGCTGCCCACGGACAGCATCGAAAGCGACAGAGATGGGCGTTAGTCCCCGTGTACCAGCCAACGACAACCGAGTGAGGTGCTCAATAACAACACGCTAGACCAGAGATATATCTACCCGATGGAGTCGACATCACACAGGGAAGGACGGTTACATCGAGTACTCGGTGGGCTGTCACTCGACGTGCCGTTCTCGCTGGCGGTGGTCGTATTGAGTTACGTCGGTGCGTTGCTCCACGTCGTGCCGACTGTGCAGGCTATCGTCGGTCTCCCAACTTTCCTGTTTCTCCCCGGCTACGCGCTCCTACTTGCGTTATTCCCCGGAAACAAATTAGGCCATAAGATGCACGGCCCGGCATCCGGACCATTCGAGTGGAATGCGAGCCTCAGCCTCGTCGAACGGCTCGCACTCTCGTTCGGGATGAGCATTGCGTTGCTCCCGGTCATCGGGTTGGTATTACTCTGGGTCGGACTCGGATTAGACCTATTCGTCGTACTCAGTGCGCTCTCGGTAGTCACCATCGTCGGAATCGCCATCGGAGAGATTCGACGCCGACGGCTCCAGCCCGCCGAGCAGTTCCATATCCCGGTTCGGCAGTGGTACGCGGACGTCGCGGAGTCCTTCGGCCGCCCGTCGCGAATTGACTCGCTTCTGAACGTCGCGCTCGCGGTCGCCATCGTCTTCGCAGTCGCGAGTCTGGGGTACGCAGTTGTCGACACGGGCGGCGGCGAGTCGTATTCGAGTCTGTCCCTTCTCACGCAGGATGCATCCGGCGAGTTCGTCGCGGCCGACTACCCATCGGCGCTGACTGCTGGTGAGCAAACCGAATTGTTCGTCAGCGTCAGCAACTTCGAAGGCGAAGCCACCAGCTACACCCTCGTCGCCGAACTCCAACGCGTTGAGCAGGCGGGCGGAGAAACGACCGTTGTCGAGCGACAGGCGCTCGGACAGCAGACGAAGACGGTTGCAGACGGAGGAACGTGGCGGACGAAACATAATTTTGTCCCGGCACTCACCGGCGAAAACCTTCGGCTCACGTATTACCTATACGAAGGTGAGGCCCCCGCGGAGCCGAGTACCGAGACGGCCTACCGCTCGACGTATATCTGGCTCACCGTGAATGAGGACACTGCGAGCGCTGCGGATGAGACGGCTTCCTCGGTTGGGACGGAGTCGATGGCTGTTCCTGTGTGAGTTACAACTGCCGAGCGCTACGTGCAGTGTCCATCAAAAAGGACGCTTCGCAACGCAACGTCCGACGAAAAATCGCCGAGTCGAACGGAGTTAGCCGTCGTTGTCTTCGAACGTCAGCGCCGCGTCGCCAGTCAGGTTCATCTTCGTGATGTCACCCGAGAAGCGGAAGCCGTCGCTGTCGTCGGTGATAGCACCCGTTGCCGTGCTGGTCGTGAGCGAATCAGAGCTCTCGGTTGCTCCGATAAGCGGGTCGTTCATAATCTCGCCGGTGACTTCGAGTTCGTACTGGGTCTCCGTGCCCTCGCCCTTGACGCGGATGCGGTTCGGAAGCGCGAACATGGCGGGGTCGACTTGCGTACCGTTGACGTAGACTTCGGCCTCGCCTTCGAGGAACGAGAACGAGGTGATGTCGCCGGAGTAGGTGTACACGTCTTCGGCTCCGTCGGACGTGATCCAGCCCGTCGCGGACGTACTGGATACGTCGTCCCACTCTTCGATGGTGTCGCCGGACGCCTGCAACGAGTCGCTGACGGCAACTTCGTACTGCGTCGTCGTACCCGTGCCGACGATGCGGAGTTCGTTCTCGGAGTCCGTCGAGTCCGTCACGGAGCCACTACCACTCGTCGCGTCCGTGATGGAACTCGGCGTTACCTGCATGCCGTCGACGTAGAGGTCCGCCTCGCCTTCGAGGAACGAGAAGGACGACACGTCGCCGGAGAACGCGTACACGTCCTCGGAGCCCTGGTCCGTAATCCAGCCCGTTGCAGACGTGCCGGAGATGCTATCCCATTCCTCGATGGTGTCGCCGGACGCCTGCAGCGAGTCGGTGACGGTGAAGTCGTACTGCGTTGTCGTCCCCGTGCCGACGATGCGGAGTTCGTGCGACGAATCGGTCGTCGAGTCGTCGCCGGACGACGAGTCGTCACCACTCGACGAGTCACTGTCACTCGTCGCATCTGTAATCGTACTCGGCGTCACCTGCTCGCCGTTGACGTAGATTTCCGCCTCGCCTTCGAGGAACGAGAAGGACGACACGTCGCCGGAGAAGGTGTACGCGTCTTCGGACCCGTCGGTAGTAACCCACCCTGTGGCGGAGCCACTGGAGACATCGTCCCACTCCTCGATGGTGTCGCCGGACGTCTGTAGCGAGTCAGTGACGGTGAATTCGTACTGGGTCGTCGTTCCCGTGCCGACGATTCGCAGGTCGTTCGGAAGCGGCTCCGTAGTCGTCGAGTCGTCGCCAGACGACGAGTCACCACTGCTCGTGCCGTCGTCAGTTCCGGGGAGCGGACACGAGTCGCTGCTGGTGATGTTGCTCGTGCTCACGTCGGCCCCGTTGAACACGGTTGCCTGCCCGGTGACGTTGATGTTGGTGTCCAGAATCTCACAGTTGGTCGCGTCGTTGACGAGAACACCGTTAACGTCGCCGTTCGGGAAGTGGATACAACTGTTCTGGATTGTCGAGCCGTTGCGGTCGTTGTCGATGCAGACAGCGGCACCAGCCGGCTGCGACTGAGAACTACCCGTAATCGAGACGTTATCGAGCGTCGCACCCCACGGTTCTTCAGTCGTGTCGGTATCGACCGAGTCGGCGTGGAGCGTCTGAATCGACGTGTCGTTCTGGATGCGACAATTACGGAGCGTGAAACTCCCGTGGCCGCCCCACGACGGCGGCGATGTCGCGATGACAGCGCGTGCGGACGGACTCGATTTATAAATGAAGTCACAGTCCTCGATGAGTACCCCGGAATAGCCGTTGCCCGTCGAGTCGATAAGGAGACCTGTGGGACTGTGAAGTTGGTCGCCGTCGCGGGCGTGTTCGTTGAGGTCGTTGTCGTCGACGATGACGGTCGCACCTTTGATCCACGAGGACTTCGAGGGGTGGTCGCCGCCGGAGATGCGCATGTTCGTGTTGTCGTTGTTCTTGAACAGGCCGCCTTCGACGCGGAGCACGCCCTGCGTGTGGGTCGCGCGGAACGACGACGAGCCGCGCTGTTCGATGTGGCAGTCGACGAGACGGATTTCACCGACGGAGCCACCCTGCACACGGATACCCGCAACACCGTCGGGGTAGCCGGGGATTGCAGCGCCTTCGCGCATGTAGACGCGGCGGGCGACGTTGACGCCGTCGACGGACGAACAGTCGTATGCGAGTAGTTGTCGTCGGGCGTAGTTGTCGGAGGGAGTGCGGCCGAGCCATTCGACATCCTCGATGAGTGCGCCGTCGTCGTTGACGAGCCAGATGTCGGCGGTCGTGGTGTCGTCGTCGGTCTGCTGGATAGAGAAGTTCTTCAGGACGTGATGGCTGCCGCTCGTGATTTCGAGGAAACGGAACTTCTCACCGTTGTTTCCGGATGGGAACACGAACTGCACGTCTTTGTGTGAGCTTCCGGTTCCAACGATACCGAACCGAGAGACGTTGTCGTTCCAGGACTGTGTGTTGGTCGCGAGATACTCACCCGGAGGGAATTCGATGAGTGTCCCACTTTCGTAGGCTGCGTCGAGTTTGCTGTCTATCGGCTCGTTTCCGTTAGGGTCCATTCCAAGGTCGGCCACCGCGTCGACAACGCGGTCCCACTGGATTCCGAAGCGCTCCTCTGGTCCAGACGCAGCCGACGCGACGCCGGCAGAGAGGGCAGTCGATGCGGCCGCTGCACCGATTTTGAGGTAGTTCCGTCTGTTGAGTTGCGATTCGAGGATGGAGTCCGAATCTGTAGCAGATTCGTCGTCGTCTCCACCGTTGAGTCGTACCATGCTTCAGGAAAGCCCTCGTTAACATGATAATCATTATTGCGAGGTATACGCAGTTTCGGTCCGTTTACCAACGTGTTTGATTCGGATGGCAGCCAGATAGATACCAGTTGTTTACCAAAAACACACGTTATTTTCGGGGAGAAAAGCATAGGTTCAATATGAATGAGAACAGTTTCGAGCCAAATAAAATGACATCTTAATCCATGCTAAACCTCTGAGACCAACAGCCAATAACGGGTTAATTTTTCGCGTTCTCGGAACTTGTCTGTGTGTATAATCTACCTATGCTCTGGTAATTAATCCCCCACCGAACCTTGCGGGTGCTTTCGTTTCACTATAATCACACATTTGGCGAGGTGCTACTATATTTGATTCACTCGATACATTCAGTTATCAATGAGGTTCGCCGAATCAATTGAATTCTCCTCTTAGTGAGGCAGACCAATTGTTACTTCGACATGACCGAAACGAGTTCCTGTAGATTCTGTTTGACTCGCCAGTCGAAAAGCGCCATCAGAGATGCTGCGCTGATGACGTAGGCCACGACGCCAGTTGCGACCAGAAGCCCGAATTCTACGAGCGGGGCCCTGGCCTGGCTTTGGACTGCAAGCACCGCGAGAGCCATCACGACGGTCGCCAAGGTGGGATACGATATTTCGCGGAGGAAGCGAGTGTATGTCGTTCCGAGTGTCTTCTTCATCTCCCGTGCGTAGAGCGGAATCATCGGGAACGCTAGGATTCCCGTGACGGCGAGCGCGGTCCCCTCGATACCGAAGGTGCTGGTCATCGGAACGACGATAATCGCCAAGAGCACGACTCTGAGCGTCCCGAGTTTCGTCTGTACATCCGGACGACCGACCGCTCGCCAGACGGGGTTGAACGTCGCAAAGAGTGTGCGGAACAACCCGTACGCGACGAGAATCTGCATCGTCGCGACCATCGGAAGCCAGTCAGACCCGAGGAACGCGCCGACAAATGAGGGTGCAACGAGGAAGATGCCGACAGACATGGGAAGCGCAACGAAGGCAGTCAACCGGAACGTGCTGAAGAACGCCTCCCTCAGGGCGTGCTGTTCCTCCTGAAGCTTCGAATACGTCGAGAACATCACGCTCGAAACGACGACGGCGATTTCGGTCGCTGGCGCGTTCGAGATTCGGTACGCGAGTTGGTAGTACCCGAGTGAGGTCGCCGTCAGGAGCCATCCGACGATTGCGTCGTCACCCTGTCCGTAGAGGAACTCGACGATAGACGAACCAGTAACCCACTTTCCGTAGCCGATGAGTTCGGCGGCGTACTCGCGGTTCAAGGAGGGCCACGGGCGGTACGGATGAAGGAGATAAGTGGCCAGTGCCCGCACGCCAGCGTCCGCCAAGTAACCGAAGATAAGCGCCCACACAGTCGGGCTAATGGCGGCGTAGCCGAGTGCGACCACGACGTAGGCCATCGTTCCGCTGACTCGGTAGGTGAACTCCTTGTGAAATTCGAGGTCCTTCTTGAAGTACACCATCGCGGGATTCCGCAGGCTGAGGAAGATGGGAACCAACGCAATAGCCCGGATGAGGTCCCGCGCCGCGGGTTCGCCGAACAGCGAGGCGAGAGCAGGGGCGGCTAGATAGAGGATAGAGCTCATCAACAAGCCTCGGAGAATCTCCAACGAGAACATCGTGTTCAGATACTCGTCGACATCGTCGTCGATGCGCTGGATGAGCGCGGCGTCGATACCGAGGTTTGTGAGGCTTAACAGCGCCGAAATCGTGAGAAGCGCAATCCCCATCAATCCGATTGCTTCGGGACCGAGCAACCGAGCGAGCACGATGAACATGACGACCTTCAACACGCGGTCGAGGACGTTCATCGCCGACACCCACATGCCGCTCTTTACTGTCCGCTCTGTGAGGTCGCCCTCACCGGGGACGAAGCGACGCTTGATGGCGCGGATAATCGAGCGAAGTGTATCTATCATCAGAGACCCTTGTCTGGCCGTCGCCGAGACGACGGTTGTGCATTCGCGCGCTGTACCACACTCACGACAACTGCCCCACTTCCACTCCCACTACTATTCCAACTCCACTCCCACTCGGCTCCACATCGGCTCACGAGGTGATTAATTATTGACTCGCTACTGGGTTCGAAAGGGCAGACTATCCACGAGGGGACTAGTTAGTCGACCCGAACTACCCGGCCACATAATAGAGGTCGGAAGCACCGTTCGACATAACACGGTTTACGTTTGGCTGGTTCCGGACGGCTGTGAGGTTCTGGTCCGAGTATCGCAGTTCCCTGTACGCGGTCACCTCCCTGTCGTAGTCCGTCTTCGAGACCATCAGATACCGCGGGCCGTCGTAGTAGCGTGGAAGGTCAGACAGTGCCTCATCAGGCGTCGTAAAGCCGAGTTCTGGCGTCGGGCTGTTCGGGAGGGCTTCGGCGAATCGGTCCGGATTCCCCCGGATACCGACGAACCGAACGTCTTCGTCCGACATCTCGAAGGCGGTATCGTAGGCCTGCATCTGCTGTGCCGGAACGTGATTCGACGGGAGATAGATGTACGGCGAGGGGAACATGACCATCAGCGACAGTCCAATGACGAGTGCTGCTGCGATGGGTGCGCCGGTCTTGAACGCGGTACTGAATCTGCTTGCTGCGAGTCGTTCGAAGGCGTAGTATAGCCCGACACTACCGACGATGGTGGCTAAAATCATCGAGAAGCCGACGTGACGGAAGAAGAAATTCGTCCCCGAGAGGTCACCCAGCAGGTGCGCGAAGAAGTACGGAACCAACACGACGAGGCTGAACGTCAGCGTCAGAAGGATGGACCGACCACGCGGAAGCAAGTCGTCGAATCGCCCGAACAAGAGACCGACGAAGACAGCAAACGTCACCAGCGCGTACACCGCGTTCACGAGGAACAGTTTGACGAACACGTCGAGGATTCCGCCGCCGACGGCGGACACAGACCCGGTTCGTTGGGCAATAGCCGTCCCAGCGGCCGAATCACCCGAGAAGAGACCCAGAACACCGTCGATGAACAACCCGCTAGTCGAAGCACCGACTGAATACTGCGTGAACCAGTAGACGGACACCACGGCAAAGACGAACGTCAGCCCATAGACTGGGCGTTGATTTGAAACGCCAGGTGCCTTCCGTTGGCGCTGGACAAACTGGATTACAGCGGCAACGACGAACAGGACGAGGAAGTTGAGGGCGGCCTGTAGATGATACGCAACGACGGCAATCGTCCCGACGGTGAACAGAATAGAGACTGGTGTGACGTGACGACGCCATCGACTCTCCATCTCGTCAGTCACCGAGAACTGGTGCTTGAAGAATAAGTAGAGAAGCACCACGCCGAGGAACGACGCGAGCGAGTAGGGGAAGAACATGAGCTTGAACCCGTTGAGGTTCACCGGGAGGAACAGCAACCCGGAAAAGACCGCAATGAGGACGGCCTTCCGGTCGGGAACGATCATGGAAACGATAAGCGGGACGAACACGAGATAGACGAGCGAAAGGAAGAAGACGACGAGCATCATCGACGTAGCGATATCCAGCCCGAGCGTAGAGCTGAACATCCCGGCGGAGATGTGGCCGCTCGGGTAGACAATTTCGAATGGGGATATCGTCTCGGCAGCAATCGATTTTGTCCATCCGAGGTGCGTCAACGAGTCGTTGAACCCATAAAAGTAGTACTGACGGACGAGCGGAAGCGCCGAAACAGACGTAATACCGAGACCGGCGAGTGCAAGTCCGCCGATTGCGGCCCGACTATTCGGTGCGAAAACCACGACAACGAGCGACGCCAGTACTGCGAGGCCCACGCCAGCCCAGAAGATTATTGGAGTCGACTGATAGAGGGAGACCTCGTAGCGATGCGCTGGTGACGCGTGCGCGACGAGAATGCCGACGGCGACTGCGAGAAACCCGACGATGAGGAGTGTTCTCGTGACCCGTGAATCACGTTGCTTCATCTGGTGAGAGAAGGTGAGTCGCGAATTTTGTTATTAAGAATGTAACGCTCTGGAGGACGGCAGCCGAACGCAGGTCTGTGTTGGAAGACAGTGATTTAGCCTACAAAAGCCGGCTACAGCCATTCGTCTCTGCTCTTCTTGTTGGTGTCGAATAGACAGCGAAGATGCGCCTGTGTGGTCGCTATCGGCTATTCAGCCGAGTATAGGCGCGCGATAACAAAACCCAACGCTAGCAGATATCTGGGTATCGATGCTACTTACAGCAGTCTCGGCACGTACCCGTGAACGAACCCCCGGTGAGTGGCAGTCATGACTGGGTTTGTCGGCGGAGCGCTCGACGACACAACCCTCGGAGCGTGTGCCGCCGAGTTGTACCACGAAGACTGGTATGAGTCCGCGACGCTTTCTACCGACGGGTTCGGTGTCTCAGTCCTCCACCACGGAGCGAAAGACCCCAAGGGATGCACGCTCTGGGAAGACGGTTCGCGTGTAGGGGCCGTCTACGGCGTGGTCACGAACCTCGATGAACTCGGTCTCGACACCGACACGCTGTTCGAGAAACTCCTCGATGACCCGCACGCACTCCTGCCCGAACTCGACGGAACGTTTCTCATCGTTGCTATCGACGGCGCTACCGGGCGAATCGTCGTCACCAGCGACAAACTGGGAACGCGACAGTGTTTCTACGTCGACGGCGACGAGGAAAACGGCGAGCCGTTCGCGTTCGGAACCGAAGTCGGAGCGCTCACCACACTACTCGACGACCCGCAGGTCGACGAACGCGCTATCAGTGACCTGCTGCTGATTGGTCACGTCTGGGGCGACAAGACGCTCGTTCAGGGTGTTAACTACCTCCCGTCCGGTTCCGTACTCGAATACGAGGCTGGTTCGGGCTACGAAATAGAATCCTACTGGCACCACACGTTCGAACAGAGCGACGACGACTCGTACCTCGACGACCTCACCGAGGCGTATCAATCGGTCATCGCCGACATGGCGGAGACGGTGGACGGCGATGTCGGCCTGTGGCTCTCCGGCGGTCTCGACAGTCGCTCGATGGCCTCGGAACTGAGTCGCTACCACGACATCACGACGTACACCTACGACTCGAACCCCGCAAACGGAAGCAACCTCGAACTCGCCGCCCGCGTCTCGGACGTACTCGGCGTCGAAAACAAGCGTGTGATGCTCGATTCCGACGGCTTCGTGGACAATTTCGACAAATCCGTCCAACTGACGAGCGGGATGGTCGGGTTGTCGACGTTCACCAACCTCTCTGCGGTGTTCAACATCCCCGAGGTACCCGACATTCTCATCGAAGGGTGTGGACAAGGCGGGATGATGGGCGACGGCATCGGACGGGCCGCAGTGGAACGAAGCAAGTCACCCGAAGCGGCGCTCTACCGCGCCAAACACCGCATCGACATCGACGAAGCACGCAAACTCCTTCGGACGAGTTTCGACCCGATGACGACCTACCGCGAGGAGGTGCTCAAAAGCAACCAGTCCGACCTCTACAGTACCGCGCTAGACTGCTACTATCGGAACTACTTCCCGCGATGTGACTTTGCGAGCAACCCCATCGCAGAGAGTCAAGCCGGGACGCGCGTCCCCTTCAGCGACACCGAATTCCTCGACGCAGTAACCCGAATGCCGCTTTCGCACCGTGTCGGCTCGATTCCGTTCACGAACGGAGCGGTTCCCGCCGGAACCGCCTACCCGAAAATAGAGCTGGTTCGACGACTCGACAGCCGACTGGCCGACATCCCCTACGAACGAACCAAAGTCCCGCCCGCGCGCCCGATGTGGCAACACGCCGCTGGTTTCGTCGTTGGCACCTCTGTCGACCGCATCCGTGAGCATGTTATCGGTGATGTCCACACCTACGGCGGTCGGTCGATGGTCGGAGAGTGGTACCGTCAAAACCGCGCGCTCCGCGAGCGTGTCGACGACCTGCTCGACTCCGCGTGCGAGCGCCCGTACTTCGATGCCGACGAGATTCGCCGCCTCCAGCTCGAAGAGCTAACCGGCGAAGCCGAACACATGAGCGCCATCTCGGGTATCATTACGGGCGAACTCTGGGTTCGAAAGTATATCGACCGCGAAGAACAGGCCACGACCGACGAGGTGGCGGCGCAGCCCACAGAAGACGCCACGCAAACCGCTGACTGACGGTCAGATACCGTCGAAGTCTACACGAGTCGGAGAGAGTAGTGAAGTGAGAGACAGTCCGTCGCGTCCGAGGAATTCGATTTCGGAATTGAGAGCCCGAGATTCTAGAAGGCAGAACGTGGGCGCAAGGTCATTCCCGGGAATGTAACGAGTAGGCGATGAGGAGCACGCCGAAGAACTGGAACGTGCGCGTGACAAGTGTCAAGGGACGCTGATAGCGCAGCCCGATGTACCCTTCTCGGAGGAGCAATGAGCCGACGAACGCGACGCTGAACGCGACGGCCGTGAGGAGAAACAGCCCCAGCGACAGCGACCGCATTGTCCGACTATCGTGGCGGCGATATCCTCGGTAGGCCTGATAGCCCACGTAACCGCCGACGAGCGTCGAGCCGAAGGCGAGCCCGATGATAAGCCAGTCGACTACCGCAGATAGTCCGACCATCTCAGAGGTGTTCCCACATTTTCTTGAAGCGGTCCGCGGTGTCTGTCTCCTGTTGGCCGGGGAACGCTTCCGGCTGGCTTCGCGTCACGGATGTCTCGAAGGCACCTTCGTCCAACTCGAGGGAGAACTCCGAGAGCGTGGCCGCGTAGACATTGTAGTGGTTGCCGCTAGTCTGTATCTTCGTCTGTTCTTCTACGAGATCGTATTCCTGCAATTGTTCGACCCGCCGGTACACCGTCGGCTTAGACATCTCACATTGGTTGGCGAGTTCTTGCGCGGACATAGGCTTGACACTTGTTGCTGCGAGGATGTCCCGGGCGTACTCGTCGCTGAGGATGTCGAGAATATCACTCAGCTCCGGATCCTCACTCACGCTTCGACTGGAAGACCGCAAGCCGAATAAAAAGCCTGACTGGTTTCTGGGTCAGTAATTCGGCAGGGACGAGCCGACAGCGGAGTGCAGATAGCTTGTGGGGCAGTGGATTCGAGTGTGTTTTGGAGGGCTTAATCACACGTCAGCGGGGACCACGGGAGTTACCGTGATACTGCGACGGATAGGAGATGAGGCACAGGTGCGGGCAAGCACCTTGTTTACTCCGAGACATCCATCGCAGTTCAACGGAGGACCCGTCGGATAATATAAAGGTGGGGGGAGTTTCTGAGTCAGAAACTACCCCTTGTTCACGAAGCCGAACAGCCGACCGACCGGCCGACTTCGACAAGTTGTTCCGTGCTGACGCCGGTACCCCGGACAGTGTACCGGTACTGGTCACAGGTCCAAGAGAGCGAGGTCGTCGGCCCGTAGTCGAGCGTCGCTGGCCGGCCATCGACAGTCAGGTCCCGCTCTTCGGAATCGATGGCGTAGGTCATGTTGTACTTGGAAATTGTGAGCAGTCGACCCTCCGTCGCGTACCGGAGTCCGACACTCTGGACGCGCCCGGTGGTCTGGGTGGCATACGTCAGCTCGAATTCGGACGGAATCGACGGGTTTGGCACCGTAATAGAAGTCTGTGCCGCTAAGCGGTCGACACTGCGGTACCACTCTGTTTCGGGAGTCTCCGGACGCTGAACCGTCGTCTCGGAGCCAATTTCCGGGCGGAACGTATCCGCCGATACCTGCGGATCGAACGTCACGTCCGTATACGTGGTCGTCACCGACCGCTGGGTTCCGTCGACAGTCCATGCAGTCTGTTTGCGCAGCGGGTAGAACCGTTCCGTGTCGAGCCAGAGACGCTGTCGATAGTGCGTGTCGGTTTGGTTCGTAGTGGGACGAACGCTGAGCACGTATGCGTCCCGACCGCCGACCGAGGCGGTCTCGACGTACTCGACAGTGTACCCACCAGCTTCGTCGTCCGCTGGGGAACGGGCAGTGTGGCGCGGTACAACCGGAAGCGGTGCCACATCCGGAGGCTGTGGTCGCCCAGACCCGTCTGTCAGGCCCGCCGCCGTGACGAGTCGCTGGAGACGGCCGGACATCGCCGACCCGGTTGGCGGGCCGGTCAACTCGATAGCAGTAACGACACGCTGGTCCCTGTCGTGGAGCCAGAGAGTCGAACCATTGGAAACTTGCAGTTCGTAGCGACGCGACGTATCATTCTGGAACCGAACTCGCTTGTGGTCAGTTCCGGGCACGAGAGTCACGTCAGCGACGGTTTGGGTCGTTACCGTTCCGTTGCGCTGCAGGACAACTGTTCGAGTCGCGTTGAGGGCGTCGATGGAACGGTAGCGCTCGCTCACGTTCGCGTCGACTGATGGACTGGACGGACTGTTGTCAGTCATCACTGTCCCGGTCGCCCAGATGCTGGCGAGGAGCACGGCTCCAAGAATCGAGAGGGCAACGAGTGTGCGTCGGTCGATTGGGAGGGAATTGGTCATACGGGCGGGGCTGAGGTGGTGTTTCAACTGATTGGTGACACTACCGCCAGTTAAACACTTGTGGTCCGAACCAGTAGGCTCGCCTAAATCGAGCGGCCGAGGTAGTGAGCAGAGGGGTGTGGAGAGAGGAGAAAAGATGAGCAGAGGGGTGTGGAGAGAGGAGAAAAGATGAGCAGAGGGGTGTGGAGAGAGGAGAAAAGATGAGATGAGCAGATGGATATTTGAAAATTCGTCTCCGGCTAGTTCGCGTCCGCGTACATTTCCACGAGGTTGTCGGCGTTCGACTGCCACGAGTAGCGCTCTTCGATGAGTGCTCTGTTCGTCCGACCCATCCGAACTGCTTCTTCGGGATTGGCGATGAGGTGAGCGAGTGCCTCCGCCAACTCCCGTGCTTCACCCGGCGTGACCAGGATGCCGCGGTCGTCAGTGATGACCTCGGGAATGCTCCCGACGGGCGTGGACACAACCGCGTTTCCGCCAGCCATGCCTTCGAGCATTGCAATGGGGAGACCCTCGGCGTGGGTCGGAAGCACGAACACCGTCCCGCGACTGATGAGTTCTTGCTTTTTGGCCTCCGGGACGAACCCGTAGTAGGTCACGTTGTCGTGCTCCGATGCGATGGCTTCGACGCGGTTGGCGAACGGACCGCCGCCGCCGATGCTCACCTCGAATGAAAGGTCCGGCATCGACGCCAACACCTCGATGGCGTCGAGGAGTTCGTCGATACCTTTCCGTTCGATGAGATTCGAAATGAAGACGAGGTGAACAGGGCCGGTCAGATACGTCGGGTCGTACTCGGTAGGGTCGACAGCGTTGGCTATGACGTGGACTTTCTCTTCGTCGGCGAGTTGGGCGACGAGTCCGCGCCAGTACTCAGAGAGGACGACCACATCGTCAACGGTGTCAAAAACGGCCGATTGGAGGCGTCGGACGAGACGCGAGTCCGTCGCGAGGAACTCGTCGAACGACGAGCCGTGAATGTGGAGGACCACGGGGACGCGCCAGACGTACGCCGAAAAGAGAACGAAAAACGCCGAGCGGAAGAATGAGTACGTGTGCGAAGAGTGAACGTGGACGATGTCCGGGCGGGACTGAAACGGAAAGAGGAGGATAGCGTACAGCGAGGACAGAATCATTCGAGTGGCTCGTTCGAGTCCATCGCCCTTTGGAGCGGTGTACCGCGTGTAGAGTCGGACATGCATCCGGTCTTCGAGGTAGCGCCGCTGTTCGGTGATGTATCGGTCGATACCACCGGTTCCCTTCGGTCCGACAATGAGGAGCGTCTTCTTGTCGTTCATGATGAGGTGAGCTTCTTCGTAGTCATGATGAGCGTGAGTCGAGGCGGGCGCTGGACTGTGCCACTCAATGCCAAGATGGGTCGTTAGGCGGTTAGTTATGGAGCGATTGACGGCATTCGGAGACCACGTGACAAGGTGTGTAGGGTCCCATTTACAGGGCGTAGGTCATCGTACCGGGACGGTGTGTCGGGACAGCGAATCGACGGATTCGACCGAACCGTAGTTCAGTGCGACTTGGACGATAACTTCGGATAAGTTGACTTTGTCTGCGAGGAAGTCGTCTCGTCGCTCGGCCCAGCGCTGTTTGGCTCCGTCGTCGGTGAGCAGTTCTTCCGCGCGCGCTTTGACCTCGTCGAACGACTTGAAATTGGAGATGAGGCCCTCTCGTTCGAGTTCGACGAAGTTTCCCATGTCGTTTTCGCCGACGAAGGTGTTCGACCGGATAGCGGGTGTCCCGAGGAGCGCCGCTTCGGTAACCATGGTCTGCGTATCAGCGACGAGGAGATTCGCCTCGGCGAGTACATCGTGGACGAGCGCGGGATGGAAGTCGAACGGACGGGCGTCGAGATCGCCGTCGTGGCGCTCTCGACTCTCGTCGAGGACAAAGACGGTCGCGTACTCGCTCAACAGTTCGATGAGTTCTCGTCTACTGTCTGCTGTGAATCCGTGGTGACCCACGTCGTGGTGCGAGCCGAACGCATTGAACCGAACGATAGCGTACTTTTCGTCGGGTTCTAAGCCGATTTCGGAACGGATGTCCACCGATGGTTCGTACACGTCGGGATGGAGATACGCCGTTTCTTTGAATCCATGGAACTGGAAGTGGTTTTCCGAAAGCTCCTTTCCGAACGTGTGGGGCGTCAGTATTGCCTTCGCGAAGGGTCGAGCGACGGTGTAATCGAGCCAGGTAGGTTCGGAGTCGAGGAGAAGCACGACGGACGTCCGCGAGACGGCACCGGCGTGTGCCGCGTAGCCGCCCATCCCGAAGATGAGGTCAGGCTTGAATCGATGCACTGCGCGGAAAATATTCGTGTAGTGAAATGGCAAGGACATGAATAGTGAGTACTTCGTCGTCCTGCAGGAGCCGTAGATTTCGTGCGGCAGGTCGTAGTATTCGAGGAGGTCCTTCGTACACCCGTAATCCCGACCGAGCACGAGTACGTCATGACCTAACTGCTGAAGCTCCCTAACGGCGTATTTATACAGATGCACGTGTGCCGGCGTGTTGGTGAAGAATAGGTATCGCATCTCACTGCGAGAGTTGACGCACTCGGTGCGAGTAGTTATTCAGCGGCTACTGGGCGTCTGCTGACTCGACAGGACAGCAATAGCGCCTCAGTGGACCGGGCTCGCTCGTTACAGTCGGCATAACAAAACGGCCAACGGGCTTTCGTTGCCGTGACGCGGGCAGCGTGCGAGGACGCTCCAACCCGCACTAGATGCCCAAGAACGCTACCAGATGTCCACGAATCTTATCGACCGTACTCGATACCACCACAGTGAGACGACCTGCTTCAGGGACGGCTTCATCGCAGGACGCAACGGAGGCGACACCTGATGTTTCCGTGGGAACACGCCGCCGTTGGCTACAACCTCATCTCGTTGTGGGCACGGGTGACAAACAGGAGACTCGACGGGTGGGCCGTATTGGCGGCCCTCTTCGGGACGCAGTTCCCCGACCTCGTCGACAAGCCACTCGCGTGGTCGCTACACGTCCTCCCCAGTGGAATCTCGCTTGCGCACTCGATTCTCGTCTCGGTTCCGGTTTCCGTCGTTGTCGTGCTAGTCGCACGGCGCTACAAGATGACGACGGTCGGCGTCGCATTCGCACTTGGCTACCTCTCGCACATCCCGGGAGACCTGCTGTACAGCGGGTTTTTCTTCGGGAACTACGAGGTTATTCAGGCGTTCCTGTGGCCGTTCTCGCACGGGGGCGAATCGACGGCTGGAGGGCTACTCGGACAGACGTGGTTCTACGTGAGTCGCTTTGGGGTCTACCTCTACCAGACAGGAGCGTGGGAGTTCGTGCTGCTCGAGGTTGCGCTGTTAGGAAGTGCTGTTTGGTTGTGGCTCAGTGACGGGACACCCGGCCTCGGACTTATGAAGCGCTCTATAACCGGGATTCGTCAGAGCATTACGAAGTGAGATTGGTCTGAAACAGAGTGACAACCACTCCATAACAAAGCCCTCGCCGAGACTGAATTTCGTTAGGGCAGGCGGACTCCCGCCGAAATAATATGAAAGTCACAATTTTCCGTTCGACTCGACTGCACGCTGAGTCGACCCAAACGTATGAAGCAGGACGGGCATCCGGAGGTGTACCCCGATGAGTGCGGAATTGGGTGTCGAGTCCACCATCGACGACGGCGTTACGATTGGGTACGGCGACGGCAAAACGCCAGTTATCGGTGACAGGGCGAGAATCCGTGCCGGAACCATCATCTACGCGGACGTGACTATCGGTGACGACTTCATCACCGGTCACAACGTCCTCGTCAGAGAACAGACGACCATCGGCGACGAAGTTCTCCTCGGAACCGACACGGTGGTCGACGGCACCACGTCCATCGGGTCGCGAGTCAGCATCCAGACCAACGTCTACATCCCCACAAACACCCACATCGGCGACGACGTGTTCGTCGGCCCCGGTGTGGTGATGACGAACGACCCCTACCCGGTTCGAACCGAGGCAGAACTCGTCGGACCGACCATCGAGAATCACGCCTCTATCGGCGCGAACTCGACACTCTTACCCGGCGTGACAATCGGTGAGGGCGCATTCGTCGCCGCCGGTGCAGTTGTCGTCGACGACGTACCGCCCCGCACGCTCGCCGTTGGCGCGCCCGCCGTCCACCGTGAATTACCGGCACAACTGCAGGGAGGGAACGCGATTCGACGATGAACGACGAACGTATCTCAATCGCGTCGCCGCAACTCGGAGCAGCGGAACGCGACAGAATCGACTCCGTCATCGACAGCGGCATCATCGCCGACGGTCCCGAAGTTCGAGGATTCGAGCGCGAGTTCGCCGACTATTGCGGTGCCGACCACGGTGTGGCCACGTCCAACGGGACAACCGCGCTCCACGCCGCGCTCCACGCGCTCAAAATCGGCTCGGGCGACCGCGTTCTGACGACGCCGTTCACGTTCATCGCAACAGCCAACGCCGTCGCCTTCACCGGCGCGGAAGTGGGGTTTGTCGACATCGACCCGCAAACCTACAACATCGACCCGGACGCGCTCGAATCTCGTCTCCGAGACGGCGAGGAAGTCGATGCGGTCATCGCGGTCCATCTGTACGGTCTCCCAGCCGACATTACTCGGCTGGTCGAACTCGCCGAGACCTACGATTTCGCCCTCGTAGAAGACGCCGCACAGGCACACGGTGCGGAAGTTGAGGGCAAGCGAGTCGGCTCATTCGGCGACGCGGCGTGCTTCTCGTTCTACCCGACGAAGAACATGACCACGAGCGAAGGCGGGATAATTACCACCAACCGCGTCGACGTGGCCGAGCGCGCCGCTCGGTTCGTCGACCACGGCCGGGTATCCGGCTACGAGCACGCCGAAGTCGGCCACAACTTCCGCATGACGAGTATCGCGGCCGCTATCGGACGTATCCAACTCGAACGGCTCCCGGGGTTCACCCGGGCACGGCAGGCCAACGCCGCCGCACTCTCCGAGTACCTCACAGACGCCCCGGTTACGACGCCCTACACGCCGCCGGACCGGACGCACGTCTTCCACCAGTACACCGTCCAATGTGACAGTGTCGACCGCGACGCGCTCAAGTCATACCTCGACGCCAAGGGAATTTCGACCGGGGTGTACTACCCGAAACCGGTTCACAAGCAACCGGCCTACGAGCACCTATCAGTGTCCGCACCGGTTGCCGAGGAAGCCGCTGAGCGAGTACTTTCGCTACCGATTCACCCCGAACTCAGCGAAGCGGACATCGAGCGTATCGGGCGAGCGGTCACCGACTATGCGGAGGTGGTGACGTGAGCCACGAAGACAGCCCCATTGCAGCGGGCGTCATCGGCGTCGGCTCGATGGGGACGAACCACGTGCGTGTCTACTCTGAACTCCGTGACGTCGAACTGGTCGGCGTCGCTGACGCGGATATGGACCGTGCTGTGGCCGTCGCCGACGATTTCGACACGGATGCGCACCCTATCGACGCACTGCTCGACCGAGTCGACGTGGTCACTGTCGCGGTCCCGACACCGTACCACGGGTCGGTAGCCCGACAGTGCATCGAAGCGGGGGTCCACACCCTCGTGGAAAAGCCGTTCGTCGACGACCTCACCGTTGGCGAAGAACTGTCGGCGCTCGCCACCTGGCACGGCGTAACGCTACAGGTCGGCCACATCGAACGGTTCAACCCCGCCGTACGAGCACTCGACGGGCTTCTCGAAGCTGTCGAACCCGTCGCCATCACGGCAAACCGGCTGGGCCCGCCGCTGAACCGCGAGATGGGCGACGGCGTCATCATGGACCTCATGATTCACGACATCGACGTGATTCTCTCGTTGGTCGATGCCGAGGTCCAAACCGTGACTGGGACGAGCGCGGCCGACGAGCAGTACGCGACGGCCCAGCTGACCTTCGGTAACGGCGTCATCGGCTCGCTAACCGCGAGTCGGCTCACCCAACAGAAGACGCGAACCCTCGACATCACGGCGCGCGACCGACTCATCCGCGTGGATTACCTGAACCAGTCGGTCCAGATATTCCGCCAGTCGCGACCGGACTACCTGCGCGACGAGGGCAACATCCGCTATCGTCACGAGGTGGTCATGGAACAGCCGATGATAGAAACCGGTGAGCCGCTGAAATTCGAGCTTGAGGCGTTCGTAGACGCCGCCACGAACGGCGGTTCGGTACGCGTCTCGGCGGCCGACGGTCTCCGCGCCATCGACGTTGCACAGCGTATTCGGACCAGCGCCGACGTGACAACCCAGAACGTCGAAACCGCGGAGCGAAAACAATGAGCAACCAAACAACCGGTCTCTACAACTCGACGCATCCGCCGGAAGAACAAAAGCGAGAACTCCGAAACGGGTCTCACCCGGTTGCAGTGTACGGTCTCGGAAAGATGGGCCTCCCGCTCGCGGCCGTCTATGCCGAAGCGACGAGCAACGTCGTCGGCGTCGACATCGACGACGACGTGGTTCGGTCGATAAACGACGGCGAGTGCCACGTCGCAAAAGAGCCGGAACTCCCAGAACTTGTCGCTGAGCAGGTCGAGCGCGGTGCATTGCGTGCGACGACCGACAGCGTCGCCGCGGCGGGGGCGGCGTCGGTACACGTCATCATCGTCCCGACCCCGCTGACCGACGACCGCGAACCCGACCTTGCGGCGTTCGAGGCCGTTCTCGACAGCATCGCCGAGAGCCTCGCACCGGGTGACACGGTTATCGTCGAATGTACCGTCCCGCCGGGGACGTGTAGCGACCTCGTCGGACCCTATCTCGAAGCGAAAAGCGGCGTTTCGCGCGACGAATTCGGCGTCGCGTTCTGCCCCGAACGAACCTCGTCGGGGCGGGCAGTACAGGATATCACCGCATCACATCCGAAAATCGTCGGCGGCGTCGATGCGGAGAGCACTCGCGTCGCCGCACTCGTCTACGGCGAAATAACTTCGAACGAGGTCATCGCGGTTCGAGACGCGACGACCGCCGAGGCCGTGAAACTGTTCGAAGGCATCTACCGCGATGTCAACATCGCCCTCGCAAACGAACTCGCGCGGATACGCGACGACCTCGGTATCGACGTGACGGAAGCTATCGAGGCGGCCAACACACAACCGTACTGCAACATCCACGACCCCGGACCGGGCGTCGGCGGCCACTGCATCCCGTGGTACCCGTACTTCATCACGAGTCGAGTCGAGTCGGCCACGCCGCTCCTCCAGACCGCACGCGAAGTCAACGATAGCATGCCGAGGTTCACCGCCGATAAGCTTCGCGATGAATTGGCGGAGTCGGACCGAGATATCGCAGATTCGACCGTCGCAGTTCTCGGCATTACCTACCGTCCCGGCGTCGCAGAGACCCGTGCAACACCGGCCGCAGGCGTCATCGACCGCCTGAACGAATTCGGTGCGAACGTCCTCGCAGTCGACCCGATGCTCGATGCCGATGGTATCACGTCGTTCGGCGCGACGCCAGTCTCACTTTCTGAACTTCCAGAACAATCCATAGACGCCGTCGTCGTCGTCACCCCGCACGAGGAGTTCGACGACATCGACTGGGGCGTCTTCGACGACCTCGTGGTCATCGACGGACGCGGCACGCTCGGTGATATCGACCACCGCGTGTACGCGATTGGTGCCGGGCCGCGAGGAACGGAGAGATTGCAAGGAAAATCGCGAGGAGGAACGCTCCGGGCAGCAGAACTGCGGGAGGGGGGACGCCAATGAGTGGAGGAAGGCGTCAACGAGTGGAGGAAGGCGTCAATGAGTAGGTTGAAAATCCTCTCTGTCGTCGGAGCGCGACCCCAATTTATCAAGGCATTCCCGGTATCGGACGCGCTCCGGCGTGAACACGACGAAGTGCTCGTCCACACCGGCCAGCACTACGACGAGTCGCTTTCGGACGTGTTTTTCGACGAACTCGACATGCCGGAACCTGACTACAATCTCGGCGTCGGGTCGGGAACGCACGCTGCCCAAACTGCCGAGATGATGGAGCGACTCGACACCGTCATTGCCGACGAAGACCCCGACGTGGTGCTCGTCTACGGCGACACGAACTCGACGCTCGCGGCAGCCCTCGTGGCTGCGAAGCGAACCCCGCAGTTGGCGCACGTGGAAGCGGGCTTGCGGAGTCACAACTGGGAGATGCCGGAAGAGGTGAATCGAGTGCTCACCGACCACTGCTCGGACTTCCTATTTGCGCCGTCGGAGTCCGCCGCCGCGACGCTGGAGTCGGAGGGTATCCACGATGGCGTCTACGTGACCGGAGACGTGCAGTACGACGCAGTCCTCCGGGTTCGGTCAACCGCCCGGGAGCGGTCGGAAGTCCTGAACGACCATGGTCTCCACGAGGGCGAGTACATCTTGGCGACGGTTCACCGTGCCGCAAACACGGACGACCTGTCGAGGCTGGGTGCTATTGTGAACGGACTCGCGGAGGCTCCCAAACCCGTTTTCTTCCCCGTCCACCCACGAACCGAAACGGTGCTCCACGATAGCGGTCTCTGGCCGCAACTCGCGGACAACGAAAACGTCCTGCTCATCGACCCTGTCGGCTACCTCGATTTTATCAGGCTCCTCGACGGGGCAGAACGCGTCGTCACCGACTCCGGTGGTGTTCAGAAAGAGGCGTTCTACCTCGACACGCGCTGTATCACGCTCCGGGACGAGACCGAGTGGACAGAGACCGTCGATACCGGGTGGAACGTCCTCGTCGGCGCGGACCCGGACGCGATTCGAACCGCACTGCAATCGACCGAATCGCTGCCTGAGAAACCGTCGCTCTACGGCGAGGGGGCCGCAGCGGAGCGAATCGCCGACGTACTCTCGGAGTTCGGATATGAGTGACTTCAGGAGCAACGACGATGAGTGAATTCAGAAGCAACGACGATGAGTGAGGAGTTTGCAGTCTGCCTGACGCACGACGTAGACCGCCCGTACAAGACGTATCAAGGGTTGTTCTACGCGACAAAGGAGAGCCCAACGTATCACCTCCGGACGCTCCTCAGTCGGGAGAACCCGTACTGGCAGTTCGAGAACATCATGGCTCTCGAACGCGACCTCGGCGTCCGGTCGTCGTTCTACTTCCTCAACGAGCCGAGTCTGCTCCAAACGGGGTCTCTCTGGGACTGGCTCAAACCCGAAAACTGGGTTGAACACTTCGGCCGGTACGACCTGAGGTCGGCGTCGATCACCAAGGTCATCCACAGCCTCGACGAAGGAGGCTGGGAAGTCGGCATTCACGGGTCGTTTCGGTCGTGCGACGACTTCGACCGCCTCCGAACGGAGAAAAAAGAGCTGGAATCGGTGCTTGGCCACGAAATCCTCGGTGGACGACAACACCACCTGAAACTCAGTCCTCGAACGTGGCAGTACCACCGAGAACTTGGACTCAGGTACGACGCCAGTCCCGGTTCGAGTTCGACAAACGGGTTCCAACACGGCTACCAGCCGTTCCGGCCATTCGACGACGAATTTGTCGTGTTCCCGCTGACGCTGATGGAAGTCTCGCTTCCCGACCCGGGTTCGGCGCTTGATTCAGCGTGGGCCGAATGCGAGCGGCTACTCGTCGACGCTGAAGAACACGGCGCGGTGATGACGGTGTTGTGGCACCCGCGGTACTTCAGCGAAGCCGAATTCCCCGGCTACCGACGGCTCTACCGTCGACTCGTCGAATGGGCACTCGACCGGGGTGCGTGGGTCGGTCCCGTCGGCGACTACTACCGAGAGTTCCTCGAAGAACACGGACCCGAATCGACAGGAGAGGACAGAGAAAGCAAAGTCGGGTCGAACGTGACGGGACAAACAGAGCGCAACCAGGCCGGGTGAGCCGAGCCGACGGTTCGACGCCGAATCGGTCCTTCTCGACCGCCTGCTAATCGACTCATACCATCGACATTCTGAGCGCCTCAGTCTGTCGGTATCAGCTGTATAACAAAGCCCACCGCGGGCTTCCTCTCGGACAGCCAGTAACGACTCAGAGAGGCAATTCTACACTATGAGTTCACCATCGAAGACACAGTATCAACCGGACGAGAACGTCGACACCGAACGTCTCCAGCGGTACGTCGACGTACTCGATGACGTCCTCCAGTACGCTCGCGAACGGGACTACAAGGGCTGGGACTACGGTGACGGGATGAGCAGTCGGGTACTGCTCTCGATGCCCATCGAAAACCGCTGGTTCGACCTCGTCGTCCAGGAGTTTATCAAGCGCTCTCCCATCAACGTCCGCCCGCTCTTTCTCGTCGAGCAGCGACGGAATTTCAAGGGAATATCGCTTTTCGCCATGGCGAATCGGAGTCGCGCACAGTTGGCGAACTGGTTCGACGGCGACGAAGACACCCGATTGTATCTCGATGATGCGGCCGCGTTGACCGAATGGCTCATCGCGAATCAAGCCAAGGGATACAGCGGCTTTGCCGGAAGCCACCGACACGTCATTCAACATCTCTCCGGCCGCAACGGTCCGCGAGAGGGAATTCCGCACTCGCCAAACGTCGTCTCGACGGGGTACGGCGTGAAGGCGCTTCTCGCCGGACGAGAGTTCGACCCGAACTACCCGGATATCGCCAAGACCGCCGTCGATGTTATGGTGAAAGACCTCAACTACCGGCCGACAGATGACGGCGCAGTCATGGACTACTATCTCTCGCATCCGAAAGACAGCTACACGCTCAATGCGCTGGCTATCGGGGCGAGGCTCTTCATCGAACTGTACGACTACTTCGGCGACGAAGCGTTGCTCGAACGCGCCGAGAAAGTGTACGACTTCGTCGCGTCGAAACAGACCGAACGCGGCGGCTGGTACTACCGTGAACCGCCGACCGCGTCACACCTCTCGATGGACAACCACCACAACGGGTTCATCATCGAGTGCTTCCAGCGGTACGAACAAATCGTAGAGAGCGGGCGGTACGACGAGACGACGACTCATGGTCTCGATTTCTATGCCCGAGAACTGTTCGACGAAAATGGTGCGCCGAACTTCGACGAAGAGAACGCCTATCCGCGGGATACACACGCGACCGCACAGGGAATCCTCGTGTTTACCTACGCCGGTCAGTACGACAGAGCAGAACGTGCTATTGACTGGGCGCTGGCGAACATGTACGAACCATCTGACGGGCGGTTCTACTTCCGAAAACACCGCTTCTACACCAAGCGGATGACACTCATGCGGTGGTGTCAGGCGTGGATGGCGTACGCGATTGCCGAGTACGTTGCCACGAGAATATCCGGTGAGCCAACCCACGGATACGGTATCGACGGTCTTCGGGTGCAGACAGAGATATCCTGAAAGCCGCAGAACTGTACGGATTTCCGTATAGTCGCTACATAACAAATCCCCATCCTCGCGTCACATTACTTCGAGAATGTCTTCTAAGACGACACCGGTTGGGGTGTCCCAACCGCGGCACGGGCCCTTTCAGGAATCAACCGATTTAACCGCCAACACGGTGGGTATCAGTCGGTTCGGACACACACCGGGTTATCACCAGTCACGAAAGCATCGCCAGAGCGCTCAGTCATCCGTCCGCCAATGACAATCGAAATCGTCGAATTCGAGCCGAGTCGCCGCGATGAGTGGGACGAGTACGTCAAGCAGTCGAGTCAAGCGAGTATCTTTCATCAGTACGATGCCCTCAGGCTACAGGCGAAGTACTCGAATTCGAAGCTACACCTACTTGTCGGGTTCAAGACCGAAGAACCGGTCGGGGTGTTCCCCGTGTTCGAGATTCGAAAAGGGCCCGTCAAAACGGCATTCTCCCCGCCACCTCACATCGGAGTCCCGTATCTCGGACCGGTGATGTTCGATACTGGCAACATCAAGAGTCGAAAATTCGAGCGGCGTCGAAACCGGTTCATCGAGGGCTGTACCGACTGGATACGGTCCGAAATCGGACCGAACTACACACACGTTCGCGTCGGCAACTATTACACTGACATGCGGACGTTCCAGTGGGGAGGGTGTGACGTTTCGCCGAAGTATACCTACAACGTCGATTTGAACCGGAGCGAGGACGACCTGCTGATGTCATTCAGTCGGAACGCCCGACGAAACATCCGCGATGGGAAAGCGGTTCTATCCAAAATCGAAGAAGGCGGACGAGACGACATTCGGACCATTCTGACGCTGGTCAAAAATCGGTACGAAGAACAAGGATTGACCTTCGACGTTCCACCCCAGTTCGTCCTCGACTTGTACGATACCCTTCCGAATGGACAAGTCAGGCCGTACGTGTTCCGCTACAATGGCTCGTTCGTAAGCGGAATCATCGCACTCCAGTACGGAGATACCGTCTATCGGTGGCTTGGCGGTGTCCGCCCGGAGCGGGATTTCGGCGTCGATGTCAACGACCTCCTGGACTGGCGGATAATGTGCGACGGACGAAATCGGGGAATGACCAGATACGACCTTGTCGGAGCTAATAATCGACGGCTCAACCGGTACAAGAGCAAGTACAACCCGGAACTCGTTACATTCTACCAAATCGAACACGGGCCGCTTTCGGTCAGAGCCATCGCACACCTGTACAAAAATCAGCTCAGTCCCAAAGTCGAGCTATTCACTCGCACGGGTGAGGCGAGCCTCCCAGCGCGGCTGGTTTCGGGGGTTATCCACCGATGATAGTTGTTCAAAGTTCCGAGGGGTACCCCCCGATGGTGGTTGCCCAAAAGATGAATCGAGTACGCACTGTCGAACAGTAATCGGTCAATCACACACCAACACACACATGTCACAACCACGTATCGAAACGCTAGGCCTCGAAGAGTGGGAGCAAGCGCTTCCATCGTCAGGTGTCGAAGTATTTCACACGTCCGCTGTTCTCGCCGCGATAGACGAACACTTCGACGGCGAGATGCACCTCTTCGGTGTTTTCAAAGGACAAGAACCAGTCGCACTGTTTCCGACGTTCGTCCGCAAGAATCCGCTCGGCCGGGCCGTCGTCTCGCCGCCGCCGTCGATGGCGATTCCCTACATCGGGCCAATTATGATGCCGAACAGTCCGAAGCAAAGTACCTACGAGTCCGTAAACCGGAAGTTCGCGGACTTGGTGCTAGAAGAACTCGGCGTGCGCGACAAACGGACGTTCGTCCGCGTTCTCTGTTCCCCGTCATATCTCGACCCACGACCGTTCGAGTGGACCGGATTCGCCGTCAAACCCTCGTTCACCTACCGACTCGACCTGTCCGGTCAGTCGCCCGACGAGGTACAGAGCCAGTTCAGTAGCAGTCTCCGACGCGAGATTCGGCAGGCGAAGGAGCTGGATATCAGTATCTCAAACGAAGGAATCGATGGCGCACGAACCGTGTACGACGACGTTGCCTCGCGATACGACGAGCAAGACGAACCGTTCGGGATGCCGTGGGCGTTCGTCGAGGCGCTGGTCAGAAACCTCGGCGACCGGTGCCGAGTCTACGTTGCCCGCGACCCTGACGGCCGATACCTCAGCGGAATAATTGTCCCCTTCTCGAACGAGACGGCCTACTTCTGGCTCGGCGGCGCTCGCGGTGAGTACGACGGTGTCAGCATCAACAGCCTGCTTCACTGGCGAATCATCGAAGATATCGTCGAAGACGACGGCCTCGAATCGGTCATGGAGTACGACCTCGTCGGCGCGAACACAGAGCGTCTCTGCAATTACAAATCGAAGTTTGGCGGAGAGTTGGTGCCGTACTACGTCGTCGAGTCGACCGGTGTCGGCATGAGTCTCGCAAAGCGGACGTACCAGTTCCTGAGCAAGAGTAGCGAACGTATCGCAAAGTGACTCCGAGAACAAGGCTTTAGAGAGCCAAGAGAGGGGAGAAAGCGAGGCTGAATGGGGCTAAATCGGGACTGAAGGGGGACTGGAGGAGGTAGCGAGACAGAGTGGGAACGTGAACAGAGGTGAGCGAGGACGGACAGAAGCGAGCGTCACACCATCTGTTGGGCCTTGATAATTCGCCAGAGACCCTCCGCATCGTCGGTGATGCCGTACACTCGGCCTTTTCGTCGTTGTTCCGGGACCAATAGTTCGACGAGCGAGCGGTCTCGCAGTTCCTGAAGCGCCCGCGAGACGTGTGCGACGGCACTTTCCGAGTCCGATGCGATTTGTGTCGGTGTTGCGGGTCCCTCGGAAAGCCTGTTGAGGACGGAAATTCGGTATCGCGAACTGATGACGAAACCGATGTCGTCCCAGGGGACCTCTTCTTTCGATTTGTTGACTGTTTTCACGTGTTTCTCACCCCAACACGGTGGGAGCGGTATCCACGAGCGGTCGTCCGTGACGGTACTCTTTTGAGGGCGGTTCGGAGCGGGGTTCGGAGGGCAGTCAACCGGGAACGTCGACTCGTCTCACGTGGCCGGCGCAGGGACCAAACTGGACGGCGGGGCAGTGATGTGAGTTGGAACCCAGTAGGAGACGACGCAGACAGCAACACCGAAACCAGGTGAATTAACGGAGAATTAACACCGGTATCGGCAGGTGTCCGGACTGCCGGTCGTACTGGTTCAGAGCGCATTCATTCGTTAGTACGAACTTAATTACATAAATACATCGTTTGAATTATACTCAGAGTTTCGTGAGAGTCTTTTTTGAGAGAATGAACTTGATGACAGAACGTGTGATGACTACAGTTCGAGTGGAACCGCGGGAGCGATCTGAAATACTGGCGGGTAAGTATCGATCGTGTCGAGTACGACCCCACAGAGCAGCCGATTTAGCGGAACTAATTGGGAACAGGGAAGCCGCAGATCCGACACACCAGGACCGAATTCGGAATAGCTACCACTGGCGACAGTGAATTGGTGCTGTAGATGAGTGACTCCGCGACTTCGCTTCGTATCCTCCTCACCAACGACGACGGTATCGACGCGCCCGGCATCGCAGCGATGCGCGAAGAACTCACCGCCATCGGTGAGGTAACCGTCGTTGCACCCGCCGAAAACCAAAGTGGCGTCGGTCGCGCCCGGAACGAACTCGCCGTCCGCCGGGACCATCCGTGGGGCTACGCCCTCGAAGGAACACCCGCGGACTGCGTGGCGTACGGGCTTCGCGGTCTCGATACCGACTTCGATATCGTTGTCTCCGGTATCAACGACGGCCCGAACGCCGGGAACTACGTCGTCGGGCGGTCGGGGACGGTCGGCGCAGGTATCGAATCCGCCTTCCTCGGGACCCCTGCTGTCGCTGTCTCCAGCTATCACGCACGGGATTTCTTCTGCCACCCGCCGGAGGAGTACGACTTCTCTCGACCGGCCCGAATCGCCCGCGCCGTGACTGAACGCGTCTACGGGACCGGCATCTTCGACGAGGTCGACCTTCTGAACGTCAACGCGCCAATCGACGTGCCGAGTCCGCGTATGCGAGTGACGCGACCCCACGCCGACTACGACCAACAGGTCGAACACCACCACGACTCCGAGGCGGTTCCGGACGGCGACCGGGAACACGATATCGGTGACGACGAAGTCTACGTTCGCCTCCAAGACATTTCGTGGCCGGACGCCGTCGGTTACGAGAACCCCTTCCCGCTGGGAGACGAGCACAGCGAGCGCTACCCCGTCGGCAGCGACCGTCGTGCGATGGTCGACGGCGAGGTGAGCATCTCTCCCCTCGCGGTTCACCACGGTCACACGAACGACCCGAAGCTCGCGAGCGTCGTCGAGAGCCTATCCGAACAGGTGGAGTGAACCTCTCCCCGAATAGGCTGGGTAAACCCTCTATCCGAATAGGCTGGGTGGACTAGCGCTGAACCGCCGTCCGAATCAGTAACCAAACACAAAAAACGTGGACGCCGGGCGGTGTTACGAGGACACCAACTGTTCGGACTGAGAGAGGTACGCGGCGAGGTCGGAGGTAGTGATGATGCCGATTACGCCTTCTGCCTCGTCAACTACGGGCATGTGGTGGAACCCGTGTTCGGTCAATGACTCAGCAACTGCAACGATAGAGTCCTGCGCGTCTGCGGTAACAACATCAGTAGTCATGTACCGCGAGACGGTCGTCTCCGCCTTTGGCTGACTCTTTGCGACGATATGAACAAAGTCCGTCGTCGTCAGAATTCCTTCGAGGTGGTTCTCTCCATCCACGACGATGACAGAGCTGATGTTATTGTCCAACATCAACTGCGCCGCGTCCTCGACGAGCGTGTCGGGACTGACCGTGTGGAGGGTCGTGGACATGAGTCTCGCGACAAACACATCTTCCATGGTGTTTGCTAACAGACGATGGTGATAAATGTTGGCTTCTCGTACATTCGCGGTGGGTAACGTGGCGGCTATTGTCCGAAGCAGGGTGACCAGGAATAGGGTTATTCAGGACAAGGTTGTCTAGATGGGTTCTCTGGGGTGCTACAGAAGAGACAGTACGCCTCACGAAGAGACAGTGAAGGGTAGTACACACCCCGTCAAACACCGGCCTCGACTGCCCCCGCCGCGGGGCTTAATTTACCGGCGGCGTAACCAACGCTATGGGAAGTACGCAAACAGCAACGTTCGGCGGCGGCTGTTTCTGGTGTGTCGAAGCTGCGTTCAAGGAACTCGACGGCATCAGCGAGGTTACGTCGGGATACGCCGGCGGCGAAGTCGAGAGTCCGACATACGAACAGGTTTGCTCGGGAAACACTGGCCACGCTGAAGTCGTACAAATCGAATACGACCCGGCTATCGTCGGATACGATGAACTACTGGAAGTGTTCTTCGCCGTCCACGACCCGACACAACTCAACCGTCAGGGTCCGGACGTTGGGACGCAGTACCGCTCTATCGTTCTCACTCATGACGAGGACCAAAAGCGACAGGCAGCAGCCTACATCGAGGTACTCGACGAGGAGTACGACGACGAGGTCGTGACCGAGTTAGCTCCGTTAGAGACGTTCTACGAAGCCGAACAGTACCACCAGGATTACTTCGAGAAGAATCCCAACGACGCGTACTGTCAGTTCCACGCGAGTCCGAAGGTCGAAAAAGTCCGTGAGAAGTTCGCGGAGAAACTCGCCAACTGAGTTGGGGAAAGGAAAACGCAGTAGTCGAAAGCAGTACTACAACACCACTATGTCCGCAGTATCTTTCTAGCATAGCCCGTGAATCTCCTGTTTTTAGAATAGTACATATTTGAAGAAGGTACACACTGTCGAGAGTGTTTAGAGAGCAGGAGATTGTAGAGCGTGTAGAAATCTAAGAGTGCGGAGAGTTTCTGAGCAGTATAGAGTTTCCAGAAGTCGTGGGAGATTCACAATTTGTAAAAATTGTAGAAACTGTGAAGTTTTGAATGGCTGTTTGAACTAGGGAAATTGTAGACATTGTAGAAATTGTAGAGATTCCAGAGATTGAGAGGAAAAAGGAGATCGCAGGGATTGTAGAAGTCATAGACAGTGTAAAAGGGACAAACACTATAGAAATTGCAGGAATTGTAGAGATTCCAAGAATTCCAAGCATTGTAGACATCAAGAGCAGTGTGAAGACTGTAGAGATTGTAGCGTGTTCAGAATTGGAGAACATCTGACGCAGACGACAATTGGTACAGAAGGTGCAAATTTCAGACTGTCCGGCAAGCGCGGAGTCGTGAAAACAGTCATTCATGCTGTGACTACCAATGAGATTAGGGCAGTAAATAAGGTGCTAGCACTACAAACATTTTGGAATTTTCACAATTTTCACAATTTCTGAAAGTTATAAGCTGTTTTAACAGTCTTAACAGTCTCGACGGTTCAAAAGTCGTGGATACAATTATGTACCAACGGGGAAAAGGTGATTTTGAACCTCCAAATGTCTACACAGTCCGCAATGCAGACAAGGTTTGCACCATCCAAAGAGCCGACACAGCTCACACATTGTACAAATTGTGGAATGTTCCAGCAGTGGGAGGGTCGATAGATGTCGCGAGCGGTGAGCGTCTCACTCCAGAAAGGCGGCGTCGGGAAGACGACGATTGCGATTAATCTCGCGGACGCGCTCGCAGTGCGCGAAAACGACGTCCTTCTCGTCGACCTCGACCAACAGGGGAACGCAACCGAAGGCGTCGGAATGAAAGACGCCTACGAGTCGGCGGACCCAAACATCGGTGACGTGTTGACTGACGACGACCCAATCGACGTGAAAGAGGTGATACACGACCGCGAGCACTTTGACGTGCTGCCAGCGCATGTCGACCTCGACGATATCGAAGACCGGGTTCGAAACTCGACGTTCGGAGTACTCTGGGTCCGCCGCCGAATCGTCGACCCGCTGCTCGACGGCGAGTACGACTACCTCGTCATCGACTCGCCACCGAGCCTCGGGCCGCTCTCCGATGCAGCACTCATCGGCACCGGAAACGTCGTGGTACCACTGCTAATGAGCGAACCGAGCGTAAGCGGGTTCGAGCGTATGTTCGAACAACAAATCGCACCGATTCGTCGCGAGGTCGACTTGGATATTCTAGCAATCGTCCCTAACGACCTCACCGGAAACAACGAAGAGCGACGAATCATCCGCGATCTCGAATCGTCACCATTCGAGAAGTTCATCCCTCGGTTTGCACAGTCGGACCTGTTCGACGATCCCGAATCGAAAGGACCGGGAATCCGGCACCGAATCGCCTTCAGTCGCGCATGGCGCGACGGAAAAACGCTCCGTGAGTACGACCCCACGAGCGACATGCTCGACCGACTCGACGAACTCGCGGAAATCGTCGAACAGGGTGGCCGAGACGATGCCTAAGGAAAACCGGTTCGCCGGTCTCGGCGAGGCGATGGAGTCAGAGGATGATAAAGAGACGGAAGACGAAGTCGAGAGTACGGTGGATACAGC
Source organism: Haloferax mediterranei ATCC 33500 (assembly GCF_000306765.2). Lineage (NCBI taxonomy): Archaea > Methanobacteriati > Methanobacteriota > Halobacteria > Halobacteriales > Haloferacaceae > Haloferax > Haloferax mediterranei. The sequence continues at coordinate 269,523 of NC_017944.1, forward strand.
GGATGACGTGGAAGCCAGTGGTGCCGAAACAGCCGGTGAAGTTGTCGAAACAGTCGGTGAAACCGAGACAAACAGCGGATCCGAACCGATTGAGAAGTCCAATTCAGCCAGTGAAGTTGAATCGGCGGGCAAAGTCGAGACAGCCGACGAGTCGCAGTCCTCAGAAACAGATGCGGTGGGCGACCCAGTAACCGATAGAGCCGCCGAAGAGGAATCTGAAGGAGAGGCTAGAACAGAGACTGAAACGGAGCCAAAAGACAACGAGTCGTCGGGGTCCGTTAGTCGAAAGGAGGTTGACACGACAGAGGAAGACGAGTCAGAGACTGACAGCGAAGATGGACCCGCATTCGAGTTCGAAGCGACCACCGCGAAAAGTATCTACGTCCGAACGCCGACGCTCGACTGCATGGACGACGCCGAGTTCGAAGTCGAGTCGCTACTTCGACGCGAACACGACATCCGCGATTTGACCGGTCGCGAATTCCACGACGCACTCGTTCGTGTCGCGGCGAACTACCCCGACGAAATCGTTGCGGCCATCCTCGAAAGCCGAAACGAGTGAGAAACGAGAGCGAAACGGAATTCAATATTCACTCGAAATTACTGGATACGATATCCACTCCAAGGTGTGTTTCTCTGTTTTGAGAGTGTTATCCGAGACATCCCCGAATGAGACTCGGCGAGAACAGCGGACAAAGTGGTGTTCATCGAAATCGACAACAACAGATTTGGTAGTCGTTTAGTGAAACAAGAGCGTGTAATCGGGACACGGCAGTACATGGTACACCACTATGTCCGCAGTTAGTCCAAGACGTATTCCCGAAATTTTCAGACGGCATAACATTGAATGTGTACTGTTTCCTGAATCTGTACCGCAGCCAACGAGAATATCGACGCTAATACCGACGCTAACGTTATCGGTAGTACCACGATCACCACCAACACCACTGTGTCCGCGGTTATAATCGTGGCACCCACACGAGCGAAATTGTTGAGCCTGTCAGTCAACGTCAAACGGCGAAGGGACACCACATTGTCCGCTGTTCTTATACCAGCGTCGCCGTATTTACACCCACCTGACATCTCCCCCGTGCTAAAGCGCGTCACCAGAACGCAAAGCGTTCTGGTTGCCCGTCAGACGCTATCTGGCGACGAGGGTTCCCGAGCATTGGAATATTAAGATTCGCAACCCGCCTGTTCGCTCGGTGCGAAGCGCCCCGAGGTTTGGTTGAACAGGTGGACTGCTGGCCGTGCCAAGCGACCGTTACTCATATCCCCTGTCGAGGGATTCTGAGTTATCTCTCGTCGGATATTCACCGCGCCGTTCACGTCGGCGTTCATCGTCGCTCCACACGACTCACAAACATACAATCCACGCTCCACTCGGTTCGCGTCACGCTTCCGTCCACAGCACGAACACGTCTTCGACGTGTCTCGCTCGCTCGTGCGGTCAACGAGGATGCCGTGTTCTTCTGCTTTGTATTCCAAGAGCGTTGTGAAGCGGTCGAACTCCCATCCGTGGAGTTGCTGTTCCCACACTTGCCCCAATTCCGAGACTCGCCGTTCTCGTCCTCACGAATCCTCTCAGGTCGCTAACAGCGATGCGACCGACCACGTGGTCGATGCACCGCTCTACGACGTGCTTGGTGAGGGCGTGCAGGAAGTGGTCTTTCTGACGCGAGAGTTTCTGTCGGACGCGAAGCGCACGGCGTAACGGCCGTTCTCGCCTTCAGTGTCGTACCCGTCACGAGTGAAGTAGTGCTTGTTCTGTTTCAGCACATTCCCCGGATACAACTCGGCATCCCCGTCGTCGTAGGCGATGGCGAGGTAATTCCTGATACCGAGGTCGATACCTGCGGTGTTGTCTCCCGATGTGTTCTCACGGGGATTTCGACCTTGCAGACGAGGTGAAGTTCCCAACGGTCACCGTTCCACACGCCTCACACTTGCTGGATGTTCTCCACGGTCACGTCAGGTCGTGTTTCGTACTGTGCGAGGATGAAGTCTGAGCGGTGCTGTTTGAGGTTGAAGCCTTTGCTCAGACGGAGTTGGTTGTGTTTGGAATCGTGTTTGATACCCATTTGCTTCCACGTCACGGTGGAGCGCGGGTGATTATCGTCTCGTTTCCGGTGCCGAGTGGGTTCGCGTCGGTATCGCCGTTCTTGCGCTTTTTGAACCAACCGTTGAACGCCTCATGAAGGGCGGGTTTTAGCCTCGAATTTTTTATAATTGGAAGGGAACCAACCCCACAATGTCCGCAGTAATTCACAGTTAAATAGGGCTCTTCCGTGGTTTCCCGGTGGGTATCCTCATCCGGGTGGGTACCCACATACCTAAATGAAGTCGTCGAGCGTACTCGCTTTGTCACCCTCGAGATAGGGTTCGACCGTCTCGTGGACACCGACGAGTTCGATCGTGTCACGCATCGCCGAAATGATGAGGCTAACATCCATGTCGAGAGCGTACTCGCGGTACGTACCTCCACGTCGACCCTCGTTGCGCTCTGTAACGGAGACGATACCGAGCATCGCGAGCTCGCTTAAGTGGTCTCGCATCCGACGCGGGACAAGTGGGTCTCGGTTGGCGAGTTCAGTAAACCGCGTGTATCGCGGCCGAACGTCTCGTGATCGAATCGGCGTTTCATCCTCCAATTCGAGCGTCAACAAAGAGTACAGTACCAAGTGTCCGTGCTCGGTAAGTCCGTTGATTCCCTCCTTGATTCGACCACGCTCGAGGGCTCGTCGACCGCGTTTGACGTGTTCTTCTTGGATACGATCCGTGTCGTCGTCGCGGGCTAGGTCACCGGCCTTCATCAGCAGGTCAATAGACTGGCGAGCGTCACCGGCGTCTTTCGCGCCGTAGGCAGCACACAGCGGAATCACCTCGTCTGCGAGGACGCCCTCACGGAACGCGACTTTGGCCCGTTGTTCGAGAATTGCACGGAGGTTTTTGGCGTTGTAGGCCGGGAAGTGAATTTCCTGCTCGCACAGCGAGCTTTTGACCTTTGGAGAGAGGTCGTCGCGAAAGGAAAAGTCGTTTGAGATACCGATGAGTCCGACCTTGGCCACGTCTAGGTTTCCATTCGCGCGTGCGCGAGGGAGTTGGTAAAGAATGCTATCGTCGTTAACGTGGTCGATCTCGTCGAGGACGATAATGATAGTCCCACCGCACTCGTCGAGTTCCTGCCAGAGCATCTCGTAGACCGAGCCGAGGGGGTAGCCCGTCGTGCTAATCTGATTCGACTCGGACCGGAACTCGTTGACGAGACGGGTCGCGATTTGATACGAACTCGTGAGTCCGTCACAGTTCAAGAAGACGACGGTGAGATGGATGTCGTCGTAGTGACTCGCATCCTCGCGGAGGTGGCCGAGCAAGTACCGCGACGCGGCAGTCTTCCCCACACCGGTTTTCCCGTAAAGGAAGATGTTGTTCGGCTGTTCACCGTTGATAACCGGTTGAAGAGCTGCCTGAAAGGTACGGAGTTCCTCGTCACGCCCCACGAGTTCCTCGGGTTGGTAGTCCTCACGAAGAGCGTCCCGGTCCCGATAGATCTCGGTATCCCGCTCGAACAGGGGCATATTAACACGATTAGACCACATTGTTGATAAAACCACCGTGTCCGGAGTGTCCGCTGTTCTGTTTGTTTATATACTAGGCGGGGGACACACCCCCTCCACTTTGTCCGCTGTTCTTGGTATCAAAGGTGTACCAGTAAGTAGACGGAAGCATATGATTAAGGCAATCTTTATACCCATGCTTGTTAAACCATATCCGTAGTGGAACTAATCTAATAATATACAAGGTATCAACTAACTTTATTCAGCGGAGATTACCCAAACAACCGACACAAAAAAGCGTTTCTTCGTCGGGGGATACCCTCTCAACCCGAGAACAGCGGACAAAGTGGTGTGAGTGTTCGTCTTCCCGACTACGAATTTCGACTCCGGTCACCGATATTTCGAGTTACCAATCGCTATTTCGTTCAGGCTGTCTCATTCAAATCAGTTGTACCCATCTCACGCCTCGAACTGCGGACATGGTGGTGTCTATGTCAACAAGTCTGATGTTGAGCTATCACTCGGGGAGAACCCGAATAGAGCAATCGAATTGTCTATCCAATCTTTCACTCGCCTCTCATCTTGTCGTGGAGTATCCCACTACTATGCCCTCTTCCTCGGATTAACTGCGGACAAAGTGGTGTTGGTGGTCCGTCCACAGCAGAGTTCGATAGTTTCAACGAAATACCTTGTTGACCCCGAGGCGTGGTAGTTAGAACAACGACCGATAGCCGAACCCGTGTCCAGTTGTCCACGTGATTTCATGGTCTTCGCCAGTGTGGACTGTCTCGACAGTTGTCGCCACCGACCGTACGCCATCGGCAAGGCCTTCCCATCCAAGTGTATATCTCCCATGCGAACCGAGTTCTGTGGACTCACGGAAAGGCGGGCTATCGGTAATGCGTCCTGTGGGGAGTTTGAATGTGGCATTACCGTTGTCAAGTTCGACATCGACGCGTGATGACGAATCGGCTGCTGTCGTTCCCGTGAGTCCCGGGTTTTCGATGCGCGCTGACCCCGTCTCCATACCAACTTTGAGGTAATGCGTCCGAAGAGGTTCTGTGACGAGGTGGAACGGGTCGGCAACGTACGTCAAATTACGATTGTCGGCGGCGGCCCACAGGAGGTGTCGGTAACGCGTCTCGTCAGATTTAGTCTCAACGCGGTACGTCACGGCCGCCGAGTCAACGCTACAACTGCCATCGAATGCGTCTTCATCATCGTATTGTTTCGACATGTTCTTGGTGTCGGCTGTGACGAACCCGTCGTATGTCGGGTCTCCGGTACCGAATACCCCGGCGTCACCGTACCGGTCAGTCATCTTCTGGACGTACTCACGGAATTCGTCTTCGCCCATCAGCAGCTGTTTTTTGTCTAACGAGAGCGTGTTATAACTGCCGCCACCGCTCTTTGTCATGATGTCGTCATCTGTCGCTGTGGCAACTCCGACGAGACCACTGGACGCTACCGTTCCGACACCGATTGTTTTGAGGACCGTTCGTCGGGTGCTGGAGGTTTCGTTAGGGGACACACACAAACTATCTCGCCATAATGTTAAAAAATTACCACAAATTCTCTCCCGTTTACAGCTTCAGAGAGCGGTTTGATTCGGGTCAGTTCCTACCTAGAGGGACCCCTGAACACTCTCGAACATATCTTGGAAACTAGTTTCTCTTCACCGATTACGTGTCGGCTTCGAACCCTTACGGGCGTAACTATCGGGTAAGCGTGAGAGATGGCGCAGGTTATAGCGCAACTGACCAGTGTTGCTACTCCCAAGCGGTGAACTCAGCGAGGTCTCAGTTGGTTAGTCTGGCGGAACCAACGCCGAAGCGACGATCTCGACACAGTCGCCCGTAGTCAGCACAGGTGCATAGTCCATCTCCCCATCGACGCCAGCTTTCAGCAAGAAGTCGGTGAGCCGCCAGATGTTGTACAGCAGCACGGCGAACACGAAGTAGAACAGCCGGACGCAATAGTCCTTCGAGGAGGTCTTCGCGAGGAAATCGCCTCTTGATGGATCTGTACTCGTTTTCGATCTGCCATCGTCGACTATACCGACGACAGAACGTCTCAGCTTTGTCGGGTACGACTCGGAGATTCGTCGCAAAGACAGTCGTTCCTTCGCCGCTCGCCGACGGCACGTACAAGAGTCACATCGGATGCGATCCCGCCTCGACGTGGACGGAGGCCGGCCCAACAGCTACCTCTTGGTCGTCGTCGTCCATCCGCTTGAGTACGTCCCGCTTGGAGCTGGTGTTCCGTTTCGGGATGAGGTAGTTTCCATTCAGGTTCGAGAGCGTCTGAAACACTCCCATCGAATCGAACTCCCGATAACAGAGCACCGTCTCGACAGGGATGCTTTCTGCCTTTAAGTGACCGGGCAGCTAATGTTCGATATGTCTCGCATCCAGTTGCAGGTCAATGGCCTGCCGATGGATGATTGGCTAGCCGACACCTTGACCGAGTTCCCGGACGCGATGGGTTCACTATAGTAGCGTTTGCAAGTCATTGTACACTAGATCGACCGCTGTCGTGTGATTGGATGTGTCACCAGTTACAAACGCTACTATCGGAGAAGAGCCAGTCATTCCTGCTGCTTCCACATTAACTATTCATATAACTAACAAACAATATCTGATGCGTGTCGCAGCTTTCAGCGATTTCACTGGCCCAAATAGCATTTCGATTATCGATCGGCCAATACCTGAACCCGATAGACATGAGGCTGTGGTCGAAGTCGAGGCGTGTGCGATCAATCGTCACGACCTCTGGATTCTCGAAGGTGATTCAGCGGTGATAGATACGAGCGACCTGCCGTTCGTTAGTGGTCTTGACCTCGCAGGAACTGTCCAGAACATCGGTGAAGACGTTACTGGCGTCGAGTCCGGTGACCGTGTAGTACTCTGCCCGAACGTAACGTGCGGGACATGTCGCTACTGTCGGGAGGGTCCGGAAAATCTCTGTGAAAATCACTCGCTCTATCACGGAGGACTTGCCGAGGCTGCCCGGGTACAGGCTGACCGTCTCGTCCCCCTTCCGGATTCCGTGAGTACGGTTGAAGCGGCCGCTCTGCCGACAGCCTACATGACCGCGTACCATATGCTTCGCCGACTAGAAACCGGACCGACTGACCTCGTGTTTATTCCCGGTGTGACTGGAGGTGTCGGGGTCGCCGGTGTGCAACTCGTAGCCTCCCTTGGTGCCCACAGCATCGGGACGTCTTCGTCTCAAGTAAAACTCGACCGCCTCAAATCGCTCGGCCTTGACTACGCAATCAAAAGCACTGACCCAAACGAGATTGAGGATGCGGTCACTAACATCGGCTCGGTTGACGGTGTGCTTAACCACCTCGGAGGAGAGTACACCCAGCTTGGGTTGGATGTATTGCGTCGTGATGGCCGGATGGCGGTCTGCGGGCGGACAGCTGGTAATAAATCTGTAATCGACATCCCTGATCTATTCCTCGGCCACAAACGCGTCATCGGGAGTACAATGGGAACGCAGCGTGACTTGGAGACCCTGATAGGACTGGTTGCATCCGGTTCTCTCACACCGGAGATCGACGAAACCTACTCGCTTGAGGATACTGAAGCGGCGTTCGTGGCGATGCAGGACCGCGAGAGCGTCGGAAAGCTCGTTGTCACCCCCTAGTTCATTCTTTCTAAATAGAACGGTCAGAATAGAGGTTACCCATACGTGACGCTCAGTCCACTATCAACAGAAATGATTTGACCAGTCGTCCACTTGACATCACGGTTCACTAAGTAAGCGATCCAGTCTGCTATGTCTTTTGAATCACCGCGTCGTGATAACGGAATCTAATCGCGCTCTTGAGCCTTCTTGTTGCTCCTTGAAGACACAACCTCGGAGGATGGTTTTGATGCGTGCATTCTGTTCCCAGTAGCTGACTATGAAACGGGTGCAGTACCGCAGTTCCCCTTATCACTCAGAAAACGTTTCTATAGTAGCGTTTGCAAGTCATTGCACACTCGCTCGACCGCTGTCGTGCGATCGGATGTGTCACCAGTTGCAAACGCTACTATAGCTCACCTTTCTAACCGTTCGAAAATCACCGGACGCTACCCTAATCAGTTAGTCACTGAATGAAACGAAGGCACGCATCAGATCCCAAACTCCGAAACTGTGGTTCTCCTCATCTCGATTCAATAATATCGTCGTATGAAGTTTATACTGTACAACGCTGAGAGGACCGGAAACAGCGGACATCGTGGTGTCCAATCGGATTTTTAGTGTGATACTTGTGTGGGTGACTCATGCTACCGCGTGTATCCGATAAGTTATCCGTCTTCGTCTCTGAATAAGACTGTGAGTGAAAATCAAGGGCGTCGAAATCTTCGAATGCCCAACGACAACGAACTGTTCGCAGTCGTCACTGAGCACAACGGTGGTAATCACGTTCGAATCCGCTGTGAGGACGGAGAGAACCGAATGGGACGCATTCCCGGCCGGATGAAATACCGAACGTGGATTAACGAGGGCGACGTCGTGCTCGTCGAACCATGGGACTGGCAGGACGAGAAAGCCAACATCGAATGGCGCTACACCGGCGAAGACGCGGACCAACTCCGACGCGAAGGCCACATCCAGTAACCATTCTCTCGAAAGGGGAGTTTATCTTAATAGCTCGCTGAGACGTGCGTCTCGAATTGTAGTTCGACATATCTGACTGCTTGTCGCCGGTTGTTACTTACTTAGAGAGCACCAATCTCGTCAATCGAGCGAGTAGCTCTCACTACATGCCCATGCACGTCGTCGAATTAACCGAACCCAGGAACTTCGAGCACAGCAAACGTCCACGGCCTACCCCAAATTCGGGCGAGGTACTCGTCCAAATCAGACACGTCGGTATCTGCGGCTCGGACGTACACTACTTCGAGCACGGCCGTATCGGCGACTACGTCGTCGAATCACCGCTCATCTTAGGCCACGAGAGCGCCGGCGAAGTGGTCGAAGTTGGAAGCGGCGTCGACCATCTCAGCCCCGGCGACCGTGTTTCCCTCGAACCCGGAATCCCCTGCGGTGAGTGCGCCCGATGCCGCGCGGGGACGTACAACCTCTGTCCTGACGTGGTGTTTATGGCCACACCGCCGGACGACGGTGCATTCGCGGAGTTCGTCTCGTGGGATGCTGATTTCGCTTATCGGCTCCCGGAACCTGTGTCAACGCGTGCCGGCGCACTCTGTGAACCACTCAGCGTTGGCATCCATGCGACCCGGCGAGGCGAAATCGGTCTCGGAGATACTGTTCTCGTCACCGGTGCTGGTCCTATCGGGATGATGGTACTCAAAGCGGCCCGCGCGGCTGGTGCCAGCGATGTCCTCGTTTCCGATGTCGTCCCGTCGAAACTCGACCGCGCGCGAAACGCAGGTGCAGCAACCACGGTAAACGTCGCCGACGAAGACCTGACGGACGCAGTAGCAGCGTTCACTGACGGCGAAGGCGTCGATGTCGTTGTCGAGGCATCCGGTGCAGCGGCGGCTATCGCCTCGACTACCGAGGTGGTTCGACGGGGTGGGACGATTGTCTGTATCGGACTCTCTCAGAACGACGATATCCCAATCGCGACCAACGAACTCGTCGACAAGGAACTCGACCTCCGTGGGTCGTTCAGATTCAGGAACACGTACCACACTGCTATTTCGCTTCTCGAACAGGGAGCTATCGAGGTCGAAGATATCATCGACTTCGAGATGTCGATGCGTGACCTCACCGCCGCGTTCGAACGGGCGCAAGAACCCGACGTGTGTAAGGGAATGGTGGAACTCCCCTCTGAGTGAGCCTTTCTGGCCGCTTCGAACAGCGGACATTGTGGTGTTGTCTCTGCCGGAATCGGTCACTCAAACACGTCGACGAAGCGGGGGTCAGAAAGCGTTCGCAACGCCGATGGTGTGAGCCGAAATACCGCTTCTGGAGTCCCCGCGGCGGCCCATATCTCTTCGAATGTGTCGAACGTCGGATCGGCGAGTACGGGGCACTCAGTTGCGTGACAGGTGGGTGGCACGCCGCCGATGCTCCAACCAGTCGCGCGTTTCACCTCGGATGCACCCGCGCTTTGGACTGCATCCGCCTCGACGCCGAACTCGGCACCTAACGCGGCTTCATCGACGCGATTGGCTCCGCTCGTGAGGACAATCACTGTCTCGTCGCCGACGCGCATCACGATGCTCTTGACGATTTGCGCAACGTCGCACCCGATTGCTGCCGCCGCATCGCTCGCCGTCTTCGTTCCTTCAGGGAACTCTTCGATGGCCGCTTCGAAGCCGTGGGCCTCCTGTACTTGCGTGGCGAACTGTCGCGCCGTGGGATGCATACGCACCGCTTCTGCGGCTTCCGATAAGAACGTTCGCCGCCGGGCAGGATTTGTATCGGGATAATGTCGGCTCTCACAGATGTAATTTCGAATAAAATTTCGTGTCTGGTTCGAGTTTATTGTTCAGCGATTGCTGCTTCGATTACGAATTTAGGCGGTGTAGGTCCACTTCTGCAGGGTTGCAGAGGTGGAACCTGACTCGGAGGTCCAGATGACGCGGATGGTTTCGCCACCAGTTAACGGGTTGCTGGAGGTCGTAACATCTGCGCTGTCACCGGCATTGATTGTATCGTCTGTCCACGAGACTGTAGCACTCGAGTCGACGCCGTCACCGGTAACCGAGACTCGGTCTGCATCGATAGGGTCACCACTCTCGTGGGTGATTGTCACCGTTTCTGCTCCGTCGTAGTCGAAGCTGAAACTCGCCTGCGGTGCCGAGTTGCCGACTTGGTCGCCGAGACCAAGGACGAACGTCCCAATGACGGCGGCGAGGATGACGGTAATCGCGACCATCAGGATGACCCCGATGACCGGCGAAACTGCACGTGACTCTGTGAAGATTCTCTTGATGTTCATGATGTTTCTCCTAGGCACGTCGGGCGACAGACGGTCGTTCAAAAAATGTGAATCGACACTTGGGTAGTCTGGCGCTCGAAACCTTATGGTTATCAGAACGTTCTCCATAGATATAAATTCACGCTGAGAGATCATTTCACTCGTCATGGGCACCGACTGATGACCTCCCGACTCGCGGCGCTGTGGCTCCGTGGTAGATGTAGTTGCGTTTGCAACTGGTGACACAGCCGACCGCACGACAGCGGTCGGTCGAGTGTGTACTGACTTGCAAACGCTACTATAATTCGATTCGAACGTTCAGAGGTGGTACTCGCGACTATCTGGATGGTACTGGTAACCGGTGAGACACTAGTAACTGGTGAGAGTGTGACCGAGGTGTGGGTGTCGTCTGGGCACCCTATGCTCGGCGGAACCGTCGGCACCGTCCGGTCATCTGTACGCCACGTCGATGTCCGTGGCCGTCACGTACACTCGTTCCGTGTTCACAGAACAGGTCAACGTGTCCCCCGAGATGGGACCGCACGTGACGCCGTCGCGCGCCTCGAAGGTCCGTCGCCACGCTTCTGCGCGGGGCGACGTAATCGAGATATCCACGTCGTGGGGTGTGTTCTCGGCGACCACGACGCGAGCGTCTTTTCGAACCGTCACGACTCTCATCGTCCCCTCGACGCCGCTCGGGCCGCTTCCCTGCTGGAGGTTGACGATGGGAAGGACGACGCTTCGGTTCGAGACAAGCAGTCGTGGTTCGCTAGCCATCACGACACCATCGCCGTCGTCGCGGACGACCGCACCGTTGACGTAGACGAGTTCCGTCCCCTCGCCGGACCGATAGACGAGGGGCCTGACGGTTTGCGTCTCCGAGAACGAGTCTCCACCGGCATCTGTCCCGTTCACTGTGACAGTTATCGGCTCACCGAGAGCGAATTGACCCTCGGTGAGGCGGAGACGCGTCGACCTACTTGGGGCGTCGTTCCGGACGAGGTCGTCGACGTTGTCGGCTAGCGACTCCATTCCGCGCTCGACGTTCGAGACGCGCTGGTGGTCCTCGATGTCCGCGATGGCTGGATACACCGTCATGGAGACGAGGACGATTGCCAGCATGACCACGCCGAAAATCAAGGCGAATCCCATCGTTTCGGACACCGCTCTGTCGTCAGTCACGGAGGACCACCCCCTCGGATGTCCCCGAATCGTACTCGATGTCGACAGGACCACCGCGGACGGTACCTGATTCTATCGGCGTTTGCGACTGGAACCTGACTCTCACCACGACATCCGGGTCGGAACTCTGAAGCGTGAGTTGGTACAGGTCACCACCGATGGGTGAGACGGTAATCGTGTATCGACTCCCGACCGCCCGATCCGGGAGGTCACTCCGAAGGCTGACCGAACTGCCTGTCTGGCTTGCGAGTCCATCGACGGTAGTCAGGTCGTTTGCGAGTCGGTTGCCGACGACGTCGAGTTGCGAGCGGACGCCGCGTTCTTGTTGGTCGGTTACGAGGCCACCGACGCCGAACACCAGTGTCGACACGAGAATCGATACGACACCGAGCAGCATCACGTAGTTCAGCGCGATGGTGGTGGCGCGGTCAGTCATCGCTCTCACCCGGAACGACTCGAAGCGCTGTCGTGTTGTACATCAGCTGTGGCGTCTCGTATGTTACCGACACGTTCGTCGAGTAGATACTCGGCGAGACGGTCGGCCCTCCGGCGGCGTACCGCGTGTCGTTCGTGACGCTCGTATCGACTTCCTGTTCGTACGTGCCTTCGCCCAGACTCCCGTTTTCGTAGGAGATACTGTACGGACCGGAGAGCCCGTCAGCGAACCCGGGGAACGAACACGCCCCGTCGTCCATCGTTCCCGCGGAGAGGTTGACGACGGCTGAATCGGCTGCCACGCGGCAGGTGTCCGTGCCGCTCGGTGCGACGACGGTCATCTCGATTTCCGAGCCGTCCTCCGTGAACGACGCTCGCCACGTGTCACTCCCGTCGTCCGCGACGATTTCGAAGCACCCGCTCGAACAGTCCGACGACAGGCTCGTTCGCGAGACGTTCATCCGGTAATCTCGCGTCTGTGTGACCGACGATGCGAGTGTCCAGTTTTCGGTCCCGGTCGCGTCAGAGAAATCCCGAGTCGTCGTCTGTTCGATTCGGGAACCCCGCTCCATACTCCTGTAGTTGACCGACGTGCTGACTCCTTCTCCTGCGCTTCCGCGAGCGGCCACCGCGTCCCAGTCGTTCACGGCGGTTTTGAGGGCGTCTTTGAGGTCGGCGTAGGAGGTGTTGTTACGGCGGTTGACTGACTCGACAGTGCCGCCGACACCGCGGCGAACGCTGTGTTCGAACCGGACGGCGTCCCGTCCGTCGTGGACGTCGGTGCTTTCCGTCGCGAGGGTCTCGGTCTGCGCTGCCCCGTTCAGAACCAGCGCCAGCGACAGGACGAGCACCGCGATTGCGAACGCCCCCACGAGGAGGAGTTGAGCGCGGTCACGGCCGCTAGCGGTGTCTCGAACCATCGGATTCAGACGGACCATACGACCACCTCCACGCGGACAACGTTGTAGACGGGACTATCAGGGGCGGCGTCCGGCGCGTAGAAGGACTCCTCCGGCACCGATTCGAGCGTCGTATTCGTCGAGTTACCGGATGCGTCGAGCAACGCGTCGTCGTCGTACAGCGTGACCGTTCGCGTCGCCCGAACGGCGTCGTCACTCGGTGTCCCCTGTCGGACCATCGGTACTCGCTCTTGTTCTCCGCTCGCGTTAGTGTAGACGATGTCTACGTTGAACGTGACGGCGCGGTCCCCGAACGTCTCGTTCAGTAGCTCTCCGAACGCCGTCGGCGGGCCGCCGGCGACGTAGTACCGCTCGTCTTCCGTCCTGTGGAACGCCCCGTCTGACTCGTCCCAGTACAGAAGCGTCGACCGGAGAGAGCCGTTGGCGAACGCGGCGTCGAGTACTCCCACGGCGACGCCGTGTTGCTGTTCGGGAACCTGTTGACTCGCAGTACTCGCCGTAAGCGGGGTGATTCCGGCCGCCTGCGTGACGAAGACGACGCTCCCGAGGAGGAGCAACGCCGCTGCGACCGATTCCAGTGTGAATGTCTGTGCGCGGTCCGTCATATTACCACACCCTCACTTCGAGAATCGCCGGCTGGTCGTCGACCATGACGGTTCGGCGTTCGACCGCAACCGAGCGCTGCTCCTGTGGAACCGCCGGTCCGACGGTGAGTGGGTCACTACCGCAGGCACCGACGTCGCCGCCGTTGTAGCAGAGTACCTCCGTATCGGCGTCACCAGAGACGTTCCACTGGAGAGTGGCGTTCACTTGGTACGTCTGGTCGACACCGACTTGGTCGGAAAGTGGGTCGCTCGTCGAGAACGGACAGCCGCTCCCACCGGTGCCGACGAAGAACGCGCCGGTACATTCCACGCTGAGGAATCCTGGGTCACCCTCCGCGACGAGAAGCGAGTCCGCGAGCGTCGACGAGACTCGTTCGGCCACGAGTGGTGTCTCCTGGTCATCGTATGGCGCGAGCAGTTGCGGCATCGCGGCGATGACGAAGGAGAACGCAAAGAGGAAGACGACGATACCGAGAACGAAGTCGATGTTCGTCTGTCCGCGGTTCTCACCTGACCCCCTGAAGCGGCCACGCAAGCTCATCCGACCACCACCCAGACGAGAAGGGAGATAGTGAGCAGTCCAACGATGTACTTCGCGCCCGAGAGGACTCGCGCATCACGCATGTAGCCGCTGACGAGGCCTGTGACGACCGCCTGCAACGTCACTGCGTGGAAGAACAGAAGCGACAGTAGATTCGCGTCGACGGTCGCCGTGAACGACTCGCTCGCACTCGTCGTCCCTTGCTGGGACGACAGTTGGGCGAGGACATCGATAAAGCGAACCTTCAGGATAGCCATGACGCCGAGAAGCGTCAGGTACGTCATCAGGACGATGACTACCTGCATGCGCGTTTGAGAGCGCCGTTCCCGTTCGATGTCGTCTCGGTTCTCTGCGGCTTGTGCCGCCGTCGTCAACACCGACGAGATCTGGCTGGACGCCTCCTGCGCTTTGGTAATGAGCTTGATGGTGCGCGCCAGCGCCGGAAGCTGGTACTTGTTGTTGAACACGACGAGCGATTCAGAGATGTTCATCCCGTAGCTGCTTTTCACGTAGATGACTTCGAGTTCCTCCGCGAACCGACCCGAGGAGGTATCCGCGACTGTCCGAATCGAGTCCAGTAGCGTGAGTCCCGTGTCGTTCGCACTCGAAAGCTTCCGGAGGGCCTCCGAGAGGTTGTCGAGGATGCCGTATCGCGAGCGGATGTTCCACTCGTAGAAGACGACGACGGGGATGCCGACTACGAACATCGGGAGATACATGTAGACGAACGTTCCCCAGACCGGGTTGGCGACGAGACCGTCCCACGTCGTTGGCACCGCGCCCGTCGCGACGGCCACAGTCACCAGCACTACCGCGGCCGGAACCGTGAGCGCGAGCGTGTACGTCGGGTTGTCCCGGAAGAACAGGTCTGGACGCTTGAGGATGTTGAGCGTGTCGAAGCTCCCCTCTCGGCGCTTGATTCGGTCGAAGATGCTATATCGTCCGGTGAACTGCTCGACGAGGCCACGGTTGAATAAGCCGCGACTGGACTCATCTTCAACGGTACGGTCGTCCTTGCTCATCTCCAGTACACCGTCGCCGGGGTCGTCATGCATGACGGTCGACATAATGACGACGAAAATCCCACCGAAGAGTGGGATAAGCACGTACACAGTGACGAAGAGGACCAACTCCTGGCCCTGTCCGAGCATGCTCAGGACGATGAGGACGATGATGAGGAGCAAGGGGAAAAGCGAGAGGGTGACGAACACCTCCGCGAATAGCTCAAGTGTTTCGAGCGTGGTCTCCTGTTCCTGTTTGGCAGTCCGGAAGTGTAGCGTCTTCTTGTCGTCGAGGAAGCGCGTCATGTCGCCGCCGCTGTCGATGACCGAGAGCATATCGGTCAGAAACTGACTCAGCTCGTCGCTCGGTGTCTCGAACGCCTGCTGGCGTATCGCGGAACGATAGTCAGTGTCGAAATACTCCGTCTCCAGCAGAATCGTCTTGAACTCTTGGGCCACCTCGCCGTACGTGTCGTCCGCTTCCGCTATCGCCTCGAATATCTCAAGTTGGTTCATCCCCCCGATGGAGAGTGCGTACATGAACGACACCGCATCCGGGAGAAGCATGTTTATCTCGCGGCGACGGCTGCTGGCCCGCAGATACGGCAGCACGATAGCAGTTCCGAAGCCGATACCGAATCCCACGAGACCGAACACCAATCCGGTCCCGAATACCAAAAGCGGAACGCGGGCGGCCTCGATAATGGCGAGGACGGTCTCATTCGGGACGGGGACTCCGAGTAACGGCCCGACGGCAATCGCTTGACTGACGAACAGGATGTACCCGAGGGTTAACCCGGCGAACCAGAGAGCGAACCCCGACGCTGTTCCGACCGCAAGCGCAACCGAGAGGTACATCTCCACGTTGTACGGCATCCGCGCCTCGCCCAGCTTTCGCTGTACGTCGGCGGCGAATCCGCTGTCTTCACTGAATAGTCGCCGATAGAGAGGATAGAAGATGTCTCCGATCACCTCCAATCTTCGACCGGCGTAGCCGCCTTCTGCGAAACCAAGGCTCATCTGGTCCTCCTCTTACCTACCTTCGGTGGGTTCGTCGTGACTCGACGGTTCGGCGTCCGTAGGTGGCGTCGTCTCACCGTTTGGCGTCGTCCCGTCGTCAATCCTGGTCCCACCATCGGTAGTCGCCTCGTCGTCGACCGCCGCCGGTAGGTCGGGGTCGGTCCCTTCGACGATATCGAAGCCCTGATCTGACTCGTCTGCTTCCGGCTCCGCGGCCTCTGCTGTCTCCCCAGTCTCAGCGGCCTCTGCTGGCTCGGCTCTGGGACTGTCGTCTTCGGGAGCCGCGGCCGCGTACTCGCCGATATCGACGTCTTCGAGTGCCGCAACGAGTGCCTTTATTCGGGAGGTTGATGATTCGGCACCGGCGGCCTCCAGTACCGCGGTCAGGTTGTCTTCGTTGATCTCTGCGCCCGTCTCGTCCAGCAGTAGCGTTGCATACGTGTACTTCATGGTTCTTGGTTCGTTGATTCGTCTCCGCTTCGTTCGTCGTCTGTCGGTTCGTCTGGTTGTGTCTCGCCGCCTGTGTCGGTCGTTCCGCCGTCACCGACCGCCCGGACCTCGCCGTTACTCGCTTCGGACACGGGCGACTCCGCGTCGTCAGGCGCTACGTCGTCCGACTGCAGCAGCGTCGCGCCGTAGAACATGTCCTGAAGGCGCTCTCGTTGTCCGGGTTCAGCGACGATGTTCTCCGTCTCGGCGATATCCGAGAGGACCGTCGCGAGCGATTTCGAGGCATGGCCACGATACTCGGAGAACAGTTCTTCGTCGGCCCGTTCGAGGATGGCCTTCGCTCGTTGGTACGTCTCGCTACCGGGGTCGGGTCGGGGGACGAGTTCCTCCTTCTCCGGGTCGACGTCGATGACGACGCTCTCCATCTTCCGGAGTTCCCCGAGGTGGTCTTCGAGGCGGTCGTTCGCAATCAGCGTCAGGATGGTGTCTGGGTCGTTGAGGAACCCCTGTAGCGTCGCGGCGACCTGCGTGTACTCGTTGAAACCGTTCACGACGAGGTACGCGAGGACGACCTCTCGCTCGAAGAGTTTCCGTTCGAGCGTCTCTTTGTCCCAGCCACGGTCGAACTGTATCTTTCGAAGCGTGTTCGACTTCCCCATCGGCCGGAACTCGTCGTCCTCGGCGTCCCACTGATAGACGTCCTGAACGTTGATTTCGTCGTTCTCGGGGTCGTAGTGGTTGATTTCGGTGAGCGTCTTGTTCCGCCGAATCTTCCGACCCTGGATGCGTGTCTGGGTCTGCACCGAGACGAGGTCGAGCGACGTGAACAGCGTCTTCGAGACGTTGATTGGGTCGGTGGTGAACCGCTTCAGCACCTCGCTGACGTTGTCGGCGTGGAACGTCGTCAGCGTCGTGTGCCCGGTACTCATCACCTGGAAGAGTGTCCGACCTTCTTCACCGCGGACCTCCCCCATAACGATGTAGTCTGGGCGCTGTCGAAGCGCCGCCTCCAGCAAGTCGAACTCGTCGATGTCACCTCTGTCGCTGGTCCCGAACGCGGGACGAGTGACGGAGGCAACCCAGTTTCGTTGGGGGAGTTCAACTTCACGAGTGTCCTCGATGGACACGATTTTCGTGTTGTTGGGGATGAAAAGCGAGACGGCGTTGAGCGAGGTTGTCTTCCCCGATGCCGTGCCGCCTGCGAAGATGAGCGAGCGGTGGTTCTCGATGCAGAGCCACAGGAACGCCATCTGCTCCAGCGAGAACGTCTTCCAGTTGATGAGGTCGACCGGCGTGAAGGGGACGTCCTTGAACTGTCGAATGGTGTAGTTCGTCCCGTGGTCGGAGACGGCCTTTCCGAGTGTGAGTTGCGCACGCGACCCGTCGGGGAGCGTCGCGTCCACCTGTGGCCGTCGTTGGCTGATGCCTTTGCCGGACCGCTGGGCGAGTTTGACGACGAAGTCGTCGAGCTCCTTCTCGCCGTGTTCGATGTTCGTGATGAGCTGTTCGTAGTCCGTATGGTAGACGAAGATGGGCGAGTTGTACCCGTCACAGGAGATGTCTTCGACGTTGATGTCGTGTTTGATGCCGTCGATTCGCTCGTACCCGAGGAAGTCCCGATTGAGCAGGTACAGGAGTTTCTGGACCTGGTATTCGGTTAGGGTATCGGGGTCCTCCGCGAGAACGACAGGTTCCGGTCGTGCCGAAATTCCGTCGAGCTGGCCCTGCATGGCGTCGCCCGGCGTTTCATCCTCTCCGTTGAGGAGACTCAGCAACCCATTGATACGCCTGAGCGGGTTCGTCAGCCCGGACACCTCACCTGCGTACAGGTCATAGCGGTTCAGGAGTCGGTGCGTTTCGCGTTCGAGGACGCTCCGTCGTTCTTCCTCGGACCCGCGGACGATGACGTCGTCGTCGGAGTACTTGATGGCGGTGCGGAGTTTCTTCGAGAGGAACTCCATCAGCGACCGCTCTATCTCGTTTTGGTACGGCGACACCAGGTAGTATTTCTTCTCGTTCTCTCGCAGAGAATGGAAGAGAATGACGAAGGCGTAGGGCTTGTCGACCCAGTAGCGTTCGATTTCGAAGAAGTGGCCCTTCTTGTCCATCGGAACCGATTTCTCGAGGTCGTAGCGATTGGCGAGGGTCGTGTGCCCCTCGCCGGTCGAGAAGAACTCGTCCTCGTCGAATTCGGGGTTGACGTTGACCGTCCGCTTGTCGACGACTGCTCGCAAGTCCCGAGTGGCGTCTGCCGCGTCGTGGAGACGGTCACCGATATCGTCCGGGTCGAATCCGAGATACTCCTCGGGACGGAACGGCACCACCTCTCCCCCTTCGCGCGGGAGAGAGCCGTCTTCGGAGTAGTAGTACTCCCTCTTGAAGTGCTCCCACGTGTACCTGTCTTTGACGACCGGCGCGTCTCCGAGCCATCGCTCGAATCGGCGGTAAAGCGCCTTTGCACGCCCTGCGGCCGTCTCGATTCGGTCGGGGAAACTGTCTGGGTGAAACCCAAGCCACTCACCCGGGTCGAACTCGACCGCATCCCAGTCGGGCGACGACGGGGTTCCCTTCCGTTTTCGGGAACCGAGTCCGAACAATCCACCGTTCGACGACCCGTTCTTTTCGACGTCGCGGTATGCACGAGCGGCGTCGTATCCGTGTTCGCGCATGAGGTCTGCCCAGGTGTATTCGCCGACTGTCACCGGCGTGTCCTCTCGGCCGTCGGTCCATCGGGCATGGCCCTTGCTCGCGTCGCTCACACTTCCACCCCCTCGCCGCTGTGCGGCTCCCATAACTCGTTCTGTTCTCTCCGGCGGAAGCGGTCCTCTATGACCGAATCTCCCCTGCCGGACCGTGTCCGTATCTCAATGTTCATAGTTCTCTCACCACACTCCGAGACGGGCGGTCGCCAGCTCCGTGTCGTCTCGGCGTGTCTATCAGTTCTGGAACCTGTATCTGGATTGTAATAGTCACATTAACCGACTATATGGAATCACTGAATGAAGGTCGGGAAGCTGAACGAAGATTCGGACGCAATGGCGTCAGCCATCGCCCTCAGACGATATTTCGGCTGACGTCGACGTCCACGCTGGTCGTTAGAGTGAGTTTAATGATGTCTTCAAGCGCGTGTCCACCGCGGAATTTCGGGACCATGAGTGTGTTCTCGACGCTATCCCCGCGTCGTTCGGTCGAGAGCTTGAACACCGTGTCGGCGACGTACTCGGTGACGTCACGCCGGGGCGGGACGTGCTGACCGTCCAGGCAGTGGAAGAAACCGATGGAGTTCGCGTCGTCGAGACCGTCGCGAAGTTCGTTCAAGAAGTCCCAGTATTGGGTTGGTGGGAGTTGCTCGAACGGCTCTGTGGGGTCGACGATGAGCGTCGAGGAACTGGGGAGTTCTGCGACCAGTTCGAGGAGATATTCGTCCGGCGCAGTGTTTTCCATCGGAACGACATCGACATTGTCGCCCCCCAGCCCCAACGTCGCCATGACATCTCGGACGTCATCGGCAGTACGGATGGTGGTGAGATACAGCGTCGGGCGGGCTGACGCGAGTTCGTACAGTAGCAGTTCGGACTGGCTAGCCGGCGGTGCCAACACGGCAGTGATGCTTCCAGCGGGGATTCCACCGTTCAACTCCCTGTCGAGGAGTTCGATGCCAGTTTCGAGCGCGGTCATCGACCGACCGCCTCCGCGGACTGCAGGACACGCTGACCGCTTCGAGTATTGTGTCTCATGCGTGATCGGACCTTCGACAGGTGGTCATATTGTTACACGTCAGATTCCACCAGTCAGATTGTTGGTACGAACCCCGGACAGAACTGTTCGACCGATAAACTGGGGGACTGAAACGCTCGCTCAATGGATATCGACGGCGATTACCGTACTTGCGGGTTAGATACCGGTTAGCCTCCGTTAAACGGGTTGCGGAACTTGCCGTGAAGCCCGTTAGGCAGGCCCAGAAGAATCTCAGTTCATCTTGGATACCAGTTTTTCGAGAATTATAGATCTAATTACAATGCAGGTATCGCGCATCGTGTCAACTGCACCCATGTGCCGAACGTTACGACAGCAGTCGGAAGCTGGCTGGGGGGGTACGCCAGTCGTCCAGACGCGGACGGCGGGCAGTAGTCGTCGGGCGAGTCACGCTCGCCCGTCCCGGGACTTCCGATGCGAGCTGTCGTCCGCGTCCGGCCACTCGCGGTGTACCAACAGGAACGAACAATGAAACTACTCGAACTGTTCCAAACGGACGAACGGGCGGTATCACCCGTCCTCGGTGTCGCACTACTAATCGCAATGACAGTCATCCTCGCTGGCGTCGTCGGCTTCGTCGCCCTCGGCGTGAACGCCGGAAGCTCGGATGCACCACAAGCCAGTCTCGAATTCAAAGAGAATGACACGTCGAACATCGACATGTATCATCAGGGCGGAGACAATATCGAGACCAGTAATGTTGTGGTGAAAGTTAACGGCACGGATGCTACTTACACCGGATGGTCGTCGGACAAGTTCACGACCGGTGACGTGGCACAGGACGTTGCCGCTGCGAACGCTGATACTCGAATCACCATCTCCTGGGAAGACCCGAGCAGCGACCGAGTCGTCCAACTCGCCGAGTACACGGTCGAATAACGACGGTATCGAACTGAACTAACAACCTCGTGCGGTCTTTCGGCCGGCCATCCGCGACACAGCGGACCCGGGCCAGCCTTCACCATCATTATGATTCTTAACGTACTCAAACGACGAGTTTTCGATACAGAGACGGATACGGACGCGACGACCGAAGAGCGGCGGTACCAGATTCGGGCTACGGTACCACCGCCGTCCGGTGGAGGAGGCGACCAGAAGGGCAACCGTCGAGGAGGAAGCCGCAGGAGCACCAACCGGCGCGACGACCGGGCGCAATCGGAGGTCATGGGCATCGCACTACTCATCGGCATCATCGTCCTCGCGGGAACCATGCTCGTTATCTTCGGCGCGGCGGCCGTTAGCGAGCAGGAGGGAACCGTTGCCACCTCGCAGGCGGAGCGCGGATTCGAGCAGCTTGACACGCGCACGAGTCGCGTGGCTCTCGGCGACGCATCCTCCCAACAGGTGGACCTCGGGTTCGTAGATAACGTCGGGCACGCATACAGCAACGACGAGGGATGGATACGCGTTACCAACCATCCGGCGGATGGCAACGAGACCGAGGTGACGAACACCTCGCTCGGGACCGTCTTCTACCAGCGCGACGAGACGACCGTCGCGTATCAGGGCGGCGGCGTCTGGCGCTCGGACGGTGAAGGGTCGGCCATGCTCTCGCGACCGGAGTTCCACTACAACGACGGCACGCTGACCCTCCCCATCGTCTCTGTTGACGGCGATTCGGGGTTGACCGACCGCGTGCACATCACGAAGAACGGGACGTCGGTGCGGAAATTCCCGGACTCGAGTCGGGGCCTGACCAACAGGCTCGAAAGCGGGACAACCAACGTGACCGTCCAGAGCGACTACTACGAGGCGTGGGGTCAGTACTTCGAGGAGAATACGAGAGGCGTCGTGACGTACAACCACTCCGCCGAGCAGGTGACAGTGACGTTCTTCGCGCTCCCGGACATCCGCAAGTTCGACGTGGGTATCATCGCCACCTCCGACACGGGCGAGTTGTCTGTCGAGGGTACCGGCGCGTACATAGACAGCTACGACTCCTCACAGGGTGACTACGCGTCGACGAACTCGGCTGACGGGTCGATTCGGTCCGCTGGCAACGTCTTTACGTCCGGTGACGCGCTCATCGACGGAGATGTCGCGGCTGGCGGTGTCGTCGATCTGGACGGTAACTCGAACATAAGCGGGGACGTCGAGTGGACCAAAGAACCCGAACCCGACGCCACGGAGAAGACGAAGATAGACGGGAACGTCACCCGAATCGACGGCGTCGACTCGGTCTCGCCTATCGACGACTTCGTCGAAGCGTACGCCGAACGGGTCCGAACCGACGCCGATAACGACGAGACACCACACATCACGAACAACGAACTCTCGATTTCGAACTCGCCGGCAGAAATCGGGACGGGAGACTACTACCTCCACAACATGAATCTCGACGACGAGACGCTCATATTGAACACCACGGAGGGTGATGTCCGAATCGTCGTCCGCGACTGGGCCAAACTGGAGTCGGGGAACCTCACGGTCGTCGGTAACGGCACCGTCCACCTCGTCGTCCAGAGTCAGAACGAGACGACAGTCAACCCGACCGGGCTGGGCTCCAGAGACGTAAATCTCCACGTCGGGAAGAAATCCGACGTTCACGTCCCCGGCGAGGATGCGAACCGTCTCGTCCTCTTCGCACCTCGGGACTTCAGGGCGACCGTCGCGGGGTCGAACAGCCACAGAGCGAGCTTTGACGGCGTCATCTTCGCTCCCGCGGGTTCGGACGGACCCGGGTACGTCTACGTCAAACAGGCCCACGTCTACGGTCTCGTCATGACCGGGAATCTGACCGCCGGACAGTACGGCGCTATCCACTACGACCGCGGCCTCGAAGACACGCTGACGGGTGGGTCACCGCTCTCCGAACTCGAATATCTGCACGTCGCCGTCCACCGCACCCACATCAGAAGCGCGTAGTATTCGACTGCCGCTCCGGTGCACGCTGGCGCGCAGGCCGGACATCCTATTTTTCGACGGGCGTTGATACCTCTCAAGTTGAGGCTCTTGTACGTACGTAATACTGCGGTCAAAGACGCCGGTTTTCTGCGGACATGGTGGTGTCCCAAGTACCGGTTTGACGGTCAGTTGATTCCCACTGAGCCGTCCGCCGTCTCGAATTCTGCTGGTGCGTCAGCTACTGCGGCGCAGTCCAGAATTGCGGCGTCGCTTCGAAGTCAATCTTCGCATCCGAGGGCGCACGCTCGTACAGCGCGTCGTGAACCGCTTTGTAGGCCGCCCGAGCGCCCTCTTGAGCGAGTTCGGGATGCTCTCGAGTGTCGAAGACGACGCGCCACTCGCCGTTCGTGAGGTGCAGTCCGAGGATGTACTTCCCCCGGACGTTCACGACCAGTTGGTACGCGTGTGGAATCGTCTTCTCGTCTCGCTCGATGTGGTAGCCCCGAACGGCAATCGCTTGCTGGATTGCCTCCGTGGATTCGAGTTCGGTGACGAACGATTCGGGAACGGCGGTCCCCGGGAGCGATTCGACGAGCGATTCGCTCACGTCCATCCCTCCTCGCATCGCGCTCCTGTCGGTTCCATCGTACTTTATGTGGATGGCCGAGGCGGTTTATGAGACACGGTCTTGGGCCGTCTCGAGCGAATTCGCCCGCGCCTCGAACGAAGCGACTTTGCCTCTCTACGCTCGCAAACGAACTGTGACTTCCCTTCCCGCACACCACGTCGGCATTACCGTTCGCGACCTCGAATCGATGGTCGAGTTCTACCGCGACATCCTCGGGCTATCGGTTATCGACCGATTCGAGGTGAGCGGTGAGGCGTTTTCCACAGCGGTCGACGTTGCCGATGCAACGGGGCGATTCGCTCACCTCGACGGTGGCGACGTTCGCGTCGAACTCGTCGAGTACGACCCTGTCGGTGACGACCGACCGAAACCGGTCCTGAACCAACCCGGTGCGACCCACCTCGGCTTCTCGGTCGATGACGTAGACGCCGTCGTCGACGACTTTCCGCCGGATGTCGAGACGCTCAGCGAGCCACGGACAACAGCGAGTGGAACCCGAATCGTGTTCGTCCGCGACCCGGAAGGAAACCCCATCGAACTCCTCGAAGCCTGAGTGGGGAAGAGTACTGCGGGAAACACCGACTATAGACTGGCGAAATATGGCCGTGACTGTGTCACTTCACCGTCACGGCAGCCCGTCTCAATGTCCGGATTGACGCTCCGAACGCTTCGTGTCATCCGCAACACCGACGGGAAGTTCAAGCACGACCGACGCGCCTCCGAGGTTTGTCGAGTCTAACTGCATACTCCCGCCCGCTTTCGTGACTATCCAGTGGACGAGCCACAGACCCATTCCCGTTCCGTGTTTGAGTGGGGTTTCTTCGCCTCGTTGGATGACGTTCCACTCCGATTCGGGGAGTCCCGGTCCGTCGTCGCTCACCCGAATAACGAGTTTCGCTTCGTCGCTGGAGCTCAGAGACACGTCGATGCGGACGGTTTCTCCACCGTGTTCGAGTGCGTTCGCCACCAGTTCGTCGATGGCGACGCCGATGCGGTTGTCGACCTGTGCTGCGCAGTCCGGCTCGATATTCAGCTCGACCGTCGCATCGGGGTAGCGTGATTCGGCCCGACTGACGCTCGTATCGACGATGTCGCGTATGCTTCGGGCGGCCTCGTCCGCTTCGAGGAGGTCCGTCACTGTCTGGGCTTTGTCGGCGAGCGTGACCAACTCGCCCGACGCCTTGAGGATGTTGTCTGCCGCACTGACGAGTTCCTCGTCGGCTGCATTAGTGCGAATCATCTCGGCGTACCCTTCGACGACGTTCACCCTGTTTCGGAGGTTATGACGCAACATCCGGTTTAACACACCCAGACGTTGTCGAATCAACTTCGACTCGGTGATATCCGACTGGATTGCGACGTAGCCGAGGATTTCACCATCCTTCGCTATCGGTGCGATGGTTTGACTCGCCGTGTAGAACTCACCGTTCTTCCGTTGGTCGACGATTTTCTCTTGCCACGTCGAACCCGATTTGATGGTCTCCCAAAGCGTGTCGTAGTACGAATCATCCATCTCTCCTGACTTGAGTATCGACGGCGTCTTCCCGGTCGCCTCTTCTCGATTGTACCCCGTGATGTGCTCGAATGCCGGGTTGACGTACGTGATTTCTCCATCCGGTTGGGTGAGACAGATTGCGTGTCCTGCCTGTTCGACAGCCATCTCGAACTCCCGAAGGCGGTGTTCTCTGCGCTTTTGTTCCGTGATGTCGACGAAGACGCCGACAATCTCTGTCACTTCACCATCGGCATCACGAACCAACGCTGTCGAAAGGAGGAACTCTCGTTTCTCTCCATCCTTTCGCCGACGCTCGACCGGATGATTCGAGAGTCCTCCTTCCTCGATAGACTGCTGAAGAAGCGCTTCGACCTCCTCTCGCCGGTCGTCAGCGATAATGGGCAGTAACTCGCCCACGACTTCGTGTCTCTTCCACCCGAACGTCTCCGAGGCGGCCTCGTTCCAGCGGGTCACTCGCCCGTCGGGCGTGACCGCGAGTATCGCGACTGGAGACGCGTCGAGGACGCTCTTTAGCTGGTTCAACGAGGACCGAACCGACGCTTGTTGCCGTTCGATTTGTCGGTCCTTCCAGGCGGCGAGGATGCCCACGAGCACGCTCGAGATACCGATGAAGAACAGTCCTTTCTGCAGTGTCTCCATCGGCGCCAGCGGAGTACCGAAGACGAGAAAGAGGAACAGCTCACCGCCCAACATCCCGACCACCCCGAAGACCAGATACGCGAGGGCGATAGCTCGGGCATCCAGGCTATCGAGCGGTGAATTATTCATACCCCAACCGTTTCGAACTATGTATTTAAATATGGTGTCCAATTTGACCTTCCGAGGAGTCAGCTATCCACATCTCGAAAGCCGGTGCTGAAGCGCAACCGACATTGCCACTCGACCGTTAGCGAGCATGAAACGCCTCGGCGACACGCGCGGGGCGACACCCCACATGAGACGACGAGACGCCATTAAGACGCTCGGAATTGGTGCACTCACCGCGACCGCAGGGTGTCTCGGTGGGTTCGAACAACAGTCCGCGTGGCGCGACCCCCCGCTCGTCGAGGACCGACCCGATGCGGTGTACCTCCCTGCAATCACCGAAGGGATGAAGATGTACGGGAAGACGACCACCGGCCCCTTCGGCGTGGCGCTCACCTACTCCTACCCGCACCGCTTTTGGACCGTCGCTGGGACGGAACTACAGAAAACTGTCGTCGAGGCCGACGACTCGCTGCACCTCATGGCATCGCTGTGGGACAAGGAGACGGGAACCGTCCTGCCGATTGATGCGGGCCTCACAATCGAAGTCCTCCGTGACGGCGACTTCGTGACCGAGGAACTCGCCTATCCGATGCTCTCGCAGCAGATGGGCATGCACTACGGCTCGAACTACGTTCTCGACGGCCAAGGCGACTACGAGGCCCGAGTCCACATCGGCACCGTCTCGAAATCTCTCCACACGACGGGGGCGTTCGCCGACCGGTTCGAATCGGCCGAGACGGCTTCCTTCGAGTTCTCGTTCAACACCGACAAACTCTACGACGTCGAACTCAAGCGCCTCGGCGACAAGGCCGGTTCTCGCGGCGCGGTTCCTGCGATGGAGATGATGGGCGTCCCGACCGGGAAGGCGAAGGGAATCGACGAACTCCCTGGGACGCATCTCGGCCGGAAGACGAGTGCCGACGCCTTCTTCGACGCGTTTGTCGTCGACGACGGCGCTCGATTCGATGTCGACGGTTCGTACGTCTACGTCTCGGCCCGAACCCCGCACAACGGGTTCATCCTGCCGATGATGGGTATCCGCGCAACCGTCGAGCGGGGCGGAACGACCGTCGTCGACGGCGACCGACTCCGGCCGACGCTCGACCCCGAAATCGGGTATCACTACGGGCTCGCGGCCGACACTGTCGAATCCGGAGACACCGTGACGCTCGAAGTCGACGTTCCACCGCAGGTCGCCCGTCACGACGGCTACGAGACTGCATTCTGGTCGTTCGACACGATGCAGTTCGATATCTGACCGCACCGCCACCGTAAGCAACAGCCTAACAGAAACGTTCAGAACCCACTGTCCCCGAACTTTGCGTGACTCTCGGATGACCACAGACACCGACGCGACACGTGACCGCCACGTCTGCGAGACGTGTAGCGAGGCGTATCCGACAGCGCGCCTGCTGGTCCTCCACCGCGGTGCGAGACACCCCGACGTGCTCGACGCGGACGAGGTCGAGGCGTACCGCGAGGCCTACTACGAGGAGGAACGCGAGCTGAAATCCTTCCGAATCCGTGCGCTCGGCGTGCTCGTATTGCTGTACTTCGGATTCCTCATGCTGTTTATCGTCTTCGCATCATGATTCGCCCGTCCACACTCCGACGATTCGGCCTCGGCGTGTTCCTCGCCAGCCTCCTTGCTATCGTCGCCGACCCGGCTGCCGCGAGCAACGCCGCCGTCGGTCTCGCTGGCGCTTCACAGGACAACCTTTCGGTCCCTCGGTGGCTCTATCTTGCCACCGGCGGCGCGACGGTTGGTGCCTCCGCGCTCCTTGCGAGTTTCGTCACCGACCGTCGGTTCATCGAGCGAGTCCACCGCTGGCGAACCACGACCGAGTTCTCTGATAGTCTCGTGCGCGCGCTCCGCGCTGCTGGCGGTCTGCTCGGCATCGCACTGCTCGCACTCGTCGTGTACCTCGGCTACACGGGTCCACAAGTGCCGACGGTCAGTTTTGCTATTATCGTCGTCTTCGCCGGTCTCCGAGCCGGCTACACGATGTTCTCCTACCTCGTCGCCGACACGTGGCGCGCGCTCAACCCGTGGCGCACCGTCGCCGCCGCGGTCCCCAACGGCTTCGTCACGTACCCCGACCGACTCGGCCGATGGCCAGCGGTCGCGGGTATCCTCGCGCTCGTCTGGGTCGAAACGGCGACAAGCGTCACGAGCCGCCCTGAAATCCTCGCAACGGCGCTCGTCGGCTACACCATCGTCACGCTCGTCGGCGCGGTTCTCGTCGGTGAAGAGACGTGGTTCGACCGAGTCGACCCCGTTTCGGTCTTCTTCCACTTCTACGGACGGGTCGCACCGATTCGCCTCGACGACGACGGTCTCTCGGTCCGCTTGCCGGGGATGCGACTCGTCACCGACGACGACTTCGTTGACCTCGCGGATGTTGCGGTTACGGTCGTTCTCGTCTGGGAACTGACGTTCAGCGGGTTCGTCACGACCGAACAGGGCGCTGCGGGTATTAGGGCCGCTGTCAACGTTGGACTCCCACCACTTCTCGTCTACGCACTGCTCTACCTCGGGGGATTCGGTGTCTTCCTCGGCCTCTACGTCCTCGCAGCACGGATAACAGCCCGCAGAATCGACACCTTCGAGACGCCGCTGTCGCTCGCCATCAGATTCGCTCCCCCGTTGCTCGTTATCGCCGCCGGTTACCATCTCGCGCACTACTTCGGCTTCTTGATTTCGCTTTCGCCGATGCTCGTCGAGGCGTTGTCGTCGCCGCTGTCGTCGCCGGCGAACCCGATTGTACTCACTCTTCCCGCGTGGTTCGGCGGCCTGAACATCGTGTTCATCCTCTTCGGGCACCTCTTTGCCGTGTGGGTCGCGCACTCGCAGGCGTACCGGACGTTCCCGAGTCGAATGCAGGCGGTTCGAAGCCAGTTCCCGTTTGTCACCGTGATGATTCTCTACACTATCATCAGCCTGTGGCTCATCTCGCTGCCAACGGCGTCCCCGCCGTTCCTGCAGTGAGTTATTAACTAAAACGGTTTAGATTGTGAATATACAATATGTCTTGGCCGATTAGTAACAGGTGAATTATTAACTGGTCACTGGTTAGTGCTGCATATGAGCGAATACGATGGGCGTGACCTGGACGACGGGACGGGTTCGTCCACAGCACCACCGGACGACTGCGGGTGTGATGGTGCCTGCGATGCCGACGCTGATACGTCGGCTTCGACCGGTTCCGGTGAGGAGTTGAGTCCTCCCAAGTCCGGTAGCGACACCGCCCGCGCGGAGTTCGGTGTCCCGGAGATGGATTGCCCTTCCTGCGCCGGGAAAGTCGAGTCCAGTGTCCGCCGACTCGACGGTATCGACGATATCGACCCGCGGGTGACGACTGGTCGCCTCGTCGTGGATTACGACCCCAATCGGACCACGGTCGACGATATCCGGACCAACATCGAGGGTGCAGGCTACGCCGTCGAGGACGAACCATCGACCCGCCGGATTACACTCTCGGTTCCCGATATGGACTGTCCGTCCTGTGCGGGGAAGGTCGAAAATGCACTCGCAGACACGTCCGGCGTACTCGACTACGAGACGCGCCCGACGACGGGGAAGGCTGTCGTCACCGTCGCAGCAGACGCTCGGCCGGAGACCGTCGTCGCCGCCATCGAAAACGCCGGCTACGAGGTCACCGGCACCGATGCTGACGAACTCGTCGGAGACGGCGACACCGGCGACGCTGACGCCGAACACGAGAGCGTCTGGCGGAGTTCCCGCGCCGTAAAGACCTGGGTTAGTGGCGGCTTCCTCGCGGCGGGTATCACCGCCGAGTACCTCCTCGGACTCGAACTCGTCGTCGCGTCCGTCCTCGGTGTCTCGTTCACGCTCGCCGAGGTGCTCTACATCGTCGGTACCGCCATCGGCGGCCAAGCCATCCTCAGAAACGGCTATTACTCGGCGCGGAACCGGAGTCTCGACATCGACTTCCTGATGTCGGTGGCGATTCTCAGCGCCGTCACCGCGAGTCTCATCTCGTCGCCGACAAGCCTCTACTTCGAGGCGGCGACGCTCGCGTTCCTCTTTAGCGTCTCCGAACTCCTCGAACGCTACTCGATGGACCGCACGCGGAACTCCCTTCGTGAGTTGATGGACCTCTCGCCCGACGAGGCGACGGTTCGCCGCGACGGCACAGAAACCGTCGTTCCGGTCGAAGAACTCGAAGTCGGCGACGTGGTCGTCGTCAAACCCGGCGAGAAAATCCCGGTCGACGGGAGCGTGCTTTCGGGCGACAGCGCCGTTAATCAGGCCCCTATCACCGGCGAGTCGGTTCCGGTGGACAAGACACCGGGCGACGAAGTGTACGCCGGAACCGTCAACGAAGCGGGCTATCTCGAAGTTCGCGTCGAATCCGTCGCGGGC